>NZ_LMTZ01000065.1 GCF_001456025.1 Mastigocoleus testarum BC008
CATAGTGACCCGGTCATAAGTGTAGCATTTAGCTCCAACAGCAACACCATCGCTACTACAGATACGGACTACACCATAAAGTTGTGGAATTTGCAAGGACAGGTTATTCAAACCCTAACAGAGCATAGTGATTCAGTCATAAGTGTAGCATTTAACCCCAACAGCGACACCATCGCTACTGCAAATGCAGACGACACCATCAAGTTGTGGAATTTGCAAGGACAGGTGATTCAAACCCTAACAGGACATGGCAAACAAGTCTTCAATATAGTATTTAGTCCTGACGGTAACACTATCGCTACTGCTAGTAGGGACAATACCATAAAATTGTGGAATTTGCAGAGGCAGACGATTAAAACCCTAACAGGGCATGGCGAAGAGGTCAATAGCATAACATTCAGTCCCAACGGCAAGACCATTGCTACTGCAAATGCAGAGACGGTGAAATTGTGGAATTTGCAAGGAAAGGTTATTCAAACCCTAACAGGACATAGCAAACAAGTCTTTAGCATAATATTTAGCCCCGACGGTAACACTATCGCTACTGCTAGTAGAGACAAGACTGTAAAGTTGTGGAATTTGCATGGGCAGGAAATTAAAACACTAACGGGACATAGCGAAAAAATCAATAGCATAGCATTTAGCCGCGACGGCAAAACCATCGCTACTGCTAGCAAGGATAAAACCGTCAAGTTGTGGAATCTACAGGGGCAGATGATTAAAGCCCTAAGGGGACATAGCGAGGGGATCAATAGCGTGGTATTCAGCCTCGACGGCAAAACCATCGCTACTGCTAGTGACGACAAAACTGTGAAGCTGTGGAATTTGCAAGGACAAGCTATTAGAACCCTAACAGGACATGACAAAGCAATCGCAAGTGTAACATTTAGTTCCAACGGCAAAACCATCGCTTCTGCTAGTTACGACAAAACTGTGAAGTTATGGAATTTTGATTTGGATGACTTACTGGTGCAGGGTTGTAATTGGGCACGGGATTATCTAAAGAATAATCCCAATGTCAGTGAAGAAGATAAGAACTTATGTGATGACATTGGTAATAAAAAATGAAGCTTGTTTGAGATGGAGGTGTTGCAAAGGTGTTGGTATCAACTTAAATTCAATACCCGTGAATGAAATCGATAAGCAACAAAAAATCTAACAACTAAAGAATTCTATTAAAATGAGTTTTTTATTAGGAAATATCCAAATAAAATCGATAAATGCTGATTAATAATTGACGAATATATCAGATTATTTATTAATATAAAATGATAAAATTATGAGTATATTTTGGCAATTATATTTCATTGATAGCAAAGCAAATTTTTGATTCGATAATGACAATTAAGTACATAGGCATAAAAAACCGTGAACGCCACTAAAACCTTGCTTTCTTTTTTCTTGCACACTGAGGCAGAGCTACGAACAGATTTTTACAGCACTTTGCAAGTAAATGAAGTACAAAACTATATCCTTAAACTCTTGTTATATCAGCATTAATGTCCGTTTGAATCTACCTCACCAACCTGAAATATGCTGTAAATTAATTTTTTAGCATACTAAGTACCGAACAGCCTAAAGTAATTAATTTTAAATACTCTAGCTGCCTTTAGATATCTATTTTTTTTGAGCGAATAAAAGAATAGATAAATATGGTCTATTAATAAACCCTCCATGATTATTTAATATTTGTTCGACGATATTAGATATATTATTTTTTTTATCTTCATTGAAATCTTGATAAACTGTTCGAGTTTTCAATAAATTTAGATATTGTTGTGAATCATAATTAATAGACCAAGGATACTGTTTCACCAGCAATTTTTTGAAACACAAACTATTATTAATCCAATTTTCTCTTTTTTGTATTAGTGAATCAATTGAGGGTGGGTTGTATACCATTTGTGGTGCATACTTTTTAAATGCTTCATTGAGTGATTGAAATGCTGGAGTATCAGCTAAAGGGGAAAAATTCCAAAAAAATGCAATATGACCATTTTCTTTCAAAGTTTGTGCAACTTTTGGATAGCCAATTTCACGATCAACCCAGTGAAAAGCTTGAGCGGATATTGCTAAATCAAAGTATTGTGGTTGCAATTTCCAATCCTCAAAAGTAACTGTCTCAAATGTGACTGTTGGATATGAAGACATGTTTTGCTTGGCGATCGCAATTAAGTTAGGACCTGGTTCCAAACAATGGATAGCGTAACCTTTTTGAGCAAATGGAATAGTTCCCTGACCAGTACCTGTACCAATATCTAAAATTGAAGCTGAGTTTTTTAGCTCAGCCAAATGAATGATATCTTCAATCAATTGTTCTGGATAAGTAGGGCGTGCTTTATCATATATTTGTGCAACTTTGTCGAATGATTGACTACGCTTTTTCATCTTTTTTAGTAACGTAAATAGTGATTGACAGCAAAACCTAATCCAACGGTTGTACCTTACGGTTCACTTTCAACACCTTGTGTTGATTCTCAATAAAAAAATAATTAATTTTCAATACCCGGCTGTGTCTTTAGGTGCCTATATTTTTTGAGCGAAGAAGAGGACAGATAAATAGGAAAGGGTAATAAATCCCCCATGATTACTGAATATTTCTTCAACAATATTAGATATATTATTTTTGTCGTTATCATCAAAATTTTGATAAAAAGTTTGAGTTTTCAATAAGTTTATATACTCCTTTGAATCGTGGTTAATAGACCAAGGATACTGTTTCATAACTAAATTTTTAAAACACAAACTATTATTAATCCAATTTTCTCTTTTTTGTATCAATGAATCAATTGAAGATTGCTTACTTGAGACTCGGGTTACATATTTTTGAAAGGCTGATTTAAGTGATTGAGTTATTGGAGTATCCACTGAAAGAGAAAAATTCCAAAAAAATGCAATATGACCATTTTTTTTTAAGGCTTGTGCAACTTTTGGATAACCAATTTCACGATTAACCCAGTGAAAAGCTTGAGCAGATATTGCCAAATCAAAGTATTGTGGTTGTAATTTCCAATTCTCAAAAGTAACCGTCTCAAATGTGACTTTTGGATATGAAGACATGTTTTGCTTAGCGATCGCAATTAAGTTAGGACCCGGCTCCAAACAATGTATAGCGTAACCTTTTTGTGCAAATGGGATGGTTCCCTGACCAGTACCTGTACCAATATCTAAAATTGAGGCTTTATCCTGAATAGCAGCCAAATGAGTGATATCTTCAATCAATTGTTCTGGATAAGTGGGGCGTGCTTTATCATATATTTGTGCAATTTTGTCGAATGATTGACTACGTTTTTTCATATTGTTTAGCAACGTAAATAGTGATTGGCATTTTGGCAATTTAATGTCTCTTGTTTAAGATAGCAACTATTTATCTCCATATTTAGTGGTAACCATTATCCCATGAATTAATATCTAAATTTGTATATATTTGCAAAAAAAATTGACATTCAAATTTTGACACTTTATTGTGATGTATTGATATCAAAACACTGAATTAATTAATTTCATTTGATAATAGTGAAACTGTACAAGCTTGCACAGATTATCTTAGAATAAGCAAAAATCAAATCTGTAAAAGATAATAGATATTGAGGATGAGAAAAAGTCGTTTTTTTTGGCTTATAAGATGTAGTTTTTTGTTATCTATATTAAATCCAATGCCAAGTGTGGCACAAATTGTTCCAGATAACTCTGGGATCAAATCCAAGATAAGCCGAGAGGGAAATACAAATATCATTACTGGGGGAAGTCAAGCAGGAAATAATTTATTCCACAGTTTTGAAAAATTTTCTGTACCTAATGGAGATAGAGCATTTTTAAAAAATGACTTAGATATTGAAAATATTTTGATTCGAGTCACGGGGTCATCTGTTTCTCACATAGATGGGTTACTCCAAGCGAATGGTAAGGCTAACCTGTTTTTCCTTAATCGGAATGGTATTTCTTTTGGTGCAAATGCTCGGTTAAATATTGGTGGTTCGTTTATTGGTAGCACCGCAAATAGTATCAAATTTGCAGATGGCAGTAGTTTTGATGTTAACTCTTCTAAAGCAGAGACACTTTTAACAGTTAGTGTACCGATTGGTTTGGGTTTTGCAAGTAATCCAGGAAGTATTGGTGTTGTTGGTGATGGAAAAGGTATAAGAAAAAGTTTAAAGCTAATAGATACTACCACTGGTTTACGTGTCCAGCCAGATAAAACTTTAGCTTTAGTGGGTGGTGATTTGGTATTCAAGGGCGCAACCTTGAAAACAGCAGGAGGACGTATTGAATTGGGTAGTGTAGTTAGCTCAGGTTTAGTAAAACTAACTCCGAATAGTAAAGGCTGGGCATTAAGATACTCCCAGTTCCCAACTTTTGGAGACATACGTTTGTATGAAGCCACCGCAGTTGATGCCAGCGGAAAAGGTGGCGGTGATATACAAATACAAGGTAAGAGCTTGAATTTAGAAAGTGGATCTCAAATTGAGACAAGTACACTGGGAGGAGGAGTAGGGGGAGTATTAAGGATTCGTGTTTCAGATTCAGTAAATTTGATTGGATCGTCAAAACTTCCATCTTTCGTTAATACCAGTATATCCAGTTTAGTTTATCCAAAAGCTGCTGGTAATGGTGGAGATTTAAAGATTGAAGCGAGGTGGTTAAATATTCGTGATGGAGCAACTATAGCTGCTGGTACTTATGGTTCTGGAAATGCTAGTTCGGTGGAAATATTAGCTCGTGATGAAGTGACATTGAGCAGAAAACCAACAAGGCGTGGAGGTAGTTCAATATCAAGTTCGGGGTACAGAGGATCTACTGGAAATGGAGGTAATATCAATATTCAAACTAGGCGATTAATTTTGCATTCTGGTGGAATAATGTCATCAGGTTCTTTTGGGGAAGGAGTGGGAGGTGAAATATCTTTAAAAGCCTCCGAAGAAGTCAAAGTAACTGGAGTATCTTTGACTGGTAATTCTCCCAGCAGGATATCGACTAGAACAGTAGGGCGAGGAAATGCCGGAGGTGTATCGATAAAAACTAAAAAATTAACCTTAAGCGATGGTGGTAGGGTTGTTATTGGTGGCGAAAAGACAGCAAGTTTTGTAACTTCCATTAAGCCAGGAAAAGGAAATGCTGGATCTTTGCGGGTCGAGGCTAACAGTATTAAGTTAGAGAAAGGTAAAATATCATCTGCGACTGCAAGAGAAGCAGGAAGAGGTACAGGAGGAGAAGGAGGAAATATTTTTTTGAAATCTGGTGACTTGCAATTAAGTAATAGCGAAATCACAACAAGTGCCGGGGGTAGTGGCAACGGTGGTAATATAAAAATCGCAGCAGAAGCGATCGCAATTCTCAAAAACAGCAGTATAAGAGCAAATGCCATTAGAGGAAACGGTGGCAATATAAACATCAAAGCAACAGGATTGTTCGTTTCTCCTGACAGTTCAATCACAGCGACTTCAGAGAGAGGAGTAGACGGGATAGTAAATATTGATACTCCGAACCCGAATCTTTCTGGAGCAATTAAGCCAGTGGTAGAAATAGAAAATAATTCCAAGCCACGAGTGCTCTGTGCAGTAGAAAACGATGTTGTAGACAGAGCAGCAGAAGGAGAATTTTACATTTTTGGTGCCAACATTGGACCGAGTCCTTTCGACATTCTTGATGATGATCTTGGGTGGCATGATACTACAGACACAAATCAAGAAACTTCCCAAAAAGAAACAATTGATGTTAGTGATCCACCAATGGAAGAATACTTAGAAGCGCAAGGTGCGGCGTGGAATCCAGATGGCACAATTCGGCTGACAGCAAAGCCTAATCCAACAGTTGTACCTTATGGTTCACTTTCAACACCTTGCGCACAGCAGCAAGCATCTGAAAATATAGCAAATAACAAATAAATAACTTTTCATGATGGATAGGCTTTTCAGAAAACCTATTAATTTTTTGCAGGGTGTTGTTGTATTCTTGTTTGTAATCACAAACTCACCAGCCCAAGGGCAAATAAAACAAGAATATTTACCTCAATCTCAATCAAATCAAATTCTTCAGTTAGATGGAAATGTAAACAAGCCTGTACAATTCAGAATAAAAAAATTTGAATTTAAAGCAATACCTTCGCCAATTTACGAGGATGAGTTGATGTATAAACTCCCATTTTTACGATCTTTGGCAAAAACAATAAGTCTTAAAAATTCCTTCACGGTTTTGCGCAAGGTTATTTTTAACGTATTGCCTACAGTATAAAGGTTCCAAGAGTTCAGACTATCNTTAATGATAATTTTAATAGGGTATACATTACCGACATCAGCAAGTATAGATCTGAGTGTGAGTGCTAGGAAGCTTACCCAAAAAGGGCATAAACAATTGCAACAGGGAGAAGGGCAAAAAGCACTAAATACTTGGTCGGAAGCTTATAAAATTTATCAGCAATTAAATAATTCCGATGGTGAAACTGGCTCCTTGATCAACCAAAGTTTAGCACTGCAAAGTCTAGGTTTATATACACGTAGTTGTGAAACTTTGATTACTGCTTTGAAACTGGAAGATAAAACTTGGATTTGTAGTGGGAATCAGACTAAAGTTAAACAGCAACAGGAGTTGATGAATGCATTACAAAAGCAATCAAGGGGAAAAACTCAAATTCTGGGATTAAAGAATTTGGGTAATGTTTTACGGCTAATTGGCAAGCCGGAAATATCTGAAATTGTATTGAAAGAAGCCTTGGTAATAAGCAAAAGTTTTTCAAAAGAATTGCAAAATAGTCTTTTGTTGAGTTTAGCTAATACGGAGCGTACTAGTTACCAAAAAGCATCAAATAAATATCAGATTACTGAGGAGCCTGTAGGAAAAAAAGAAGCATTAAATCAGGCTGAATCTAGATTTATTCAAGCATTAAATTATTATCAACAAGTCAAAAGTACTGGCAATAAAAAATCTGATACTGAGCTATTAGCTCAACTGAATCAATTAGATTTATTATTAGAGCAGTTTTTCAAAAAGAAATCAGTAATTTTTGATAATTTAAAAATATCAAATAACCAGCAAAGTATATATGATTTGACGAAGAAATTATTGGTAGCCAATTTTGGAAAGTTACAAACTAATAAGTCTATTTATGCTAGTACTCAGTTTTCAGATATTCTAATTAAAATTGCAGCTAATGAAGACTTAAGCCGGATTTTTACAAATGAAAAAATAAATCTATATAATGCAGCTTTAAATATTGGATTATCTGCCTTGGATAAAACTAATAATAAAAGAGCAGAATCTTTTACGAAAGGAACTGTAGGTAAAATTTACGATAATTTGGGGCAACTGGAAAAATCAGAAATATATCTAGAGGAAGCTTTGGGGTTAGCTCAGTCAGTAAGAGCATGGGATATTGCCTACCAATGGCAACAGGAATTAGCTCGCCTGTATCAAAAACTAGGAAAATTTGACCGGGCAAATAAAGCTTATGATGCTGCAATTAAGAGTATTGAGCAAGTTCAAAGTAGTAGTTTATCAGCTAATCCCGAATTTAAATTTAATTTTAAGGATAGAATAGAAGCTGTATATAAACAATATTTAAATTTACTTCTATCAAGGGAAAAACCAAATTTTAATCAAATAATTCAAGTCAAGCAGAAGTTACAACTAGCTGAAATCAAAAATTTTTTACAATGTAATTATTTACCTACCTTTGAAAAAGAAGTTTATACAAATGATACTAATAATTCAAAAGTACTTCCTATCATCTATATTTTTCAGATAAAAAACCAAGTAGAGATAATTATAAAAACTAAAGATAATTTGTTTTTTCGTCATACAGCAAATTTTTCAGAAATAACTTCTGGTATTGATGATTTGATAAATTTGTTACAATCACCAGACTTTTTAACTATTTCTGAATCAAGATTTTTAACTTACTCCCAAAATATCTATGATTTACTGGTTTTACCAATTAAAAAATATTTACCAGATGAAGGTGAGTTGGTATTTGTATTAGATACCTATTTCCAGAATGTTCCATTTTCTTTACTGCATGATGGTGAAAGATATCTTTTAGAAGATTATGCTATTACAGTATCTTTAACTTCTAAAACAGCGCCTTTAGTTACAGAGAATTTAAAAGTACTAGTTGCTGGTTTGTCCCAAGCCAATACCAATTTAAAGCATCCCTTGTTTCCAGGAAATATAACCCCTTTACCTGAAGTAAATACTGAAATATCTTATATAAGAAATAATACTACTGAGGTTATAGAATTAATTAATGCAGGTTTTACCAGCAATAACTTCCAGGAATCGATGGTAAAAAGAAGAAAAGATTTTCCTTTAATTCACATATCGACTCATGGACAGTTTAGTTCCGACCCACACAAGACTTTCATCTTGGCTTGGGATAAACCAATCAATGTTAGGGAATTCGAGAATCTACTGAAAAATAATCCCAGTCCTATTGATTTACTTGTTCTGAGTGCTTGTCAAACTGCGAAAGGAGATAAGCGTTCAGCTTTAGGTATCGCTGGAATGGCAGCTATGGTTGGCGCACAAAACACCCTGGCAACTTTGTGGTTAGTCAATGCTAAATCCACTTCAGAGTTAATGGGAGATTTTTATAAGAATTTGAATAATGGACTGAATAAAGCACAAGCTCTAAGACAAGCACAGTTAGCGCTTTTGAAAAACCCCAAATATTCTCATCCTTATTATTGGTCTCCATTTATATTAGTTAGCAAATAGCTTTACTGCTGCTGTATAGTCTTCTCTAATCCTTGTTGCGCTAGTCTTTGCTCAGCTTTGTTAGCATTTTCTTGAGCTAGACTTTTCGCTTTGACATAAAGGGGTCTTGCTTTTTGTGGAAATCCAGCCTGTAAATAGCGATCGCCTAACAAGCGATGAAGAGTTGGATCGTTAGTAGAAGCATCAATTCGCTTTTGCAAAACCTGAATTGCCTGTGTAAGCAAATCTTGTGACATAAAGATAGTATCAAGATCGCGAGCTTCTTGATCTGGAGTTAGGTTAAGACTCTGAACTTGCTTTACAGTATCATTGATTTCTTGTGCTTCCTGTTGGGATGTCATTATTAGGATAGTAGAATCTACAGCAGTAGGAGAACCACTCTGATTAGTAATTACATCTAATTTATAAATCTTCCCGTATTGTAGTGGAGGTTGATTCTCCGGATAGGTAAGTTTATTTTTTGAAGTATCTTTAGACCAATGAAGCCCATGACCTTTGAGAATAACTGTATATTTGCTTGAATTAGAAACTGGTAGCCAGGATATTAAAGGTTGCCGATTTAAAATAATGTTCCCGTAAGGATTAGTGATTATTGGTTTTTCTCAATTTGTGGTTTGCGTTTTGGTTCTGGAACAGTTTCTTTTATTATTAGTTGCACATTTACCTAACTCTGTTGGTTTGACACATTTATCTGCTGTGTCATCAACTAATCCCTCTCCAAGAAGCAATATCTTTTTATTTGGGTAACACAAGATTTTTACTGTTCCTGATCTGGGATGTATGCGATCGCCAGGAAAAATCGAACTTCCTTCTTCTTTGTTGCGATCACCACTTAATATTCTTCCAATAGGATTAGATCTAACGAATTGGTGATGTTTGGAGATTTGTGTTTGAGCTTGGACTGTATTTGTAAAAAAAATGAGTATGAAAGTACTGTAAATGAAATTACGGGACAGCATAAAGACTAAAAAAACTTGATATGAAAAAGAAGTAATATAGTTATAATTGCTTATGACATGAACTTATGCAGTTAAAGAATTTTTCGTAAAATCTTTTGTCTCCAGCCTTGAACTTCGGGCAAGCTGGAGTTAAGTATCAAACAAGCCTCCCAGGATAATTTAGCATCCAAAGCTAAATTTAATTGTTCTTGGGTTTGAGCTAATAAGCAGTAAGCTTCTGTTTTTTGCGGGTCAATCTCTAAAGATTTCTGCAAATGAGTTTGGGCTTGAAGGTATTTCTTTTGACCGAACAGTGCCCATGCTAAATTTTTTTTTAAAGTCGCTTGAATATGTTTATGATCGGGTTTATTTAAACCTTGTAATGCTAATTTATCTAAACCTTGTAATGCTAAAGACTCTGCATTCTTATAATTGCCAGTTAAATTATTTAATCTTGATAAGCTGTTGATAGCTCGAACAGAATTATTTTTACTTTTTTTCAAAGCTATTTTATAGTAGTGTGCGGCTTTATCATATTGCTCTTGATCATCATAAAAGCTTCCCAAGTTGTAATGAATAATCCAATCATTAGAATTCAATTTTAATGCACGGGAGTAACTATCATTTACGCATTTAAAGTCTGCAAGTTGCTGACAAACTAATGCTAGGTTGCTATAGACAGCAATATCATTTTTGTTGAATTTAATTGCAAGCTCGTAATATTTTCTGGCAATTTCAGGTTTAGAAGAATTACGGAAAGCTTTCTCAAAGTAGAAACTAGAGATAGATTTATTAATATTTTGATTAAAAGAAATAGCCAAATTAAAATTTTGTTTTGATTTTATGAATTTATTTTCGGTTTCAGCTTTCTTGCCTTGCTCAAAGAAATAGTTTGCAAGAATAGGTTTTAATCCATAGTAAACAGCAAAAATTGTTAAAAAACTTAATATAGAAGCACCGATTTTAAAAGCTTTTGATTTAACTACTCGATAAATTTTTGATTTCAAAGGTAAGCGATTTAACCGCTCAAGAATAACTTCAGTAGTTTGTGGACGTTTACTCACTAATTCTGACTGCAATTCGTCAATCAGATTGGCAAATAATTTATCTATCTGAGGGGCTTTGTCTCTCCAAATAATCTGTCCTGTTGTTTTGTCAATCGGTAGATTGTTTAAAGGGGTCGCTGTTAATAAATACACAAAAGTTCGCCCAAGAGCATAAAAATCTGATTGAGGTATTGCTCTACCATTAAATTGCTCAATTGGCGTATAGTTTGGTGTACTAACAACGGTAATCTCGTATTTACTGGTATCTATAAAAGTATCGCTGGCACCACCATTTACCTTTATTTTTGTCATATAAGTATCAGTGATTTGTCTGGAGGCACCAAAATCAATCAGAGCTAATTTTCCATTTGGTTGGCAGATGATATTGGAAGGTTTGATATCCCTGTGGAAAAATTCGCTTTGATGTACGCGATCGAGAATCTTCACTAGTTGCTCTAGCCAATCTAAAGCAAGTTTGCTAGTAAGTTTACCATTCACCCTTATGTATTCATATAGATTCAAACCTTCAAATTTATCCATAACTAAACAACGTAAAGTTATGGAAGTGCCAGCGGGAGTTATGGGAGTAAAAGTAAAAAAATCGTCAATAGTGCTTTTAGGAATAGATGGGTGATTAAGTAATCTTAAAGTTTTGCTTTCCCGTTCAAATAACTCAACTAACTTAGGCTCGCTCCACTTCAAAATTTTCATGATTCTCTTTCTAGGTCCTGGGTCCCACTTAGTTCCTAAGTCTGTTACCTCGAATATCTCGGTTGTGTAACTAAAGGGATCTTTTTTCAAATCCCTGAGGGGTTTTGTCAGATAAATACGATTGTTGATTAATAATTCGTTACCACAACTCAGACATGTAGATTGTGTTCTTGAATCTGGATTTTCTCTGTTATCACATAGGGGGTTAATACAATAGAGCACACTCAAAGACCTTGTTTGTTAGTACAGAGTACTAATTTTAATAGTATTGCAAAATTAGAGATATACCAGAATTGCATGCTCGTTAGTGATATTTTGGTATTTCCAAGGATGGAATAAGTAGGCTGGCGAGAAACGCGCCTAGTGGCGAACGGTTTTTTATGCCCATGTACTTATCGCAGAAACCAGCTTTAGGCACAAGAATTTTTTGTCTTTGTTTATCTATCTAAAGATATATTTTATCTAATAGGAGATATTAAAAAGAGACATAATAATCTATTATTTCAATAATTATTTTAAAAATAGAGTAATGAACTCAAGCAATAACTTTCTATCGTATGAGGATACTTTAGATAAATTCAATATTTTACTAATTTCAAAGAGAGGTAAGCCTTTAACAAAAGCTGAAACAGTTCTTGTCAGAGGGATTTACCATGAACAAAAGTATTCAGAAATTGCAGATAACTCTGAATATAGTTACAACTATCTACAAACAACCCTAGGCCCTAAGTTTTTTAAGCAACTTACAAGAATTCTTGGTGAAGGAGAAATCAACAAAAACAGTTTGAAGATTTTTCTTGATAAGTTAGCTGGAAAAGTTAAATGTGAAAAGCTTTCTCAAGAATATTTAAATAAAATTATAGGTGGAACACTACCCAGTCTTTCTGACTTTTATGGTCGGACTGCTGAAATATCTCAACTTAGGGAAAAGATCATCATTGAACGCAATCGTTGCGTATCAATTATAGGAGTTGCAGGTATAGGTAAGTCCACTTTAGCAGCTCAACTGCTGGCAAGTATTAGCTTAGAGAAGCAAGTAAATTTTAATTGCTTTGTTTGGAAATCTGTTCGTCATCGACCACCACTGCAAGACTTGGTGATGGAGCTACTGGCTATGGTTGATCCAGCACATAACTTTTCAGGTTTACCTGACAATAACAGTTCTAGGGTCAGTGCTCTTCTCAAAGTTTTGCGAAAGAAGAATTGCTTGATCGTACTAGATGACTTTTCTTTTCCAGATACTGATACCTCTTACCGAACCTTTGTACAGCGCTTGGCAGAAGAAGAACATCAAAGCTGTTTTGTATTTACTACTAGGGAACTTCAGTGTATAACCAAAGAGCTAATACTGTATCGTCCAATAGATTGTATTAGATTAGGAGGCTTAGACAATGCTGCAGCAATGCAGATGTTATTTGATCTTGGTTTAAAGGATAAAGATGCCTGTGAGCAATTAGTCATAAAATATCGCGGTAACCCCTCCGAACTTAAAGAATTAGCACATCGAATACATAATATATTTGGTAATGAAAAAGCATTTTTCCAAAATCCTACTACTCTTGTAAGCCGTAAGTTTTCATTAATGCTTGATGAGATGTTTACTGGGACTTTGACCCAATTGCAAAAACAAGTTTTGCAATATATAGACACAAAAACCAACGAATTAACTTCGATTAAGATAAGTAAACTCTTAACAGACTTGAAGAAAAATACAGGAATTGACTCTATTTCAGAAATAGTCAAAGCAATAGAAAAACTTGAAGAATACTCTTTGATTGAAAAACAGAAATCTCCTGAAGATAAGGAAACTAGTTTCACGCTTCAGCCCATTATTAAGAAATATATCAAAACAAAATCTTTGGCATTGGACTAAGTATCGTCCAACAAAAGGACACCAATCAAATAAAAGATAGATTTTAAATCTATAAAATCTAAAATCTATCTAACTAAATCTATTTAATCTATCTAAATTTACCATGTTAACTTTAGAAGCTAAATCCATTACGTTACAAGAAGAAAATTTTTCTGTAAATCACTTTGCAGAAGATGAGCTTGCAGTCGCTTGTCAATTATGGGAAGAAGCGACGGATATGTTGTTGCAAGCGGGTAGAATCTTGTCTCAAGTCAAAGAGAATACAAAGCGTAAATTCACAAAACTTATCTCGTCAGCAGGATTAGAAAAAGGGCCAGTCAACAAACTAATTAAGGTGTCTGCGATTACTGACGAAATTCCAACAGTAGTAGCCCGTCGTTTAGGGGTAAGCATGCTGAGTCAATTGGCTCAACCCAAGAATAGAAATATTTTGGGAACAATAGAGCCATCAGATACTCAAATATCTATTGCACAAAAAATTAAAGAGAATCGACTTCCAAGTATACCAACTTCAAGAGAAGGTGTAAGGCTTACTGGTAAAAAAGGCAGAGAAAGATTGAGAATAGATATTCCTGGATGTGCAGAAGCTCGAGATATCTACGAAGAATTTAAAGCAACAGGGTTAAGTGCTTTGGAGTGGTTGCAGAATCTGCGTAAACAACCAACAATTAAAGAAGTTTTACAGGAAGAAGTAAAGAACTCCATACTAGAACTGCCAGAGCCTTGGAAAGTATTCCCCCAACAGTGGCAGCATGAAGGTAAAGATTGCTCTTACGATGTAGTCAATGGGGAAAAGACTATTTGCTGGGGCGATTTTAAGACCAAGATTACAGATGAATTAGCAGCTAAATATATCAATCCAAGAAGCTTCCTAGACTTTGAGCTTGTGCAACCAGGTGCAACCGTAAGAATCCAGGCTTCCAGTGGAGACAGAAGCTGGAATGGTTTTCAGGCATACATCCAAGAGATTAACGGCAACAAAGCAAAAGTATGTCTGCAAGAGGATAACAAGGAGAAGGTTTTCAGTATGAGTGACTTGAGAATCATAAAACCTTCTCCTGTAAATTGGTCGGCGGTTCAATCAGACTTTAAGTAAAGGGAACAGGGAACGGGGAATAGGGAACAGTGATGCATAAGCCTGCAGCGACGGCTCCGCAAGAAGGTAGGGGCTTTGAACCGCAACCAAAGCCTATACCACCAAAGCCTTACAGCATAGAGCCTGCGGCGACGGCTTTGCCCGCACAAAAAGGTGTTCACGTAGTGCGTCAATCATGCAAGAAGGTGGGGAGACTTAAACCCACTATTTTCTCACTCTTAACAAGAAACCTGTCGTTCTTCCCTGTTCCCTGTCTTGGTGCGCATTCCCACCCTGCGGGGTGGCTGCACCGGATGGCAACTTACGTTGTTGCGGGGTTCTCCCAGAGGGAGACGCTTTGCGTTCACTGCAAGTGCATCTCACGCAACCGCTGTTCCCTGTCGACTGTTCCCTTCTTGTTAAATTTTGTACAATATCGGAGCCACCTGCATTGTTGCAAAATTTACTACTGATACTATTATTCTTCTTCCTCAATCCATTTAACTGCAAAAGATTGTTGTTATTGGTTTTGTAAAAATCAGTATGCAATGCTACTTCCAAATCCAATTCAAGCACTGGATACTTTCTATTGCTCAGGATAATAGCAATTGCTGGATCATCACTCTGTGAAATTACACTGGCAGGATGGATATACTTGAGATCAAAGGGTTGATTTTCCAAGACATCCTTGAAGTAGAAATACACATCTCTCAGATAAATACCTGTTGATTGGTCGCCGAAATCTGCGTGCATTTCCTTGAACTTATGGTAGGAAGTCATGCACCATTTTTTGGAGTGCTCCAAAGATCTAGGGGCACCATGATGACCACAAACTGCTGGAGGTCATTCTCACAAAGCACCCGCGACTATAGATGTTAAATCAGGAGCAAAGTTATCTGCTACGACCATGACATCAAAGCCTGCCTCCCTTAAACAGATTACAGTCGTGAAACCGCTTACCCCTGCCCCGATAACCAAAATGTTTGCGTTAGTCATTGGTATTGGAAGTGTGGGGAGTGTGGGAGGAAATAACAAAAAGTATAAAGGGGTTTTAAAAATCCGATGTAATACAAGTAGCTAAAATAAAATTAGTTCGGGATAAGTTCAAACTTTGATTATGTGATTACTTAATTTTGGTAAATTTTTATATGTCTATGTTGTGTCAACCATTAATTGTTGAATAAACATCCTTAACCCGAACTAGCTTCCGCCTTCAACTACTATACTTAATAGTTTTTCCTCATTATTTGGCAGGTAATTTTATACTTGCACGAACTTTGTTAACCCATCTTCCGCACTCTAACTGTCACAATCGGTAATTACTTAAATAAATCAATAATAAAAGAGTAAAAAAG
>NZ_LMTZ01000066.1 GCF_001456025.1 Mastigocoleus testarum BC008
GTGGTAAAAAGTACTTTTTTACTCTTTTATTATTGATTTATTTAAGTAATTACCGATTGTGACAGTTAGAGTGCGGAAGATGGGTTTTATCATATGAGCTAGAGATAGCACGCTTGCCATCAGCTGTAATTGCCAAAGCATTTATCCAATCAGTATGCCCGAACAAAAAACTTTGATACTTGTCTTCTTCTTTATGCAAATTCCATAACTTTAAATTGTTATCGTTTGTAGCACAAACAACCCATTTCCCATCTGGTGTCATTGCTATTGCAGTAATTGTCTTAGCTTGAGTTTCCAGAACTCGTTTACATTCCCCATTTTTTAAATCCCATAACCTAAGCGTGCCATCCTTTGAAGCAGAAATAGCTTGTCGACCATCTGCTGTGACAGCTAAATCTGTAATCATATCGCTATGAACTTCGGGAAGGAAATTACATTCCAAATCATTTAAATTTATAAGCCATAAAATGTTATCTGATGCAATGAGAATAGATTCTTCACTATTTGTTATAAAAGCGATGCTAGTGGCTGGAAGGCTTTGATGAATAGTGAGTTTGCATCTGCTATTAGTTTTATGTCTCAGATCCCATACTTTTAGTTTGCCATCCAAGGAAGTTGAGACAGCTTGTTTCCCATCTGGAGTTAAAGCAAGAGCAGTAACTATGTCGTGGTGACCAGTGAGTTCAAGTTCACACTTCCCGCTACCTATATTCCATAATTTGAGAGTTTTGTCCTCAGAAGCAGAGATAGCGATAGCCTGTTTACCATCTGCTGTAACAGCTAAAGCCCTGACTGTATCATTATGTCTTTCAACAGATAATTTGGACTTTTGATTGCTTAAACTCCATAACTTCAAAGTGTAATCATCAGAAGCAGCAATTAAGTCTTCACTGGTAGGAATTATTGCGACGGCGTTTGCCCAATCGCTATCCTTGAGTATGAGTTCACAATTTCTTTGTTTTAAATTCCATAACTTGAGAGTTTTATCTGTTGAACTTGAAACAACTCGCATCTGGTCAGTTAAAAATATTACAGAGCAAATCGAACCTTCATGAGCCTTGAATGTATGTAGACATTCAAAATTTTCCAAGTTCCATAATTTTAAGATTCCTTCTGCTGAACCGGAAATAACTTGTTTGTGTTTCTGGAGTACTGCAACAGTTTGAATTGCACCCTGATGACCTTGGAAAGTACCAATACATTTCCGATTTTCTAAATCCCAAAGTTTTAGAGTTGAGTCAGATGAGGCTGAAATCGCTTGCATTTGTTCGGGAAGCACCGCTAAAGCATTGATAGAAGCTTCATGCGCCCTCAAAGTGTATTTATATTCACGTTTTTCTAAATCCCATAATTTAATATTTCCGTCTGCTGTTCCTGAAATTGCTTGCATTCGTTCAGGTATCAACGCCACAGTATACACAGAACTTGTATTTTCTTTAAAAGTATGTATACATTCCTGTTTTTCTAAGTCCCAGAGTTTAATACTTCCGTCTGCTGCTCCTGAAATTGCTTGCATTCGTTCAGGAATCAACTTCACAGTATAAATAATCGCATTATGACCATCAAGTGTGCATATTTGTTCGCCTGTATTTAGATTCCATAGCTTCAGACTTGTATCAGATGAACCAGAAAGAACATACTTACCATCAGCAGAAACTGCCAAGGTTTTGACATGATCGGAGTGACCAGTAAAGATACGTAATAAAGCAGTGTCAGCTTGGTGAAGGCTAGGAGTAAGAGTACGAAATAGAGGAAAAGGAGGTTTCTGTTGGAGAAGGGTCTCGATCGTAGTAGATGTGTCTCTCATCAAGCGACCCTGTAGTTGACTCCACAATTGTTTGCGATCTTGCTCTAAGATGTGGGCACTGAGTACAAGAGCTTTTTGTATTAAACGTAGTTCTACATCATCTAAAAGATAATTGAAATCAGCAATCAAAGCATAAGTATTTATAATCTCTAATTTTTTCTGTAGCCAGTTAAAATCCAGCAACAGTTCTCGTAAATCTGTCTCACGACCAGCACTAAATAAATGATATGCAAGATACTTAAAGAAATAGCCATCATCCGGAACTGTATGCCAACCATTAGTAGATTTACTCCAATATGCTGCTAAAAACTCCTCATTTAAAGCTTTTAAATCGCTATCGCTAACTAAGCTACGTAAATATTTATATAGTAAATTGTGCATTGAAACTAATTGCTCAGCTGCATTACCGGTTCTTCGCAATAAGTCTTTGCGGGTCAATATTATAATTAAAAAATCCACATCTGGCTCTTCCATATCATGATGAGTTTTTTGCCACAGAGTTGCAAGTGCTGCTTCCGGAATAGATGAGCCTGAAGGAAATATACATAATTCCCGATAGCACTCAGCATATGTTTTATTTTCATCTGCTAAGGCATCGATGCTAATTTTAAGTAATTGATAAATGCTACCACCTGGACGATTCAGACGTTTTAACTTGGTTTCTTGTAAGGCATCCCGCAAACTTTTCCAGCGCATACCGTCTTTTATTTGCGCTCCACAAAGAGATAATGCCAAAGGCAAATAATCACATTGTTTTGCCACTTCTCGTGCCACGTTTGGTAAAGTTTCTACTTCTTGTCCAACCCATTTTGCTAATAGGTCTAATGCCTGTTCGTTGTTGAAAAAATTCAGTTTATACTCCACAGCACCTAAATCAGTGATGATTCTGGCATCACAAGTGGTAAACAAAAGACAACAGCCTTCTCCCAAATCATTAAACGCCTTCACTTGCTCTACACGCGACACATCATCCAAGACAATTAAACAAGCCTTATCTTGCAAGCCTTGAAGTTGCAATTCATGCAGGGAATTCTCTTGTCTCATGTCTAACCAGAATACCCCATCAGAAAATTGCTGTTGCACCTCCTTGTCACGAACTAGTGCAGATGCTAATACTGTTTTACCAATACCAGCCATTCCATGCACACCTACTTTATGAGATGATTGCAAATCAGTCTGTTTTTTTGGTGTAATTAATTGTTTAAGCCTTTCTATTTCTTGAGTACGCCGTATAAAATGAGGTGGTAGATCTGGGTAATATTTTTTATTCGATGTCTTTGGATGCTCCTCTAAAGCTTTAAGGAAAACCTTTCGAATTACCTCAGCATGTATCGTCTGATAAGTAAGATCACCAATGTGAATATCCTTACCCTGCCCAATATTGACAATGGAATTACCATATTGAAACGATATCCTTTCACTACCTTCGTAAGCTTGACGCAGGATTTCAATATCTTCATCGGTTGCAGTACCTGCTGTAAGTTTTTCAAAAATAACCTTAATTTCATCGGGGGTAGGCATTTATTATCCTTGTCACTTTACAGTAGTTATTTGTGATAAACATCACCAATGTGAAGACCGTGAGCTTCATTAATATTAGTAATAAATTTTCCATGCTGGTTTATAACATCAGCAATTTTATTTATCTTTTGCATCGCCTCAGATTTAATTTCATCCCATCCCTTATCGGGTAAACCTTTACCACCCCGCAGTTTTGTAATGACAAAATCTCCTGCATCCATATCAAAATGAGGGGTTTGCTTTGCGTCATATAACTGACGCGCACTTTCTGGTACAACCTTACCCAGATGATTCATGATGTTAGAAACTCGAACTTCTGTATCACCTGGTTTGTTACCCGCACCTTGCAAAGCTTCGAGAAAATGATAAGTGTAGATACTGCTAGAATCATCTTTAATCCAAGATTTTTGCTCGCCTTCCGATGATGTAAAAACGACTCTACCTTTACCTTGTTTCAAATTATCAATTAAGCTTTTGGATGGTGGAACTTCTACAAAACCTTGAGGAAGTTTAAAAGCAGGGGTAGTTTTACCTTCTTTAGATGTTGCCATACCTGCAGCATGACAGCTATCAATTACAACTAATAAACGTTCGGCTTGAATTTGGCGTAATGCATCGGTGAAAGTTTCAGCAGCTAATGCAGATTCTGTTAAGTCGAAAGGATCGATATCATGTTGTATCAGATAGTAGCTATTGTTATTCTCTTCGAGCCAACCATGTCCTGAATAGTAAACAAACACGGTAGCTTGAGAGTCAGAATCTGCTTTTGCTTTTAACCAATTCAGTCCTTCTAAAATACCTTCTTTCGTCGCATCTTGATTATTCAGCACCCGAATATGTTCTTCGTTATCAGGATAAGCACATAGTTCCGGATCGATTAAAGCTGCATAAATTGCTTGAGTATCTTTTACGGTTACTGGTAATGACAAATTACTATAAGCAGATTCCCCGACGCCAATTAATAGTGCATAACCGTGAGTAAATTGTTCGCTCATTTCTGTGTTACTGATTAAGTTTATTTAGTTTTTTGCTCTTTCCAATGCTTTTACCCAGAACTAACTGAGAAGTTACATGACCTATATATAATAAATAATACAAACAGCTAACAGCACTTTTGATTGTTGTCATATCTCCCAACGTTTAGCAAAATGCATGACTTGTGTAGATATCAATGAGTTCTAATGAAGAATTAAGAGCCATTTTTGACCGTATCGCTGATGGGGAAGAAACCGAGGACGATATAAAGACCCTGCGGAGAATTTTGCGCTTGCGTGACGGTTCAATACAAGTGGGTAAGGATATCGTCAATATTGCAGATGGTAGAAATATTCAGATTGGCGATCGCATTTATTACGGTACAGATGCTGAAACTATCAAGGAAGTATTGCATTTAGTTCTGCAAGAAAAGCAAAAAGCTAAACGTCCCCGAAATGAAAAACTGTTGCTCCAAGCAGTGAAAGAAGAAGTTAAAGCCCGACTAAAGGGGTCTTTACACAATGCAGTATTAATAAATTTGGGTAAGGAAGCTCAACCGGAACAAGTAAAATGTCCTTGGAGTTCAGATATTAAAATTGGGAACCGCAAGCGTGAACCTATCCCCCACAGTACCAGTATTTTAGAAGTTTTTGAGCAAGAAGAAATTGCGGATCAGTTACTGATTTTGGGGGATCCTGGTGCTGGGAAAACTACTACAATGTTAGATTTAGCTGAATCTTTGATTGTACGAGCTCAAAAAGAAGCTGATTATCCAATTCCGGTGCTGCTTAATCTCTCCAATTGGAAAGATGACGAACAGTCGATCCATAAATGGTTAGTATTAGAACTAAATTCAAAGTATGGGGTGCGTCAGGATGTTGGTACTAACTGGGTAGATGAGGCTAAATTGCTACCAATGCTTGATGGTTTGGATGAATTAGAATCAATTCGTCAAGAACCATGCGTGCAGAAAATTAATGAATTTTTGCAAAGTGAATCGCGATCGCAGTATTTGGTTGTGTGTAGTCGTCGAGAAGAGTATGAGAAAGTTGTTCGACAACAAATAGAAAATGATGAGCAGGATTTAGAGGAGACTTCACCAAAGCAGGAGACACGCTTACATCTGAATGGAGCTATTGTGCTGCAACCACTTACAGATGAGAAAATAAAAACATATTTAGCGCAATTAAACCAAATAGAATTTTGGGAAACCCTGCAAGATGATGCAGAACTATTAAGACTCCTAAGAAAACCCTTATTTTTGTCGATTTTAGGATTTATTTCCTTTGATAAAAATTTATCTCTTTATGAATGGGGAAAACTGACACCAACTAAAGAACGAATTCAATCCCTTCTCGATGCTTACTGGGAAACTGCTATTGGTAGAGAGCTTGTAACATCACAAATGGAATCGCAGGGACTTAAGAGTCTTAGTTATCGAAATAAAAATCCTCCCAGTAGAAGGAAAACCCGTAAATGGCTAGTTTATTTGGCGCAGCAGTTACAAGAAGAGTCCCAAACTGAGTTTTTGATTGAAGAAATGCAGCCTTATCTTTTTCTTAAAAAAAAGCATCATCAATGGCTGTATTGGTTTCTACTTTTTGCTATTAATACATTATGCGTCGGAATCATTTCTACAAGTGCTTTATTACCATATTTTCAGCCACCTAATAATTTCGTAATTATCCAAAATATCTTTATCGGCTTGTTTGGCGTTTTCATGTTGACAGCAGAAACTAAAGCAGATGGAGTGCGGTTAATAGAATATCCTTGGATTCATCTATTTTGCTGGCTCTTCAAACGAGATTTACCAAAAGAATTTAAGCAGCACGTACCTATAATTCATGATATCGATCTTTCTCAGAAATTAAAGATAAGAATTCCATCACTACAAGAAATTGAAAGATATTTTATATTTCCACTGAAGGGATTGTTCTTAGTTCATTCCAAATTTTCATTGATGCCGATAGTAGTGTTGATGTATGGAACGCATATGATGTCAGCCAAAATAATGTATGTGATTGGAGCAAAAAAGAGAGGATTAAAACAAAGAGAAGATATTGTACAGATAAGTCTAAATGTTAATTCACAAATGAAAGAGTTCCGCCAATCATCTTACTCTCATCATTATTTAATATTTTTATTAACAATCAATTATCTTGAATTTATTGAGCAACAAGGAGGATTTTTACTAAACTTTATATTGAATCTCATAGGAAAAATATTTTCCGTATTTTCCTGTGGATTAATCGCTCCTTTTATCTTTATATCTTTATTTTTAGTCAAGCCAATTGAAAACAGTAATATTCCAAACCAAGGTTTCTACGAAACACTAAAAATTGCATTAATTGTAACCTGGATTCAGGGTTTTTATATTTACTATATTATCTCCTCGAATATAAAACAAAATATTTGGAGTACAGCTATTTCTTTTACTCTTTGGATTTTGCTAAGTTTTAGTTTCTCATCTTTAGCTAAACATCTTTCTCTTCGCACCATTCTTTACTGCAATGGCTACATTCCCTGGAACTACGCCCACTTTCTCGACTATTGCACCGAACGCTTATTTCTCCAACGTATTGGTGGACGCTATCGCTTCATTCACCGACTACTACAAGAGTATTTTGCAGCAATGACTTTGTGAAAATTACCCAGTTATTGTAAATAAAAGTTTATTTTTTATTCCCAAATTTTTTGCATATTAAGTACAAATCCAGATAATACACTTTCCCCCGACAAAGTTTGAGGTAACTTTAAAATCTCAATATCTTGTCCCGGACGATAAATTTCTACTTCCTGTTTTTTGCGATTTATCAACCAACCCAAACGACAACCATTGGCGATATATTCTTGCATTTTGTTTTGAGTTTTCTTCAAACTATCATTAGGTGAAAGTATTTCAATCACAAAGTCAGGACAAAGGGGAATAAATTTTTCTTTTTGTTCTTTACTCAAAGTATCCCAACGAGATTTTTCCACCCAAGAAACATCGGGAGAACGGTCAGCACCTGATGGTAAAGTAAATCCAGTTGATGAATCAAAAACTTCCCCAAGTTGCTTTTGTTCGTTCCATAACCATATCTGAGCATTAATATTGGAGTTAGTTTTTCCTGTTTCTCCTCCCGTAGGTGGCATTATAATTAAATCTCCTTGGGTATTGCGTTCTAGTTTTAAGTCAGGGTTTGCTTGACACAGTTTATAAAATTGCTCTGGGGTGAGCTTAATTACAGAATTTAAGTTTAATGTGAATGATGTCATAGCAGTCTTTCCTATCTTTTTATTGGCGATGAATGCGATCGCTAAAAATCTACCTTTATTTTGTTCTAGATTTTTTAGGACTTACGCACTCGTTAGGAATTTTCATTAGCGGATCCGTAAGGTAGCGGCTCCGTAGGTAGCGCAGCTATAGCTATAGCGTGACCGCAAGGTCATTGGTTTGGGATTGCTATTTCCTAACGGAAACGCTATAGCTGCGCTACGTACCGAGCTGCTAACCTATCGTCGCAATGACTACAATTAAGTTGTCTGTGGGTAAGTCTTATTTTTGTTCTGAGGGGTATCGACATTATCCTTCATCCTGAACGAACGAGGTTTACTGCATTTAAACTTTCTTAATTTCTCATCAAACACATCTTTTTCTGCACGAGCTATACTCGTAATGAGCATGGCTGTAAGTAGTAAGGAGAAGGAATATGACTGAGTCGGTGGTTCGCTTCATAGATCAAACCCTGAAAATACGGCTTACAGAGGTTTCTGCATTTACACAGACTTTCTTGCATTAGACATCCATAGAAAATAAATAATGTAGAGATGTATCATGCTACGTCTCTATCAGGATTTTGTGGGAAACGTATAATTCTTTTCCTGCAGATGTCTTTTGAGTTGCGAATGTAGTCTGAAGTTAAAATACCTCTGTACAGCCATCTCTACAAAAGGCTTTACATAGAGGAAAACAATGAATTTAGAACTACTTGGCTGGAGCAATTGGTTTGCTTCTAGCTTTGAGCAATTGGCTATGGAAGGATATTTTCTGGCTAGAGTTGCTCAAGAATATAAAGGTGGCTATCTTTTATATGCAGAATTTGGTGAAATAGCAGGTGTACTAGCAGGTAAACTTCGACATGAAGCGACATCTTCTCAAAATTTACCAGCAGTGGGTGACTGGGTTGCTGCTACCCAACCAAATAATTCGACTCAAGCAATTATTCACCAAGTTTTACCCCGTAAAAGTAAATTCTCCCGCAAGGTTGCGGGTGCTAAAACACAAGAACAAATGATTGCAACCAATATTGATACGGTATTTCTCGTATGTGGGTTGGATGATAACTTTAACTTGAGACGGATCGAACGCTATTTGGTGCTGACCTGGGAAAGTGGTGCAAATCCAGTCATTATCCTCAATAAAGTGGATCTATGCGAATTTTGGGAACAAAAAGTGCTGGAAGTAGAAGCGATCGCTCCAGGAGTTCCAATTATTGCAATCAGTGCTATTACTTTGCATGAACGAGGATTGGAAATATTGCAACCTTACCTACAGCTTGGACAAACCATAGTTTTACTTGGTTCTTCGGGTGTGGGTAAATCAACTCTAACCAATCAAATTATTGGAAAAGAGGTTCATGTGGTGCAGACAGTGCGTCAAGGTGACAGCAAAGGTCGACATACTACCACTAGTAGTGAGTTACTTTGTTTACCTTCTGGAGCATTATTAATAGATACACCAGGAATGCGAGAACTCCAATTGTGGGATGTACAAGACGGTTTGCAAGAAACCTTTGCAGACATTGAAACACTCGCGGAGCAATGTCGTTTTCGCGACTGTCAACATCAACATGAACCGGGTTGTGCTGTTCGAGAAGCACTTGCAGAAGGAATTTTAGACCAGAAGCGTTTTCTGAATTACCAAAAACTGCAAAAGGAAAAAAATTACCTCGCCAGAAAGCAAAATCAGAGAGAATCTCTCAACACCAAAGCCAGATGGAAGCAGAGAACTAAAGCAATACGAAACCATCACAAACGGTGAAGTCAGTTATCAGTGAACAGTTAACAATAATCAAAAAACTGATAACTGACAACTGATAACTGATTAAACCTTCGCAGGTTCAGCAAAGCGGATTTTCAGATAATCTTCTTCCATTTTTGCTCCTGCAGGTTGTAGTGCAGCTAAAGCCTGGGGTAGAACTAAATTGCGTCGATGATTACCAATAGTAATATTTAATTCATCGGCGCTTTTACTCAATTGCACTTGCTCTTTGGGAATCCCAGGTAAGTATAATTCCAAAGTATATTGTTCGTTATTTTGCACAACTCTGATAGTAGTTTCTTTGTAATAAACTTGGGTGGGATCTTCTTCTTTATAAAGAGTTTCTTTGAGTCTTTCTAAAGCAGCCATACCACACATCTCTTCCGAGAATAGAGGAACTTCTTTCACCGGTAAAGGAAGGAAGTTATCGTGAATTTCCTGACGATAATGTTGCTGATTTGCTTTCCAACGTTGGAAAAATGGGTCTTGAACTTCGTCAGGAATAATCCGATTTGCAATCACTAAATCTGTTGCTACATTGTATAAACTTAAATAAGCATGGGCGCGCAATGATTCTTTGATGACCATTTTTTCTGGGTTTGCAACCAGACGTACTGAAGTTTGATTGTTATCTGTTAACACTTTTTCTAGTGCTTCAATTTGCTCGTAAAATTCATAAGGAGCATCCATAACTTCTTTATCTGGTAGGGAAAACCCAGCAATCGGTTTAAACAAAGGTTCAACCAAAGGTCTGAGTGCTACCGAAATATTTTGGAATGGTTTGTAGAAACGGCGCATGTACCA
This sequence comes from Mastigocoleus testarum BC008, assembly GCF_001456025.1. Classification (GTDB taxonomy): domain Bacteria; phylum Cyanobacteriota; class Cyanobacteriia; order Cyanobacteriales; family Nostocaceae; genus Mastigocoleus; species Mastigocoleus testarum. The sequence goes on from NZ_LMTZ01000066.1 coordinate 10,131, forward strand.
ACCGCCAACTTCCGGTAAACTTAATAGCCGCAACGCCGTACCTGTAGGAGCGGAATCAATAATTAGTACATCAAAATCACCTTCATCATAATGACGCTTCATTCTTACCAAGCCGAAGATTTCATCCATTCCCGGTAAGATTGCTAATTCTTCCGCTTGTACCCCTTCTAGACCCCTTGCTTGTAAAACTTGGGTAATATAACGCTTTACAGAACCCCAGTTTCCTTCTAATTCTTGCAATGCATCTAATTCCGCGCCCCATAAGTTGGGGCGAACTTGCTTGGGTTCATGTCCTAGTTCAATATCAAAACTATCTGCTAAGGAATGAGCCGGATCCGTACTTAAAACCAACGTTCGATAGCCAAGTTCCGCACAACGAAGTCCAGTCGCAGCAGCAACGGAGGTCTTACCCACTCCTCCTTTACCAGTCATCAGAATTACGCGCATGAATAATTTGCCTGAGATATCGTTTACATTTATTTACATTATCGACTGTTTAAGGAAAAGAAATGCTGTTTTAGTACATCAAAACGCGAACAATACCAATAATCAATATGAGAAACGATTAAATTTTCCGAATTTGTCTTTAATTCACTCCAGCCAGAAATTGAAATTCGGGGTTTCCAAGGTAGGGGAGTATTCCAGCTTAAAGTCCACTCAGTTTTAATAAAATCTTTCTCTTGGCGGATGCCATGTACGTCCATTTTGATATTTAAAAACCAAGTTTGAATAAACTGAATCATTTTTTTATAGCGTTCAAGACCGCGAAACTTGGTCATCGGATCTTGAAAATAAACATTATCAGCGTAGATGCTATAAGTTTGATCTACAGGAAATTTTTTGTAATCTGCTTTGAGGGTTTCAATGATGTCCATGATTTTGGGGATAGGGGATTGGCGACTGGGGATAGCACTGCATGCCCCCGCGACTGGAGCTTGGCTATAGGGGATTAGGGATTGTGACGCGACAGCGTCATATGATAATGAGTAATTGATCGCTGTTAAGTAAGTAGGCAAGAAAAAAGTAAACTATGTAAAGAAATATAAAATACTCGTATTTGGCTCGTAGTAGCGCTTTAGCGCTAAAGCGCTATTACAAACAAGTTATGATTTTTCTTACTAACCTACTTAACTGTTAACTGTTAACTGACAACTGATTTCAATCCACATCGTTCCAAAGTTGTTCTAATCGACGTCGCCAAGCCCCCAATACTTGTTCTCGTTCCTGTGAAGTTTGTTCTCGATCACCCATCAAACCTTCAGCATAAAACCGATCTAAGGTTTGCATTGTTGCTTCTAACGACTGTCCTTGAATTTTTGCAGTTGCAATAATTCGCCGGATACGGCTTTCAATCAGATTATTGAAAACATCATTTATACCAGCCTGCTGCAAAGAAACAAGACGCGTAACAGCACTCTTAAAATCTTCAACAGTCAAACTTTCCCTGGTGTGCTGAAAAACTCCCCAAATTACACCTTGATTTAAGGCGTAACGAACTTCCTGGGTATCATCGAAGTTTGCTTCTAAAAATTGTTCTAAAAAAGGCTGTGCTTCCTGAAATGTCAAAATCGGTAACAGTAGTCGCAACCAACTTTCATCTTCAGAAAGCAAAACCAATAGGCGAAAACTAGGCATTTCTACTTGCCAAGAGCCGCGTTCAACTACATTGACTGTAGTTGTACCAAATAACTCTTTGAGAGTATCCGTAATTTCTGAAGGTGTCATATGATGCTTACTTGTTCCTACCTCCAGACTATCGTTAAAATTAACCTATTTATCATCTTTATCTTTTTAAAAGTTATACAGTAAACTCAAAATTCAGGGCTTCAGTGATGGGATAAAGTAAACAGAAAACAGAGAAAATAAATAACAATTAACTCCATCGCCTATCACCTATCATCAGTCATTCAGCCTAACTGTTTCTTTTATAAATCAAAAATACTGAACCAATTGGACCCAGATTTTCTAGGTAAACTTTATTGTTGTAATAAAGTCCTGGAGACATTCCACCATCAAATAGCATTCCCTCTTGAATCTTGCCTAAACAGTTATTACGAGCAATACCTTTTAAAACATCATCAAACATATGAGGTAGAAGTTCTCGATTCGATGAGGATATTTCAATGGATGAATTTGCTTTAGCATCGTTTACTAACAAAATGACATAGCCTTTATTAGTAATCGCAGCCATCGAGCGATTTATTGCTCCCTTACAAGCTAGTTCCCCTAAAGCCTGACAAATATCTTTAAATCTACCGTTAATGTAAAATCTGCCATTTCCCCCAACTACATTGTAATTTAAACTTTCACTGTTTCTTCTACCAACTTTTATCGTTGCTCTTCTCTGGCTTGGCTTCCCCCCTGAAATTCCAAAGGAAGAACGTTTATTTTTAAATGCTCCAGAATATTCTACTCCCCGGGAGATGTTTAATCCTTGGGGTTTATTTTCAGTATCAATATAGTCAGCATTAATAGCTGCTAGAGGTAATCTTCCATTTAATTTGGCGTTTTCCTCATTGACAAGCTCATAAAATAATTTGGGTACATATTCTTTCTTAATTTTACCGTGATTAGTTTTGCTATAAATTTTATGGTTTAAACCAACATTAACTTTAAAATCTAATTCCTCAGACTTGGGATTTAAAATAATTACATGATTAATTCCTTTCTCATATTGCTCGCCCAAATTATTGGTTTTTATGAAGGCAATGCTAGAATTTTTATCCTTACCAAAACAATATTCTTTTGAATCTTTTTCTTGAATTTCTTCTTGATTATTTTCTTGATTGCTTTCTATCACTTCTGTTTCAATCGGAGCTTTTTGAATCCCTTGACTGTCAGCAATTTCAATATTTTCAATATTTTTACAACCTGTAAATAAATTTAGGATAACTGCTGTTATCAACCATGAATAAAATATATTTTGCTTAGACATATATTAATTTTACTGAGAGATTAATCTAAAGATTTAGTTATTGCACAGAGGTTTAGCATTTTAAGTATCTACACGATCTATGGATGATAATACTAATTGAGAAATTTCTAAATAAAAAAATATACTTATTTATTCAAGAAGGCGTAGGTCGATGTGCTGTTACAGGTAAAAATTATCTTATTGTCAGTTTCTCTGTGGAAATCCAAGTCTTGAGGCTCTGATTTAACGAAGGAAGAAGGAAGGAGGAAGAAGGAACCCCATTAATAAATTAAGGGGATTTGATAAGGAAAAAGTTTATATTTCTCCAGAGGCGAAGCCGTCGCCGCAGGCTCTTAATAGAATTAAGGGGCTTGTATCCCTTTTGGTCGTAAGAAAGAAGGATTAATTTACATACAAATTTATTACACTTCTTCCTTCTTCCCTCTTCCCTCTTCCTTCCGACGTAGTCGGTCATGTTCTCTTAATTACTTATTATTAAATCTGCAGGGGAGAAAGGAACAGTGATGCATCAGCAAAACGTCTCCCTAAGCGAGAACCCAAAGCCCCCCGTCCGGCGTAGCCACCCTGCAGGGTGGGAATACGCACCAAGAGAGGGCAAAAAGGAAGAAAGAGTTTCCAGTTTTTCGCACATGTATAGGAATTATAAGTATTTACCGAACTCTTTACTTGCGTATAACACCACAGTATTTTCTATTCTTATGTAGAAAAATGTGAGAAAACAAAAACCGCTACAAAATATTCTGTAGCGGTTTGAAAATAAAGTTCAATATCTGAATTTTTGTTAATCTGAAATCTCAAATTTTAAATCTCAAATCTCACATTCCTTCAGCAAAAATTAGGAAAACCATTCTAAAACAGCTTCTTCCTTAGTATTGGTGTGACGCGAGGGTGTTTCACGATTGAACTTCATGTGAATTGAACGGGTTTGTTCACCATCAACTGCAACAGCTTTAATTGGATAGTCAATTAAACCGTCTTGGAAGGACATCTGGAAGCGGAAAGTTCCGTCGGGATTGAGTTGAATTTGGCGATCACCAATGGTTACTGTAGCATCAGGTTCGGTAGCACCGTAAACAATCAACTCCGCATCAGCAATTAACCAGAACTTGCGGGGACGAACTGGTGGTGCAGAAGCAGAAAAACCAACACCAGACATATTTAAGCCTGATACATTAGGCTGCGCCCACATACCAACGCCGGAGGGGAAGATGTAGGAACTAATTGCTTGCTCTGGAGCCATTGAGCCAGGTACGTGGTGCATAGAACCAAAGATAGAACCAGCAACTCGCATTGCTTCAGCAGATTCTGCCATACCAAAGATTTGGTCGTAAATCTGGTTACCGGTAGTAACACCAGGTTCTGGTTGTTTCTTGGAAGGAGGTACGAGTTCGTATTTAGTCTGACCGCGTAAATCTTCTTCGAAGTCAACGGTAATGAAAATATCTTCAATCCAGTCGGAGGGATAAACAGGAGGAGTGTGGACTGTTGCAGAACGAGCCAATACTAACCAGCGACCGTCAGCACAACGATAACCAATGTCAATCACATAATCGCGATCGCTTACTGGAATAGGTATGTACCATTCTCTCGCTAACTCATCAGAAGGATATTCCTGAATGCTGTGGGGGCTTTGGTGTTCTAAGTCGATGTCGGTAACATCATAAATTCTTAGGGCGAGTTGTTGTCCTCCCTGTCTTCTCAATTCTTCTTTATGCTCGTTGGGTACATCCCAGTAAGCATAAGCCCATTGAGGATCGCGAGGCATTAAAACAATTCGACTTTCGCCGTAACCTGCGGGTAAATCGTTTAGTCCTTCATCAACATCAGCAAGGTTACCACCAGTGCGATCTACTTGACCCAACTCAAATTTTGCTGCTTCCACGGTTTCTTGTGCCTCCGGCGAACGAGATTGATTAACAGAAATCTTTTTGCGTTCTACTTCTTGAACTGCTGCTAATAGCTGCGCTTTTCGCATCCTGCTGTAGCGGGAGACGCCATATTCACTGGCAACTCTACGTAGTTGCCTCAATGTCATCTCTTCTAATGGTGGGCGTTCTTTTGCCATGAATTCGGTCTCCAGTATTTTAGGAACGGTAAATTCGTTATTATTTACCCCAGTTCAGCATACTTCGATAGATTTTCCATCTATCTCAGATAAACTCTCGATTTGACGAATCCTGGTTTTTTATGTGCTTATTTTAGATAGGCTTATAAATCGGCAAACTTTTAAACTAGGTGTCTAAAGTTACTAAGTATTAGGTGCCATCCAACCTGTTTGCGGTTTCTTAACTAGAGATTAATCGCCCCCATATCTCCTTTCATCAACCATCTTTAGTGCGAACAGGAGTAGAGTTTGTATATTTTCTCGGTTAAGGATTTACTCTTTTGTGATTCCTACTGATGCCAAAATTAGCACTTCACTTTCAGGAACGGAGTAAAACTGTCGTTAAATAAATATTAACCAGCAATGCCACCGAGGGATCAAGGGGGTTGAGGAGTCTTTTTGACTCCTTGAACGGACTTATAAGCCCTTGAGGGATTGTTAAGTCATCAAATCATGACATTTTATCCCTTGAAAGCTGACTAAACACCCCTGAATAGCTTAATTTGTCATGATTGCATGACAATAATAGTAATACTGCGGTTGCGAGGGCGGAATCACCTAGTATTTACCAGTGATGAGATGGCGATCGCGCTACTTTATTATTTGATGATATATTTGCCGCATTAATAGCAGTAATAATACTAACTAATGTATTAACGAGGTATAAAAAATACTTGTAATTTGAGTCGCCTAATTTAACCTAGTACTGTCAAAACTGGAAATTTAAAAATCGATAGCTTATTTTCTGCAAAAAAATCGAGTCGCTAGACAGGGGCAATAAGGAAAAAAGAAAGGAATGTAAAGGAAAACCTAGAGGCATAAAATACTACAAAAAATCATTCCCAAACGCGCAGACTACACGAAAACTGAAGTCGCCGTTGGATTTGTCGCGCCCAACAGATCTATTGACGTTGAGGCGGAACGCGGAACGGCAGTAATTAGGATAGTAGATCCAGGAACCGCCCCGCAGTACGGCACGACCTGTTACCCGAGAAAAATTATTATTCTCACTTAGCCAAGCACTACCATCTGTCGGCGCACCATTATAGTCTAAATGCCAATCATCAAGACACTATTCCCAAACGTTACCGTGCATATCGTATAGCCCAAAGGCATTAGACACAAAGCTACCCACAGGAGTTGTTCCTTGTCCAACAAAGGGAATTAATGATAATAATGATGCCTCAATGTTAGGCTGACAGCTTGCCAACTCAGTTGTAATTGTTTCGCCAAAGTTAAATGGAGTAGTTGTGCCTGCCCTACAAGCATATTCCCATTGTGCTTCACTGGGAAGAGAATATTGTCTTCCAGTATGATTTGACAGTCTGGCACAAAATTCAACAGCGTCATACCAGGAAACTTGTTCTACTGGTCTGTTATCACCTTTGAAATGAGAAGAATCTGGTTTTAAATCGCAGTTAACTCTGGGTAATCCTGCTACGGCTTTCCATTGTTTTTGAGTTACAGGATGTTTACCCATCCAGAATGATGGAACTCTTACTTCGCGTTGTGGGCGTTCCGAATCACCGCTACCTTCTTCCGTTTTTGGTGCACCCATTATAAAACTACCACCAGGAATCCAAACCATTTCTAAAGAAATTTGATTCCCCAGTTTTTCAGTAAAATATTGATTTCCGTGGTAATGATAATTAATTGATTTTGTTTCTTTTGTGATGGTTGCAAATTTAAATGTAAAAGTATTTATTTGAGGAGAATTTTCAGCTTTCCCTAATACTTTCGAAGATTCTGTGACAGGTTGATAATTATTGATTTGGGGGAAGTTTTCAGGTATTTCTGGGACTTTTAGAGATTCTGTAATGGGTTGATTCTTTTGAGAATATTGTGTATTAGATTTTGGATTTTGATTATTATTTTGCGTTAATAAATTATTATATTTTCTCTGTACTTCTTGCAATTGAGGATTACCACTATTTTGTTTAATTGCACCAGAAATCAGTTCTGTTAATCGACCTTGTGCCTCAAAAACTTTCACTAAGTTAAAAGCGATCTCAATTTAAATCTTCACCCCCAGCCATTTCATGTAAGTTCTCACCAAATCGATCTTGTAGCATTATCGCTAATTTAGTTTCAGTGAAAAAAGCACTGCATAATGCTTCTCTTATTTGTTTGAGGAGATAACCAGGAACTTTTACATAATTCATTGATAGCTACTTGAATATCTATAAAAATATCAATTACTACTGTAACTGTATTTAAGTAACTACATTACTTTGAACAAAATTTTCACAAACTTTGCTTTCGAGTTTTATATTCTGATTATCTGAAAAGCTTTTGAAAAATAGTTTTTGTGTAATTATTACAATTATTCTTGTTTTTTAAACCGATATTGACCCTTGTAAAGAATTTTCAAATTGAATCGCTACTATAACTTCATTAAAAACTCTTTGAAACATATCTTGGTCATTTAATATTTGTTTTTAGCCTAAACAAGTAGGTGATAAAAACAGGTGTTTATTTCCCTCACAGTCATCCCATCCATTTTTTAATTCTATCCGTTGCTCAATCTGTCCACATTTACAACGAACCACTAAAGAAATGTTATTAGAAAATTTATTAGTTACTTTTTTCTAAATTATTGATAACCAAATCATAAAATACATTAATCAATCATTCTTGCTCACAGTACTAAGCACTGACATCTCTTGAATTCGCCATGCATTATTGACCTTTACCAAATCATATTTAACACGGATAGTTTCGTTGTAAGACTGTCGGTTATTGATTTGACCGTTTTGATAAAACTTGGCTGCTTCGGTCACCGATGCAACGACACTAGCATTCTTTTCATCAATAGGAGTGACTTTTAAACTAGTTGAATCTAATCTGTGTTGGAACATTCGATAGCGATTCGCTGCTTTCTCCTGACGCACGATTCTTTCCCATTGCGACAACGACTGACCAGTCAAAGCTTGTCTTAAACTATCAATATCGTGTCTTTGTCCCAAAGCACGGGTTTTTGCAAGTAACCAATTACGAATTACAGTTTCAGCAGTACTTTCGCTAAAATCTGGTGACTTGGGTTCCTCGTTTAAACGGGGAATTTCTACAGGTGGTTGATTAATTGCAATTGCTAACTGTTCTTCTGGTTTAGCTGTTGGTGGAGGCAAAATCTTTTTTATCCATCCCAAAGCAGTACTTCCCAACAAGAAAATTAAAGCTACTCCAGCAACCGAAGCTAATAGCAATCTAATTCGGCGATCTATCCCAACCGAAATGTAACCAGAATTTGGTCTTTGCAAATTACCCTGATGGATATTTCCTTGGTGAGTATCTGAGGTGCGGGAATTAGTTCGAGTACGCTGACGCCTGGATGTTGCAGTTGCTCCAGAATTTGTATTCTTTGAACTGTTTAAATGCGAACCGTTTAAGTGGGAACCATTTAAATGTGAACCGGAAATGTTTGAATTTGATTGAGTTTCCCGACTAAATCGCTCTCGAGTATCTGTAGGTACAGATGTTCTGTGTATGTTACCGTTGCCGTTATTTGTCTGTAATGATTTTCTTGAAGAATTGGAAGAATAAGAATTAGAAGAATAAGAATAATCTTGTCTTTTTGAATTTTGATGTTCGGAAAATCTCTGGCGATCAGAGTTATTAATCTCCTGGGATTGTCGATAATTTACATTTCTACTATTGGGACCTTGAGAAGTATTTGCTCGTGCAGTTTTATGGGTTGAATTTTGATATGTGGAATTTTGATGTTGAGAATTTTGATATTGAGGATTTTGGTGTTGAGAATTTTGATTATTAAGCTTCCACTCTTTTCTTACTTCTCGTTCCACAGGTAAAGCTTCCAAATAAGCTTGCACTTGTGAATCAGCAAAATAATCTTTCAGGGAAAACTGTTGTGTTACTAGGTCGCGAAAATGGGCAAACACTTCATTTTGTAACCATCGCTCGCTGTAAAGACAAAGCCCTGGTAACAAGTCAGGAGAGTTTTGGGAATTCTCGCGGATAAAAGCTAAAGCTTCATACTCTTGAGAAAGTTCTAAAGCATAAATTGCTTCTTCTGTTTGTCCCAATAATAAAGCACATAGAGATTGCTCCAAATGCACATCTTGACGCTTTCCCAAACTCATCAGCATTTTCTTTCCTTGACGAATCAATGCTGGTTGACGTTGGGCAAATCCGCGTGCTATCAAAGCATAAACAGCTAAGTAAGTTGCTACTGCAGAAGGACGCCTACTTTCGGCCTCAAATATTTTTTGTTGTTCGGCAGCCGTTAAATAATGACGTAACTGCTGAATAAAACGTAGGAAATCATCAATATTTAATCCAGATCTATCATCCCCATCGCCGTCTATTCCGTGACGTTGCTCTAAAACCTCTTCTAATAACCGCAAACCCTGCTGTCTTTCGGCTTTTTTCTCTAAAGGTAAAGCTAGTAACTCCAGAATTCGATAGGGACATAACCGGTCGAGATCCGATTGAATTTCCGCTTGAATGTTAGGGAACATATTTTCCCGATACAGAAGTTCTCTACCTGTTTCTAAAGAAGTCGCAGCATTTTCATGATTACCTTGTTGCCATTCTTCCCGACCTAATTCCAAACAAGCAAGAGCAACAGTGAGGACAATATCAGGACGTTCACCGGGATCGAATCTGGGTGTATCTTGAGTTAATTGTCTATCTAAAGCTTGGGATACTGAATTGTTAGTTATATAAGGACTACCCAACTTTAAAACAAGTTCGTATTCTCCTAACTCTTGAAGAATCAATAAAGCACCTACGAGTTCATCTTCGGCAATTTCTATATTTAAAGATTGAGGTTCTGTATTGCCAATATTATTTTGTAGCCGTTCCTCAACAGCCACTGTACCGTCGGTTGTATCATCCGGATAATATGAATTTGATAGATATAGTCGATCGTAGGCTTTACGATCTTTCGGATTAGATAAAACCACGTAAGCTTCTTCTATGAGTTGTTTGCGAGAATCTATTGCTGCTTGGGAGTATTCGCGACGTGGTAATCCGACCATACGATCGCTATAAGCTTGCCGCAACTGTTCCTCACTTGCCGCCAATGGTAGTCCTAAAATTCGGTAGTAATCTAGCGGAATTCGCACAGCCTATTTCCCCTGCAGCGCGATCGACATAAAAAATTTACCTATAGTCTTTTTGGTTTATAAAAATTTACTTTGTTACGCCGTGCCACAATAATAACGCTTTACCCACGTATCACAAGTATTTACTGTAACAACCTCATATTCATTGCTACTTGAAAAATAATTAATCTGGATAGTACGTGGAAGCCTTATGTAATGGTGTATGGCGTTCATTTATCTAGATATTTTATTTATAAAAAACTGTGGTTACATAACTTTCTTCGAGAATTTCATAATTTCATAATTTCATAATATTTACCTCCTGCAGTTTTTCAGCTTACGGTATAAATAATGCACTTACATAAGTATGGTTATATATTTTTGAGTTGATAGATATCTAGATTTCAACTGTGAAGCTGAAGCTTGATATAGCGTACTTTTAACTCAGGGAACATCAGGATAAGTTTACATAATTAAAGCTGATGCTATGAGAAACAAATATTACCATTTAATGAAGTGCTGCGCAATCACCTAGAGAGGTATCTAAATTTTTGCTAGTATTTTTAAGGCTTTTAGTCTCTGAAGCTCTGAGGGTTTGAGGTTTTTGGGAAGGCAAGATTGAAATTTTAATATACACGATTTAAGTTTTATGACTTGAATCTGCCTATTCAAGCTTGATTACTTGTTGCTTAAATTTATAGGTAGTTCAAATTTATAGCTTCAAAGGTTGACTTAAAGATTTACAGATAAAGCTGAAATTACCAAAGCTCTTAAGAATAAACAAAAATGCGATTGACGATGATTCTTAAGAGCATTGAGATAAAAATACTGAGTTTAATCTATATCAGATGGGAAATATGACTGGAGCTAAATAATTTATGACTTAAATTTATGACTTAAGGTTTGTGAATTAAGGTTTTAGCTTAAGGTCTTATAGCGGATTGCAACTAAGTGAGGTACAGTTCAAAAACTGAAAGTCAGTTATAAAGCAGATTCTACTCCTGACTCCTGTCTTCTGACTCCTGAATTCTGCTGTATATTGTTCCAAAACTTTTATTGGAAGTAAGGTTTGCGTAAAAACCGATGGAAGTGAAGACGGACATTCGTCACAATGCGTCGTAATTCTTCATTCAACTGCAAGTTACTTCCCTCAAGTCAACTCTTGTAAATATATTGCATACGACTTGACGATCATTTTTTCTTATCTCAATTATTAAGCCAAACTAGATTGAAAAAACAAATAAATAAATTATGATTGATAACTACAATTGATTGAAACGGGTCAAACTGTGGGAAATCGCAGCTAAAAATCAATAAAATTAGTTTATCTAAAATGGTAACTTTAAATTTTATAGGGGAACTGGAGAAATAATGGTTCAAGAACGCACACTACCGAACTTTAATGCAGCCACAGCCCAGATAACCAAACAGGAAGGATTGCGGTTATACGAAGACATGGTTTTAGGGCGTGTGTTTGAAGATAAATGCGCTGAAATGTATTACAGGGGCAAAATGTTTGGTTTTGTCCACCTTTACAACGGTCAAGAAGCGGTTTCAAGCGGTGTTATTCAAGCAATGCGACCCGGTGAAGATTTTGTTTGTAGCACCTACCGCGACCACGTACACGCCCTCAGCGCCGGTGTCCCAGCAAAAGAAGTCATGGCAGAACTTTTTGGTAAAGCCACAGGCTGTTCTAAAGGACGGGGTGGGAGCATGCATATGTTCTCTGCTGAGCATAAACTCTTGGGAGGTTACGCCTTTGTCGCCGAGGGAATTCCCGTTGCTGCAGGTGCAGCCTTTCAATCTAAGTACCGGCGTGAAGTTTTGGGTGATGAAAATGCCGATCAGGTCACAGCTTGCTTTTTTGGCGATGGGGCTTGTAACAATGGTCAGTTTTTTGAAACCTTAAATATGGCAGCATTATGGAAACTGCCAATTATTTTTGTGGTAGAAAATAATAAGTGGGCAATTGGTATGGCTCACGATCGCGCTACTTCCGACCCAGAAATTTACAAGAAAGCCAGCGTATTCAACATGGTTGGAGTGGAAGTCGATGGAATGGATGTCTTAGCAGTCCATGAAGTGGCAAAAGAAGCTGTTGCTCGCGCTCGGGCGGGAGAAGGTCCTACACTAATTGAAGCTTTGACTTATCGTTTCCGGGGTCATTCCTTAGCGGATCCAGATGAAATGCGGACCCAAGACGAAAAAGAATATTGGTTTTCCCGCGATCCAATTAAAAAGTTTGCAGCTTATCTTCAAGAGCAAAATTTAGCTTCTCAAGGAGAAATCAAAAGTATTGATAAGAAAATTCAAGAACTTATTGATGAAGCAGTAAAATTTGCTGAAAGTAGTCCCGAGCCAGATCCTAGTGAACTATATCGCTTCATATTTGCTGAAGATAATTAAAAAATTGGGTAATGGTTAATTAATTGGTAATGGGTAATGGGTAATGGGTAATTGGTAATTTGTAATTACCAATTCCGAGTCTGTGCTCCCTAATCCCCAATCCCCAATCCCCAATCCCCAATCCCCATATGCCGCTTGCGGCGCACGCAGTGCTATCCCCAATCCCTAATCCCCAATCCAAAAAAAAATCGTGTTTTCTATTTCTCTTCAACAGAAACAGTACAAAACTTATATCCTCAGCGATCGGACTACTGATTCCGAGTTGGAAGTTGTTCCGGAACGTGGTGGTATCATCACAAAATGGCGCGTTGGGGGTAAAGATATTCTTTACCTGGACGAACAAAGATTTGTAGACCCACAATTAAGCGTGCGTGGTGGAGTTCCAATTTTATTCCCCATTTGTGGCAACTTACCCGATAATACCTACACTTACGAAGAGCAACAGTACACCCTCAAACAACATGGTTTTGCTCGTAATTTACCTTGGAAAGCCCAAGGAATTGTTAGTGATGAAGGAGTAAGAATTAAACTAACTCTCAATAGTTGTGAGCAAACAAGGTCAGTTTATCCATTTGATTTTAGCTTGTGCTTTACTTACAAAATTCATGGTGAGACCTTAGAAATTCAGCAGTGCTATTCTAATCTTTCTAATTCTGCACCAATGGTATTTTCCACTGGTTTCCATCCATATTTCCTAACTACCGATAAAACTCAGCTACAGTTTGAAATTCCTTCATCGGAATATCAAGACCAAAATACCAAGGATATTCACAAGTTCAACGGAAAATTTGACTTCGAACGAGATGAAATTGATGTGGCGTTTAAGCAATTAAATAGTCAATCAGCTACTACTATCGACCATAGTCGTAAATTGAAATTAAAATTCGATTACGATGATACCTTTTCAACTTTAGTTTTCTGGACCCTTAAGGGTAGAAACTTTTATTGTTTAGAGCCTTGGAGCGCTCCACGTAACTCTTTAAATACTGGTGAAAGTTTAATTACTCTGGAGCCAGAAGCTGACTACTTGGCTACTTTTCGCTTGACCGCAAATTTTTTCTAGATTTTTTTCAAAATCTTTTACCAAATTTGAAAAGTTTATGCTATTATTCGATAGTCGCTGGTTGAAAACGAGAAATCAATTGAAACCAAATAGTACCATATATTTAATGGTAACTATTATGAAAGTGACAAATTCAGATCTAATAGATATAAATTTAATAGGTCAACGGGTCGCTAACTCAACGGTAGAGTACTCGGCTTTTAACCGATTAGTTCTGGGTTCGAATCCCAGGCGACCCATATGAAAATCAAATCCAAACTATTTGTTTTGAATTAATTGTGATTTTAAGATATTGATAGTTTTTAAATATTCTGATTTTGCGTATTTTTAGGCCAAAAAACATTAATTTTGCAAGGTTCTAATTATGTAAGAGTTTTGAACTAGAAAATTTTAATCTGGAAAATATGAGTTCTACAGAAAATAAATTTACAAATATGAATCTACAGAAATAAATCTATAAGGTTTTAAGGGGTCGTCAAAGCGTTTATCCTTGTCCAGCTTAAACTTGCTTAACAGAAGTACACGTGACTAGTTATAATTTCCTATAAGTTGAAAATTATCTTAAGATAAACTTAAGTATTACGCTCGTCTTATAAGGACTAGCTAATCACGACATTAGGAGGAATATTTATGGCGCTCGTACCAATGCGGTTGCTGTTAGACCACGCTGCGGAGAATGGTTACGGCATCCCGGCTTACAATGTCAACAACATGGAGCAGATCCAGGCAATTATGCAGGCTGCTAACGAAGCAGATAGTCCAGTAATCCTCCAAGCATCTCGCGGTGCTCGGAAGTATGCCGGAGAAAACTTCCTGCGTCATTTGATTTTAGCAGCAATCGAGACCTATCCACATCTTCCCGTTGCTATGCACCAGGATCATGGTAATAGCCCAGCGACTTGCTACTCTGCAATTCGCAATGGCTTTACCAGTGTGATGATGGATGGTTCCCTCGAAGCTGATGCTAAAACACCAGCAAGCTTTGAGTATAACGTCGCAGTCACCGCCGAAGTCGTGAAAGTGGCTCACTCGGTTGGTGTAAGTGTTGAAGGAGAATTAGGCTGTTTGGGTTCTCTGGAAACCATGCAAGGAGACAAGGAAGATGGACATGGTGCTGAAGGAGTTCTCACCAGAGAGCAACTACTTACCGACCCTGATGAAGCAGTTAGCTTTGTTGAGCAAACACAAGTTGATGCATTAGCAGTTGCAATCGGTACGAGCCATGGTGCTTACAAATTTACTCGTAAGCCCACTGGTGAAATTTTAGCAATCAGCCGAATTGAAGAAATTCACCGTCGTTTACCCAATACTCACCTCGTGATGCATGGTTCCTCTTCCGTGCCTCAAGAGTGGTTAGATATGATTAACCAGTACGGTGGTAAGATTCCTGAAACCTACGGCGTACCTGTTGAAGAAATTCAAAAGGGTATCAAGAGTGGTGTGAGAAAAGTTAACATCGATACTGATAACCGCTTAGCTATCACAGCGGCGTTTAGAGAAGCAGCAGCGAAAGATCCTTCTAACTTCGATCCTCGCCACTTCCTCAAGCCTTCAATCAAGTACATGAAGCAAGTTTGTCTCGATCGCTATCAAGCGTTTGGTACTGCTGGTAATGCTAGTAAGATTAAGCAAATCTCTCTAAATGATTTTGCAGAGAAGTATTCTAGCGGCGAACTTGATGCTATAACCAAGAAAACTGCTAAAGTTTAGCTTTCGCCGTACTTAGGTAGGTAGAGACACTCGATTGGTAGTGTTTCTACTTCATTGAGGATTTAAATCTAATATTTGAGCAAACCTGGAAATTTTGAAGTTCCCGGGTTTTTTGTTTTTTATTAAAGGGAACAGGAAACAGCGCAAATACCTCGTGCCTTTTCAAAGAAGTGCGGAAAAGAGTCAAGTCAGAATTTCCTGTTCCCAGTTCTCTATTCCCAGTTCTCTAAAACTTCAGTAAATCGCTACGAATCCAGCCTTGATTTCCTGAATCCTTAGATTCTACTTGAAACCAAGCATAGCCATCATCACTTCTCTTTTGTTGAAGAATTTTAACTAGATCGCCATTTTTGGCTGCATAGAGAATAGGAGACTGAATGGATGGATACAAACGAACATTAACTTTTTGTCCAGAAGTTTGGGTAGAAACAGATGCGGAAATGTTGGATATAGTTTCCCATCTCAATACAATTTTGGGCGAATCCTCTCGATCTGCTAAATATGCTCTTCCTGAAATCTTAGCTGTTGAAGATATTAAGCCACCTTTGATGTATTTATTACCACTAAATCGGGCCAATACGTATGTCGGTTGACCTAGATAATGTTTTTTACGTGGGAGAATCAAATTATGCCAGCCATTTGTTTTGCGATCGCTGACAATAATCGAACTCCCATATACACCACCGATCTGGGATACTAAGCGATAATTATTTCCTACTGGCTGAAAGATAAAAATATGACATTCATCAGAATTACACAACTCAAGATTTTCTAAATAAACAATAGCTTCTTTTTTACCATCACCATTTAGATCTACTTTGTTGTAGCTGTATTCTACACTTTCTTCTAAAGGAGTTATTACGTCTTCGTTTAATAGAGCTCTATCTAATCCATGTTCTCGTCTATTCTCAGAGGTGTAAGATGTGATGTTGAATTTTTGAGCGATAAGATTCTGTTCATGGAAAGAATTAATTGTATTTATTAAATCTTCTACTTTAAAATTTTGTTCAGTGTTACTACTAGTTACTGCTTGACTTGCTCGAACATTACCCAAGAAACTAGCTAGAACGCCCAGAGTAATAAACTTAGCCTTTGCAGATAACCTTAGAATCATGAAGTAATCGTAAAATAAATCACAATGTTATTTTATGTGTTAAAAAAAAAACAACAAGTATTCGTAACAACATTTATACAATCCTTTAACTTTAGTTACCAGTTAGTATTTATCACTGGACTTTTAAATAAATAGAGCTTAAACGAAGATAATGAGGAAAAAGTACTAAAAACTATCCCATATGCCGCTAAGAACGCGCGACATTTAGCTGTTAGCGGCTAGCGTAAGCCTACCGGACCCGCAGGTAAAGGCTCCGGATCCGTAGGTAGGCAGCTATAGTTATAGCCTCTAGCTATGGGTATTGCACCATGTGTTCACGTAGTGCCTTCAAAACGCGTGGCGTAGCCAAGTTCAGCAAAGCTGCCTCTTATACCAAATCCGATTTTTAAAACCCCTTTATATTTTTTGGGATTTCCCCCACACTTCTCACACCTCCCACACTTCCCTCTCTCATTCTAAAAAGGGGTAATTAACCCGGACTTAGTATTACAGGGGGCAAAGCTGCGGCGGCACGCAGCGCTATCACCGAGGGGAGGTTAGACTAGACGCCCATGTTCAGCTTTGTCTATATTTCTAGTAGGTATTTAAAATTTCTAGAATACACGATGTTGTAAACTAGGCATTTGTCTGCGTACCTGTTCAATTCTGGCAGGATTAATTTCAGCAATTGCAACTCCTGGTTTTTCACCAGCATCAGCTAAAACTATTCCCCAAGGATCGATAATCATCGCATGTCCGTGGGTTTGACGACGGGCATAGTTAATTCCTGTTTGGGCTGGAGCGATTACATAACAGGTATTTTCAATTGCGCGTGCTTGTAATAATACTTGCCAGTGGTCTTTGCCGGTAAAAGCAGTAAAGGCTGCCGGGACAAAAATAATATCCGTACCTTTTTCAGATAAGTGTCTGTATAATTCAGGGAAACGTACATCATAACAGACAGATAGTCCGATATTGCCAAGTGTTTCAGAAGAATAAACAGAAGGCAGTTCGGTCCCCGGCATTACTGTAATCGATTCTCGGTAGGTGTTACCATCAGGAACATTCACATCGAATAGATGAGCTTTTTGGTAGCGGGTTAGTTCTTGACCGTTAGGATCGATTAATAATGCTGTATTGAAAACTTTGTCTTTCCCTTCCACAGGTACCGGAAAACCACCACCCAATATGTTAACTTGATACCGCTGTGCCATTGTTTTGAGAAATTTCTCGGTTTCCCGAGCAATTGTTTCGGCTTGCGCTAGCTTCTTTTGATCTTCTCCCATAAAAGAAAAATTTTCTGGTAAGCCAACAAGTTGAGCGCCTTGACGAACTGCTATTTCAATTAATTCTTCCGCTTGTACCAAATTTTCTTTTAACTCAGGTACGCTGGTCATTTGAATGGCGGCGGCGAGATAAGACTTCATAGATCGAATAATTAAAGCGTGGAATATTCAAGAAATTATTCTTAGGACTTATGCCACCCAGGAAGCGTCCTAACAGAGGATGCTCTATCGAATATCAAGGGTTATATAAGGTTTTTGCTTCTCCCAAGCCCTCATATTTATTCGACTCTGTGCATAAGTCCCGATTATAAGAGAATATCCTTAATTTAGAAATTTTCCGAACTTGAAAATTGGGGATCGACAATCGGTACAGACAGACTACAAATTGTGAAGGAAAAATGAATAATTATAAATTAGTTATTCAAAGATTTAATTTTTCTGGTTACCTGATATTTTCTAGTGTCGTGATTTTCACTTCTATTTTCAATTTTTATGCGATTATCATTCGAAGAGTTCATATTTAATTCTGCTAATATATCTTGCTTGATTTTTTCCATCTCATCTCTTCTCACAAATTTTCTCACTTCAACAATTTGAGTATTATCCTTTAACAAAATATAAACAGTCAGAATTCCATATTCTTTACTCATTTCTTTTAGTCTCTCCAAACTACTTGGGATTCTGCTATTTGGTTGATAATCCCTTGAGTTGAAATGCTCAGTAGTTTGAAAATCAAAGCGAATAACTTTAATCGAATTTACTTCTACGAGATTATCTATGACTTCAATAAACATTATGTTAGCCTCCCGCGCTCCCTGTAGATTTGTATGGTATAATATCCACACTTAAACACTACAAAAGACTGCATTTATATTAATTTCTTCTACATCAACATACCTTATTTTGTTAACAGAGAAAATAAGGTATGTTGTAAATAAAAGTAACTATTTTGTTTAGATAAGTAGAGTTAATCAAAAATTTAATAGGAAGTGTTTTGATTTTGGGATGTATTTTAAAAATTAATTGATATCTGCAACTTACATAAAGTAGGTATTCATTCGAAATATCTGGGATAAAAATTGTTTCCTGTTAGGATTAATTTGCTTGTTATTATTCACCATCCGGTTTATGGGAATACTAGATTTCAGAAACAACAGCTAACAAAAGTAGTAGTTTGGGGTAAAGGTCTAGGGTTATTTGTGAGTTATTCAATAGTCTAAAAACATAGTGAGATGTGAATGTATCTTCCAAGCCAGAGGAAGGAACTGAATTTGAGATTGTATTTCCGCTCCAATGTGCACAGCTATTTTAATAAAGCCAAGCCAAATAGTGAGTGTTAACGAATATCTAATTTGTGGGAATCATAATGAGGTGTAGAATTACTGCGCACTGCTTCTATGAGAGAAGTACATGGCTAAGCTGCAACAAGGTAAAGCATAAATGAATATTGTGTGTCGTTCTCCGATTATTCCCGGATATCAAATTCGCGAACAACTTTATGCAGGTTCAAGAACAAAAGTATATCGAGCATTGCGAGAACAAGATTCCTTGGCTGTAGTTATAAAACTCCTCAACTCTGAATATCCAAGCTTCAACGAATTATTGCAATTTCGTAACCAGTATGCGATCGCCAAGAACCTCGATATTCCCGGTGTCATTCATCCTTTATCATTGGAAACTTTTGGTAATGGTTATATTCTAGTGATGGAAGATAAGGGGGAGATATCATTAGATGAATATATCAAAACCCACAGACTTTCCTTAGTTGAATTTTTGTCTTTAGGAATCCAGTTAGCTGATATTCTCCACAATCTTTACCAAAACAAGGTAATTCATAAAGACATCAAACCAGCAAATATTCTCATTGACCCCGAAACGAAACAGATTCAATTAATTGACTTTAGTATCGCTTCATTACTTACTAAAAAAACCCAAGAAATCAAAAGTCCTAATCTATTAGAAGGGACTCTGGCGTATATTTCTCCGGAACAAACAGGAAGAATGAACCGAGGGATAGACTACCGTAGCGATTTTTATTCCCTTGGAATAACCTTGTTTGAAATGCTCGCCGGACAGTTACCATTCATATCTGACGACCCGATGGATTTGGTACATTGTCATATCGCTCAACAGGCATTTAGAATATCAGACATTAAATCAGAGATACCAGAAGTCATCAGTGAAGTGATTAGTAAGCTGATGGCGAAAAATGCCGAAGATAGGTATCAAAGTGCTTTGGGGTTAAAGCACGATCTAGAGACTTGTTTGTACCAATTAAAGGATAGTGGTGAAATTAGATATTTTGAAATTGGTCAGCGGGATGTGTGCGATCATTTTTTAATTCCCGAAAAACTTTACGGACGGGAAGTGGAAGTTCAAGAATTATTAGACGCTTTCAAGCGTGTTACCAATGGTAGTTCAGAAATAATGTTGGTAGCTGGATTTTCGGGCGTTGGTAAAACTGCAGTAGTGAATGAAGTTCATAAACCAATGACCCACCAACGAGGTTACTTTATTCAAGGAAAGTTCAACCAGTTCAATCGCAATATTCCTTTTTCTGCCTTTGTCCAAGCCCTACGAGATTTGATGGGACAATTATTATCAGAATCAGATTCCCAACGACTCAGATGGTGTACTCAGATTTTAGAAGCTGTTGGTGAAAATGGCCAAGTTTTGATTGAAGTGATTCCAGAACTTGAAGCTCTAATTGGTAAACAACCACCTGTATCGGAACTATCGGGAGCAGCTGCACACAATAGATTTAATTTGTTATTCCAAAATTTTATTGCGGTTTTTGCAAAAGCCGATCATCCACTGGTGATATTTTTAGATGATTTGCAATGGAGTGATGCAGCTTCAATGGAGTCCATCAAAATTCTTATGAGCAATAGTCATCTGCTGCTGTTAGGAGCTTACCGGGACAATGAAGTCTCTTCCGTACATCCATTAATGGCCCTGTTAGAGAAGTTCAAACAAGCAGAAGTGGTCATTAATACAATTACTCTCCAATCTCTTAGCTTTGATGATACAAGTCGCTTAGTTGCTGATATCTTGAATTGTTCAACCCCGTGCACGGATAAGTCAGTTTCGGCGCGATCGCGTCCCCTTACTGAATTTATTTTTCGTAAGACACAAGGTAATCCCTTCTTCACGACACAGTTGCTCAAGGCTTTATATCAGAACGGAAATATTAAATTTAATCGCGATGACCACTATTGGGAATGGGATTTGACGCAAATCGATGCATTATTCCTTACCGATGATGTGGTGGAATTTATAGCTGCTCTATTACAGAAATTATCCCCAGAGACACAAAAGGTTCTTAAATTAGCAGCTTGTATTGGCAATCATTTCGATTTGGAAACATTGTCAATTGTTTATAAAAAATCATACTATCAAACTGCCAGAAATTTATGGGAATCACTGCAAGAAGGATTAGTAATACCTCAGGGTGAGATTTATAAATTTTTTTCAGATGATTTTTTTACATTTGAATTTGACACAGAAAAATATGTTAATCAAGAAAGGTCAGGGAAAATTTTTTACAAATTTCTACACGACCGAGTACAACAAGCTGTCTATACATTAATTGAAGATAATCAAAAGAAGTCAGTTCACCTAAATATTGGCCGTTTATTACTGTCAAATCTTCAGTGTAAATCTCAAGAAGAAAGACTATTTGAAATAGTAGATCATTTAAATTTGGGACACGAATTAATTACTGAAGAACGCGATATAATCGAACTGATAAAATTAAATATTCATGCAGGTGAGAAAGCCAAAAAATCAACAGCTTATGTTGCATTTAGAGATTATTTGAGAATTGCTCAAGAATATATTGGGAAGAGTGGATGGGATGATAACTATGAACTATCTTTCAATATTCATAGATTACTAGCAGAAGCTGAACAACTAAATGGTAATTTTCAGGAGTCAGAAAATTTAATATTATTATCCTTAGAAAAAGCACAAAAAAAATTAGAAAAAGCTGATTTATATAATCTTTTTATAATTCAATATACCATGATGGGTCAAGGTATCATGGCAGTAGATATTGGAAGAAAATCACTGCATTTATTCAAAATAAATTTACCGTCGACAGAAAATATTGAAAAATCTCTGCATAATTCTTTCCAGAATGTAACTTCAAAAATTCGAGATATTTCTTTTCAATCTTGGCTTGAATTACCAGAATCCACTGTTCCACAGCAAAGAATATGTCTTCAGTTATTAAATAGTCTTTTAGTCCCTTCTTATATCTCTCAACAAGAAAAGCTACATTTTTGGTTAGGGACGAAAATTGTAGAACTTTCTTATCAATATGGTACAGTGCCTGCTTCTGCTTACGGCTTTATTGTTTATGGAATGTTTTTAGGAACGGCTTTAGCTAATTATAAATTAGGGTACGATTTTGGATTATTGGGATTAAAATTGAGCAGAAAATATAACAAGTTAGATGATATTACCCAAGCTTGCTATATCTTTGGCAATAACGTCTATGCCTGGAATCAACCCCTCCAAGGAAGTGAGAAAATATTTGATGAGGGAATTCAAGCTGGACTAGCATCTGGAAATTTTCTATT
The DNA here is from genome assembly GCF_001456025.1 of Mastigocoleus testarum BC008. Classification (GTDB taxonomy): domain Bacteria; phylum Cyanobacteriota; class Cyanobacteriia; order Cyanobacteriales; family Nostocaceae; genus Mastigocoleus; species Mastigocoleus testarum. The sequence goes on from NZ_LMTZ01000066.1 coordinate 32,377, forward strand.
TTTGGGCTATATTCTGATTTATAAGCTATTAAATCCATTTTATCAGGGAAAAAATTTAGAAGAAATTATATCTAATTTGCCAGAGTGTTTGTTATTTGTGCAAAAAAATAATCATCAGGTTGGAGAGGATTCAATCCTGGCACTCGATATGATAATAATGAACTTACTTGGACATACAAGTTCATTGGAATCATTCGATATTGATGGCTGCAGCGAACAAAAGTATCTAGAGAAATGTCAGAATAATCAAAGTACTTATGCACTCTGTCATTACTATATATTGAAGTCAATGTTGCTTTATTTATATGATAGAGTAACAGAATCCCTCTATTATTCTGAAGAAACAAAAAAAATAATTGCAGTCTTAGCCGCCAAATATCAGGTTGCAGTTCATATTTTTTATTATTCTCTAAATATTATCAGTCTTTATTCAAAAGCTTCAAAATCTCAACAAGAAAAATATTGGCATAAATTATCTGAGAACCAAGAAAAAATGAAACTTTGGGCAATGAATTGTCCAGAAAACTTCCAGCATAAATTTTTGTTGCTTGAGGCAGAAATAGCCCGTGTTACTGGGAAAAAAATCAAAGCAGTAAATTTATACGATCACGCCATTGGTAAAGCCAAAGAAAATAAATATCTTCAAGAAGAAGCTTTAGCTAACGAATTAGCAGCTAAATTTTACTTGAGTTGGGGTAAGGATAAAATTGCTGCGGTCTATATGCAAGGGGCCTGTTATTGTTACTCCCGTTGGGGTGCAAAGGCTAAAGTTGACCACTTAGAACAACAATACCCCTATCTGCTAGCAACTATCCTTAAGACTAATAACCTCAATATTAAAAATAGTGCAAACATAACTTCTACATCTATCGAAAATGTAATTAGAACTAGTAGCAGCCAGAATTTATCGTTAGATTTTCCGTCAGTAATGAAAGCAGCACAAGCTATTTCACAGGAAATTGAGTTAGAGAAACTGTTAACAACTTTAATGGAAACAGCGATCGCAAATGCTGGAGCCCAAAGCGGTCACCTTATTCTTTGTCAAGATGATAATCAATGGTTTGTAGTTATTCAAGCTGATAATAAACCTAAGCAAGTAAGTACATTTCAAGAGCAAGTACAAGGAGAACAGATACAGCATTTAGAAATCCCCCTCAAGCGATACCAGAAAATTCCCCAAAGTTTAATTGATTTGGTTAGATGCACCCAAAAAACAGCTGTTTTTGAAAACTTGAGTTCAGTAGTCCAATTTGCTGGCGACCACTATATAGTTACCCACAAACCCAAATCAGTTTTATGTATTCCAATTATTCGGCAAAAAAAACTCATCGGTATTTTATACCTAGAAAATAATTTGACCTTGGGTGCTTTTACTCTGGATCGAATCGAAATCCTTCAACTTTTGACTAGTCAAGCTGCAATCTCCATTGAAAATGCCCGGTTGTATCAGAAAACTGAAAATTATTCCCAAATTCTCAAATCCGAGGTGAAGCGAAAGACTCGAGCTTTGAACCAAAAAGCCCAGGATTTAGAACAAGCTTTGAGAACATTGCAGCGAACTCAAGCACAACTAATTCAAAATGAGAAAATGTCATCTTTGGGTCAATTAGTTGCAGGGATTGCTCACGAAATAAATAATCCCATTAGTTTTATTGAAGGTAATCTAAGTTATACAAAAAGTTATATCGAAGAAATGATAAGTTTGCTGGGACTTTATCAACAGGAATATCCCCAGCCAAGTTCGGTAATAAAAGGAAAGTGTGAGGAGATTGACCTGGATTTTCTATTTGAGGATGTGACTAAAATCATCAAATCTATGGAATCAGGTAGTAATCGCATCAAGCAAATAGTTTTGAGTTTACGTAACTTTTCTCGTTTGGATGAATCTGCAATTAAAGCAGTAGATATACACAGCGGGATTGAAAGTACTTTATTAATTTTACAAAATCGTTTGCAAGGTTCAGAAAATCAGAGAGAAATTAAAATAATCAAAGAATATTGTCATAATTTACCAAAAATAACCTGCTATCCCAGCGAACTCAATCAAGTTTTTCTCAATATCATCAATAATGCAATTGATGCGATTCGAGACAATACTCAAAGGGGTGAAAATCCAGAAATAGGGATTCGTACTAAAGCGATAGATGAAAAGTGGGTAAGTATAGGGATTGCTAATACAGACAGTACAATTCCAGTGAATATTCAAGAACGCATTTTTGAACCGTTTTTTACAACAAAAGCAGTTGGTCGGGGTACAGGTTTGGGGTTATTTGTGAGTTATTCAATAGTCCAAAAACATGGTGGAATTGTGAATGTATATTCCAAGCCAGATGAAGGAACTGAATTTGAGATTATACTTCCGCTCCAATGTGCACAGATCTGAGTTTCCAAGTATTGTTAGTAAACATATGTGTCATGGGAACACTAAAAAGGTGTAAATATGCTTCATCCAACTTCTTTTGGAGAAGTAATAGTCAAGCAGTAACAGAATTAAGGTATCAATGACTACCGTACTGTGTTCCCCAATTATTCCCAAATATCAAATTTGCGAACAACTCTATCAAGGTTCGAGAACAAAAGTATATCGAGCAATCCGAAAGCAAGATTCCTTACCTGTCGTCATCAAACTTCTTACCTCTGAATATCCTAGTTTTAACGAATTACTACAATTTCGTAATCAATATTTTATTACAAAAAAACTCAATGTTCCTGGCATAATTTCCCCTTTATCATTAGAAACCCATGGGAATGGTTATATCCTAGTGATGGAAGATAAAGGAGAAATATCTTTACGAGAATATATCAAAAATAATAATTTATCTCTTATAGAATTTTTATCAATTGCAATTCAGCTAACTGATATTCTCTACCAACTTTACCAAAACCTTATTATTCACAAAGATATTAAACCTGACAATATTTTAATTAATGCGAAAACAAAACAGGTTAAATTAATTGATTTTAGTATTGCATCTTTGTTATCAAAGGAAACCCAAGAAATAAAAAATCCCAATATTTTAGAAGGAACTCTCGCTTATCTTTCTCCAGAACAAACAGGAAGAATGAATCGAGGAATTGACTACCGTAGTGATTTTTATTCTTTAGGTATAACATTTTTTGAATTATTAACAGGAGAGTTACCATTCAAATCTGATGATGCAATGGAACTAGTGCATTGCCATATTGCACAAACTCTTCCTTCAATTGACAATGGTAATTTAGCAGCTAATGCTGAAAAGATCCCCCAGGTACTATCAGATATTGTCACCAAGTTGATGGCAAAAAATGCGGAAGATAGATATCAAACTGCTTTGGGGTTAAAGTATGATTTAGAAAACTGTTTGAAACAACTTCGAAGAACAGGAAAAATAAAAGACTTTCCAATTGCTCAAAAAGATGTTTGTGACCGATTTATTATTCCCGAAAAACTTTATGGTAGAGAAGCTGAAGTTAAAATATTATTGGAAGCATTTAACCGAGTTTCTGGGATAGAAAATAACTCTAATAACCATACTCTAGAAAAATATGCTAGTAGTTCTGAACCGAGCGACAGTCAATTAAAAAGCGAACTAATGCTAATCGCAGGTTTTTCTGGTATTGGGAAAACAGCGGTAGTCAAGGAAGTTCATAAACCTATAGTCAAACAACATGGCTATTTCATTAAAGGAAAATTCGACCAGTTCAATCGCAATATTCCTTTTTCTGCATTTGTGCAGGCGTTTCGGGATTTAATGGGGCAATTATTGAGTGAAAGTGATGCTCAATTATCAAGTTGGAAACATAAAATATTACAGGCATTAGGTGAGAATGGACAGGTAATTATTGAAGTTATTCCCGAACTAGAAAAAATAATTGGTAAACAACCTTCCGTACCAGAACTATCCGGTAGTGCAGTACAAAATCGGTTTAATTTATTATTTCAAAATTTCATTCAAGTATTCACTAGTAAAGAACATCCTTTAGTTATCTTTCTAGATGACTTACAGTGGGCAGATTCAGCATCTTTGAAGTTGATGCAATTACTTGTGGGTGAGTTAGAAACCAGTTATTTATTGATGATTGGTGCTTACCGAGATAATGAGGTTTTTTCCGCTCATCCATTAATTTTGACTTTAGATGGATTGAAGAAGACAGAGGCAAAAATTAATACAATTATCTTAAAACCTTTGAGTAAATCAAGTTTAACTCAATTGGTGGCAGATACTCTTAGCTGTAATCCTAAATTAGCCCAACCATTAACCGACATAGTTTACCAAAAAACCCAAGGCAATCCATTTTTTGCGACTCAATTTATCAAAGCACTATACGAGGATGGATTAATTTGCTTCGATTCTCAGGCAGGATACTGGCAATGTGATATTACTAAAGTACGAGAAGTAGGACTAACTGATGATGTAGTTGAGTTTATGGCTACTCAATTACAGAAACTTCCAACCGTAACTCAGGATATCTTGCAGTTAGCAGCTTGTATTAGCAATCAATTTGACTTAGCTACCCTAGCAATGATTTCAGATAAATCTGAAATTGAAGCGGCAGATGCTTTGTGGGAAGCTTTGCAATCGGGATTGATTGTGCCAGAAGGTGAAATGTATAAGTTTTATCTTAGGAATGATGGGGAATATCCACATACCAGCAACACCAAAAAAATCACCGAAAATGTATCTTACCGTTTTCTGCACGATCGCGTCCAACAAGCTGCTTATTCCCTAATTCCTGACAAGCAAAAACAAATAACCCACTACCACATTGGACAGATCCTCCTAGAAAGTATGTCTTCTGAAGCCAGAGAAGACCGGATTTTTGAACTAGTTAATCAATTGAATCATGGAACTGCTTTAATTATTGACGAAAAAGAGCTAGATGAATTAATCCGACTCAACCTCCAAGCTTGTCGCAAAGCTAGGAATGCTAGTGCCTATCAAGCTGGTCTTGAATATGCCAAGATTGGATTATCTTTGTTGGGGGACAAGGTTTGGCAGGGGCAGATTATTCCATTATCTTCATCTATGGATAACCCTGGAAATATCCCATTAACGGAAGATTCCACGATCAAAGAAGGAAAGTATGAAGAGAGTCTAGAATTTCATGAACTCGCTGCTGAATTGGCTTTTCTTTGCGGTGAATTCGAGGTAATGGAACAATTGATTGAGGCGGTCATCAAACATGCCGAATCAATACTAGAACAGGTTAATATTTACTTAATTCGAATTCAGGCAAATATTTCCCAGAATAAATTGACCAAAGCTATTGCGATCGCACAAGAGTTATTGCAACAGTTGGGTGTTAGTTTTCCGGAAACAATTACCCATAAAGAAATTCAAAATACGATTGCAGATATTGATAAACTAATCGACGGTCGAAAAATTGAAGATTTTGCTCATCTTCCAGTCATGAGCGAGCAAGAAAAAATAGCTATTGTTAGGGTTGCTAATAGTGTCATACCTATTGCTTGTATCTGTGGTTCTCCTTTGTATCCATTACTAGTTGTACTGTCAGTCAAACTATCGATTCAATATGGGAATATATCAGCTTCATCTGTTGCCTATGCTAGCTATGGCATTATTGCTTGTACACTCAAACAGGATGTTGATACAGGAGTAAAATTTGGTCAGTTAGCTCTTCAGGTTTTCTCGCAACTGGATGCTAAAGCCATCAAACCTGCGATATTTAATGCAATGGGGTTATTTATCCTACACCGTAAATCCCATCTTAAAGAAACATTACCGCTTCTGCAAGAGGGTTACAAAGTTGCACTCGAAGTTGGAAACCAGGAAATGGCAGGATATAATGCCAAAGCTATTTGTTTTCATTCTTTTTGGTGCAGTCAAACCCTTGGAGACCTAGAGCAAGAAACTCGCGCTTACTGCAATGGTTTGGTGAAATTGAATCAATTAGCTACTGCTGGTTGGTGTCAAATTTATTGGCAAACTATTTTAAATTTGTTGGGTCGTGGAGGACAGACAGCGAATATTTTGTCTGGAGAAGCCCTCCAAGAAGGAGAATTTTTACCTCTGCTAGTAGAAGCCCATGACTTTTTTGGATTATTTATATTCAATTTATACAAACTGATGCTTTGTTATTTGTTTGGGGAAATTGAAGCTGCTCAAAATCATGCAATTGAAGTCAGGCGCTATTTACTTGCTGCAGTTGGAATGGTTGCGGAACCAGCGTTTTATTTCTATGATTCTTTGAGTATTTTAGCTACTTTAAGTTCAGAATTGGAACATAAACCAGAGGTGTTTGTGCAGATAGAAGAAAATCAGACCCAATTGCATCAACAATGGGCACGCTATGCTCCTATGAATCACCAACATAAGGTAGATTTGGTAGAAGCAGAAAAATGCCGAGTCTTAGGACAAAAAGCAGAAGCGATTGATTTATATGACAAAGCAATATCCGGAGCTAAAGCCAATCACTACCTTCAGGAAGAAGCAATAGCTAAAGAGTTGGCGGCTAAATTTTACCTCGACTGGGGTAAAGAGAGAATAGCTGCAGATTATATGCAAGAAGCTTACTATTCCTATGCTCTTTGGGGAGCTAAAGCCAAAACTGATGACTTAGAAAAATGCTATCCCCAATTACTTGTCCCCATATTACGAAAGCAACATAATCAAATTAGATCGAGTGAAGCTACTTTCGAGCAGGGTAATCTATCTTCTTTTATCAATCAAACTCTTCAAACAACCTATTCAAGCAGTAGCACTATTTCCCAAGCTCTAGATTTTGCTACAGTGCTTAAAGCTTCACAAGCATTATCAAGTGAAATTCATACAGAAAAATTAATTTCTAAGTTAATGCAAGTGGTAATGGAAAATGCTGGGGCGCTCAAATCTGCTTTAATATTGCTCAAAGATAGCACTGCTATTCTCAAAGCATTAGCTACCCCTGAGCGGGGTGTAGAATTAGTAAACATACCATATCAAGAAAGTACAGATATTCCTACGACAGTACTTAACAATGTCAAACGTAGCTTAAAAATAGTGGTATTAGATGATGCTATACAACAAAACGATTTTTTGGCTGATTCATACTTAAGACAGCAACAACCTAAGAGTCTACTTTGTATGCCAATTTTGAATCAAAGTAAATTAATTGGGTTGTTATATCTAGAAAATAAATTAACTACTGGCGCATTTACACGGGATCGTGTTTCAGTTTTGAATTTGCTTATAACCCAAGTAGCAATTTCCCTAGAAAATGCCCAACTTTATGGCAAATTAGAAGACTATTCCCATACCTTAGAACAAAAAGTTAGCCAGCGTACCCTTCAACTAACACAAAAAGCAACTGAATTAGAGTCTACCCTAGAAAAACTTTACTCGACTCAAGCCCAACTTATTCAAGCTGAAAAAATGTCTGGTTTGGGGCAATTAGTTGCTGGTATTGCTCACGAAATTAATAATCCGATCAACTTTATTTACGGTAATCTGACCCCAGCAACTGAATATGTAGAGTCATTAATTGAATTAATTCATTTGTACCAAATATCCTATCCTCAGCCTTTACCAACCATTCAATCAAAAATTGCAGATATAGAACTGGATTTTTTGATTGATGATTTACCAAAACTGCTTGCTTCGATGGGAATAGGGGCACGGCGTATCAGTGAAATTGTTCTTTCATTGCGGAACTTTTCTCGCTTAGATGAAGCAGAAATGAAACCCGTCGACATTCACTCCGGAATTGATAGCACTCTTTTAATTCTGCAACATCAATTTACTTCAAATTCCCAACATGCAGAAATTGAAATCATTAAAAAGTACAAGCAAATTCCAAGAGTATACTGTTATGCTTCTGAATTAAATCAAGTATTTATGCATGTTATCAGTAATGCAATAGGTGCTTTGCTCCAAAAAATGGAGAATACCTCAAACTTTGATAAACCAAGAATTACTATTTGCACTTCACTTAAGGAGGACAGTAAGGTATTAATTAGTATTGCTGACAATGGTATTGGTATAAATAAGGCTATTTTAAATAAAATATTCGATCCATTTTTTACTACAAAGCCTGTTGGTAATGGCAAGGGTTTAGGACTATCAATTAGCTATTCAATTGTGGTAGAAAAACATGGTGGTAATTTGAGTTGTATTTCATCACCTTCAGAGGGAACAGAGTTTCTAATTGAGTTACCTCTCAAACAATAAAATACACAAACATATTTAATTTAATTTAATTTAATTTAAGCTTTTGGTAAATAAACCAAAATTGGATTAGCACAATTAACAGAATTACTTCCAATAATACCAATAATAATCGATGAAATATCAAATCATTTAGCCAAAAAATGTAAGTTTTTATGGGTAAAAATTTATGAATCGTTCTAAAAAAATATCTTTGCGACTATTGCTAGTTTTACCCTTTATTCTCCAAGTTTTCGCTGCCGTGACATTAACGGGGTGGTTATCCCTCAGAAATGGACAAAAGGCAGTTAATGAAGTTGCAGGTCAACTCAGAACTGAAGTAAGCGATCGCATTAAGCAAAGAGTTTTTACTTACCTCAACGATCCCCATCTGGTTAATGCTGTGATTGCTGAGGCTATGGAAGAAGGTCTGGTAGATATTAAAGATTTACCTGCCCTAGAGCGATATTTCTGGCGATTGGTAGATAAAAGAATTGTTAATTATCTTCAGTTTGGTAGTGCAGAAGGAAATGTTGTTGCAGTTGAACGCTGGAAAGATAATAAATTAGTAGCTAGATATCGAGATCCTTCCACTGCGCCGATTCGCGAGGTATACAGCCTCGATAGCAAAGGAAACCGTATCAAACTGATAAAGTCTAAAAAATACGATCCTCGAACTCGTCCATGGTACATCAGTACAGTTAAAGCTAACGGTCCTTTTTGGAGTCCATTTTATTCACGAGCAGCAACAAAAACTAAGGATCCTGTAGTTGCAACTTCACCTACTCACCCTATTTATGATAAATCTGGAAAACTGTTAGGGATTGTTCATAATCTCTTTGAAGTTGGTCAAATACGTGATTTTTTAGCAAGTATCAAAATTGGTCGTAGGGGACAAACCATTATTATTGAAAGAAATGGCAATATGGTTGCTAGTTCAAAGATTAAACAACCATATATTGTAAAGGGTAAGAAAGTTGGCAGAATAAACGCTGTAGATTCCAAAGATCCTATTATTAGCGCTACAGCTAAGTATTTATTTCAATACTTTGGTAACCTTAAAAATATCCAAAAAAGTCACCAATTAGAATTTGATTTTCAAGGTGAACGTCAGTTTATTGAGATATTACCTATTAATGATGGGCGAGGTATTGATTGGCTGAGTGTGGTTGTTGTTCCTGAATCTGATTTTATGGAACAAATTAATGCTAATACACGTACGACCATTTTATTGTGTTTTGCTGCTCTGGCTGTTGCCAGTATCTTGGGTATTTTTACTTCACGTTGGATTACAAAACCGATTTTGATCTTGAGTCAAGCTTCAGAAGCGATCGCTGCAGGTAAGCTAGATCAAAATGTTGGTAAATCCCAAGTCAACGAGATTGACATATTAGCCCAGTCTTTCAATCGCATGGCAAGCCAATTGAAATCTGCGTTTAGTGAACTGCACCACAGCAAGGAAGTGTTAGAACAACGGGTCGAAAAACGCACTCAAGAATTAAAAATAGCTAAAGAATCCGCAGATGCAGCCAACCAAGCAAAGAGCGAATTCCTTGCCAATATGAGTCATGAGCTGCGAACTCCTCTCAACGGTATTTTAGGCTATGCCCAAATTCTTAGTCGTGTCAAAACTTTTTCTGAAAAGGAACGGCATGGTGTCGGTATTATCCAACAATGTGGTACACATTTGCTGACTCTGATTAACGATATCCTCGACCTTTCTAAAATCGAAGCCCGTAAGTTGGAGGTTATTCCTAAAGCACTATACTTTCCCTCTTTACTCCAAGGTGTTGTGGAAATTTGTCGGATCCGAGCTGAGCAGAAAGGGATAGATTTTATCTATCAGCCAGATCCTAATCTACCTGAGGGAATTTACACCGATGAAAAACGATTACGTCAGGTGTTAATTAATCTTTTGAGTAATGCAATAAAGTTTACCCATCAAGGTTCCGTGAGCTTCAAAGTCGAAATAACTCAAAAACTCGAAACTAATTCACAGTATATTAACTTTCAAGTTGAGGATACGGGAGTAGGAATCTCCTCTAGCGAGCTAGAACAAATATTCCGACCATTTGAACAAGTTGGTGAGCGGTGTTCTCGCTCAGAGGGTACAGGTCTTGGTTTAGCCATTAGTCAAAGAATCGTTGAATTGATGGGTAGTAAAATTCAAGTTACTAGCCAAGTTGGAGTTGGTAGTAGTTTTAACTTTGAAATTGGCTTAAAACTTGCTGAAAATTGGACACAGCAACTGTCAATTAACCGCAGTCAAAAAATCATAGGTTATAACGGATCGCCTCGTCATTTACTAATTGTTGATGACAGATGGGAAAATCGTTCAGTTTTGATGGAATTACTCAAGCCACTGGGATTTGAAATTAGTGAAGCAGAAAATGGTAGAGAAGCTTTGGTTAAAGCTAAACAGCAGCAATTTGATTTGATTATAACTGACATCATGATGCCAGTAATGGATGGTTTTGAGATGCTCAAGCAATTACGTAATGATGAAGATATCAAACATTTAACTGTGATTGTTTCTTCAGCATCGGTATCAGAATCGGATCAAAATAAAAGCTTAGATGCAGGTGGTGATGATTTCATACCTAAACCTGTTAATGCTGAAGATTTATTTTCGTTATTATCTAAGCATCTCCAATTAAATTGGATCTATGAGGAAAATGAGGTGGAATTCAATTCTATCATCAGCGAAGATGAAGATGATGATGCACTACTTACTGCACCTCCATCGGAGGATTTACAAATACTACTAGATTTAGTCCAAAATGGTTTGTTGCTTAAATTAAGTAAAACTGCCGAACAAATGGGAAAAAATAGCGATCGCTATTTGCCATTTACAAAAAAAATTGCAGAGTTAGCTAAGCAATTTCAAGTAGAAAAACTTGAGATATTATTACAGAAATATATTAACTTGGAAAAATCCTAAAGCTATTCTAATTCAAAATATCAGGGGTTTACTTATAATTTTATCGGGAGTAATAAGATTCAATTTCTGGCTATTGTTAGCAGTTATGTAGTTTATGGGAACAATTAGAGAGTATAGCAACCCTAAATGAATCATGAATGAAATTTTAGTATTAGTAACAAATAGTACTATTATCTTACTCAGTAGCTAATAAGGAGTGAGATAATAGTACTAAATATTTATATATTATTATTTCTCACAAATGATTTAGGATTACTATATAAAGTTGTAAAACTATTGAATAAAATTGAATATAATAAAACCGAAAACTTATTTTAAAATCAAAAAATTAAAAAACAAGCTTATTATAAATAAACTTATTTCAAAGCAAATTTATATTTAATAACTCTTAAATTTATCTAAATTATGACTACAGAATTAATAGAATCAACTGGACTGATATTGATAGTTGATGATATTCCGACTAATCTAGATGTCCTTTCTGAAACCCTCAGTGCGGTGGGCTACGATGTGGCGATCGCTATTAGTGGACAGCGAGCCCTGAAACAATTAGAGCGTAAATTACCAGACTTAATTTTACTGGATATAAAAATGCCTGATATGGATGGTTTTGAAATCTGTGAAAAAATCAAAGCAAATCCCAGAACATCTAATATTCCTGTTATTTTTATGACAGCTTTAACGGACCTAGAGAGCAAAATGAAAGGATTTCAACTAGGGGCGTTAGACTATATTACCAAGCCATTTCAAGAACAAGAAGTATTTGCCAGAATCAAAACTCATCTACAGTTAAGAAGACTAACTCAAGACTTAGAAAAACAAGTTGCTCTTAAGGTCGTTTCATTACAGCAAGCCAAGCAAGCAGCAGAAGAAGCGAATATTGCCAAGAGCCAATTTCTTGCTAACATGAGTCACGAACTTCGTACTCCCCTCAACGCAATTTTAGGGATGACTGAAGGACTACAGGAGGGAGTTTTTGGTGAAATTAATCAGCAACAAATCAAAGCTCTACAAACTATAGAACGTAGTGGCTCCCATCTCCTGGAGTTAATTAATGAAATTCTCGATGTTGCTAAAATTGAGTCGGGTCAGCTAGAGCTAGATTTGACACCCACAGCTATAGGTCCACTATGCCAATCAAGTCTGACTTTTATCAAACAACAAGCTCTAAAAAAATCCATCCAATTGGAAATTAAACAATCCTTTCATTTACCTGAAATATCCGCAGACCAACGACGTATCCGTCAAGTATTAATCAATCTCCTTAGTAATGCAGTCAAGTTTACTTCGGAAGGGGGACGCATTACATTAGAGGTTAGTCTTCATCAGGGTATTGCTGACCCATATATGGCCAATTCCTTGCCTCAAACTTACTTACGAATAGCAGTAATTGATACAGGTATTGGTATTGCCCCAGAACATATCAAGAAATTATTTCAGCCTTTCGTTCAAATCGATAGCGCTTTAAATCGAAAATATGACGGAACAGGCTTGGGTCTTGCACTTGTTAAACGCATTGTTGAACTTCATGGAGGACATGTGGGAGTAACTAGTGAGGTGGGAATTGGTAGTTGTTTTACACTCGACCTACCCTGTAATAACACTTCTATACAATCTTTTACTAATCTAGAAAATTCTAACAGTAGTAGTTTAGGATTCCGCCAGCCCGAAGAGGAACTATCTTCCTTAATTTTGTTAGCTGAAGATAATGAAGCGAATATTAATACTATTGCCAGTTATCTAAAAGCTAAGGGTTATCGCCTTGTTTTGGCAAGAAACGGACGGGAAGCAGTTACTTTAGCCCGTTCGGAAGTCCCAAATTTGATTCTGATGGATATTCAAATGCCAGAAATGGACGGTCTAGAAGCTATGGAACATATTCGTTGCGAACCCGATCTAATCGATGTACCAATTATTGCTCTCACAGCCTTAGCCATGAACGGCGATCGAGAACGCTGTCTCGCTGCTGGAGCCAATGATTATCTCAGTAAACCCATCAAGTTGAAAAATCTCCTCAACAGCATTCAGCAATTGTTATCAAGTAATTAATTGAATATGGAAAAGCAACTTCTAGTAGGTAATTGGATATGAAAATTAAAAACAAGATTATCTACGGTTACGCACTTGCTTTGGGAATAGCTGTCTTGGGAACAGGAACGGGATTATTCGTAGGTAACTATTATCAACAACAAGCATTACGAGAACGACAAAATGCTTCTCAGCAAAGAAAGCTTCTGAGTACATTGGAAGTCGATATTTTATATAATCGTCCAACTAAGCAACTGGTACCCCATCTAAAAAAACCTCAAGCTTTTCATCGGGAAGGTATGAAGCTTATTCAACGAATTGATAAAATTCAGAACACCTTGGCTATCTACAATCAATTCGGAAAATCTTCTACTCTAAAAGGTTTACAACCACTACTTGATGATTATGCAATAACTGTTGAAAAGTTTGCACAGCAATTACGATATTTTGTTCCCAAGGTTAATACCTTATTACTTGCTTCACCAAATAATAGCCAAAAAGCAGAAAAAAATGTCTTAAATTTGGTAAAAAGTAAGGAATTTACAGATTTTATTGAATTTCCCGATCGATTAACAGAGTTTTATGAATTAGCGGAAAAACAGGAAAATACTGCTGAAATTAGTTTGCTAAAAGCTGAAGCAATTCGTACTCAAATTATTATTGCAGGTTTGAGCATCTCAATTGCGATCGCTATTTTCCTTGCCTTACATATTAGTAGAACGATAGCTCAACCAATTCAAACTTTAAATAAAATCGCCTTACAAGTCACAAGAGAAGCTAACTTTGATCTGCAAGCACCCATTGAGACCAAAGATGAAGTTGGATTATTAGCTTCTTCCTTTAATCAACTGATTCATTGTGTCAACCAACTTTTACAGGAACAGCAAATCTATACCAAAAAACTCGAACAAGCAAAAGAGAGCGCCGATGAAGCTAATCAAGCTAAGAGCGAATTTTTAGCTAATATGAGTCACGAGCTTCGTACTCCCCTCAATGGTATTTTAGGTTATGCACAAATTCTTCGTCGTTCTAAAGCAGTAAAAGAAAAAGAACGTCATGGCGTTCAAATAATTTATCAATGTGGCTCCCATTTGCTGACATTAATTAATGATATTTTAGATTTATCCAAAATCGAAGCTCGCAAACTAGACCTTGAACTCAAACAAATTCACCTTCCCTCTTTCTTGCAAGGAGTTGTGGAAATTTTTCGCGTGCGCTCTGATAAAAAAGGTATTGAATTTATTTACCAACCCGATGATAACTTGCCCACAAGTATCTTAGGAGACGAAAAACGACTGCGCCAGGTATTAATAAATCTTTTAAGCAACGCCATCAAATTTACTACGAAAGGTAGTGTAACATTTACAGTTGAGCTTGTGGATAGATGTGCAGGAGAAACACAACAACCTATCGCCTCGATTCGGTTTCAAGTGGAAGATACGGGAATTGGTATAGCTCCTTATGAACTAGAACAAATCTTTCAGCCTTTTGAGCAAGTCGGCGATAAAAAACGTCGTGCAGAGGGTACAGGTTTAGGTTTGGCGATTAGTCAAAGAATCATTGAACTAATGAATAGCAAAATTCAAGTTCAGAGTGAATTAGGTGTAGGTAGTAATTTTAACTTTGAAGTGGGCTTAGCAATTTTTCATGACTGGGAACAACAGATTTCAGTAAGCAATGGGCTACAAATTATTGGTTATGAAGGTCCACCTTACCATCTTTTAATTGTTGATGACCGATGGGAGAATCGCTCAGTGTTGGTGGAGTTACTAAAACCCCTTGGCTTTGAGGTTACCGAAGCAGAAAACGGTCAAGAAGCATTAATGAAAGCTAGACGACAACGTTTTGATTTAATACTAACTGACATTATGATGCCGGTAATGAATGGCTTTGAAATGCTAAAACATTTACGCAGTGAAGATAGTATTAAAGATTTAACTGTCATTATCTCATCAGCATCGGTCTCAGATATGGATAGACAGATGAGCTTAGATGCAGGTGGTAATGATTTTCTACCCAAACCAATCCATACAGAGGATTTATTGACCCTGCTGTCTCAACACTTACGGTTGAATTGGATACATAGTAAAGATGAGAGATATTATACTGCTATTTTCAGTAAAGATGATGATGAGCTAATTGTACCTCCCTCTGAAGATTTACAAATATTATTAGAGTTAGCACAAGATGGTTTGCTATTGAAGCTAGGGAAAATGGTTGACCAAATAGGTCAAAAGAGCGAACGCTATTTACCTTTTACTGAGAAAGTTTCGGAGCTAGCAAAGGAATTTGAAGCAGATAAAATCGAGATACTTATTCAAAAATATCTTTCCCTTGAAAAACCTTTAAATTCTCTCAAATCATGAACACAGAATTGATAGGGCTTATCTAGTTGCTATTAATTGCAAGTATCTATTTTATGTACCTAAATCTTATATAAAAGTTTTGTTCATATATTTTTTATAGGTTTTGTCCGTAAATACTATTTAAAAATACAAGTTAAATACTTTTAGTAATTCAGGATTATAACTCATGGAAAAACCATCTATTTTAGTTATTGACGATGAACCTGATAATTTTGATGTTATCGAAACCCTCTTGAGTGTCAGTATTGATAATGACAAAGCCTCTTTGATAAGTAATCAAGGCTACGATCTAAATTATGCTGCCAGCGGACAAGAAGCGATTGCATCTTTAGACACATTCCAGCCCGATCTGATTTTATTGGATGTAATGATGCCAGGTATGGATGGTATTGAAGTTTGCCAAAGAATAAAAACGATGTCTAAATGGCAAGCAACTCCCATAATTATGGTTACTGCTCTGACTGCTAAAGCAGACTTAGCTCACTGCTTAAAATCGGGTGCAGATGACTTCATTAGTAAACCAGTAAATCCTCTTGAACTACGTGCTAGAGTTCAGTCCATGTTAAGGATTAAACAACAGCATGACGAACTGCAAAACTTACTTAAATTTCGAGAAGATATGGCGAACATGATGGTCCACGATCTACGAAGTCCGCTTACTTCTATTTTATTTGGTTTGGAACTTCTCAAAAATCCACTATATCCTCAGGAACAACATAAGTATCAAATAAATCAAATTCATTCTTCGGCGCGAGCATTGCAAGCATTAATTGATGATTTGCTCAAAGTTGCTCTGTTAGAATCGGGTAAAATTTGTTTAAAGCGTAAAAAAGTTAATATCTATAATCTCGTACAGTCTGCTATTTCAAATTTTAAAGCGATCGCATCTCAAAAAAATCAGTTACTAGTTAGTCAATTGCTAGATAAATCTAATCAGGAAGTCTCTGTTGATTTTGCTATGATGCATCGAACATTAGATAATCTTCTATCAAATGCTATTAAGTTTTCTCCACACAACAGCAAAATTGTAGTGAATGTGGAATTCCCTAATTCTAACAATTGCAGAATTCAGGTTATTGACTCTGGACCAGGTGTTCCTGATGGTTTATCCCAAAAGATTTTTGATAAATATGAGGTCGGTAATTTAATGTCAGGTGTTTCTCAAATAGGATTGGGTTTAGCCTTTTGTAAAATGGTTGTTGAAGCCCATGGAGGTAATATTTGTGTAAAAAACAATCAACCACAAGGAGCTATTTTTGAAATTAGTTTAGCGGCATAGTAGCATTGACTACCATATAAATGGATTAACTTGATATTGATTAAACCTGCTAACGTGTTTATGCTTAACTCATTAACAGGTTTATGGGATGAGTTTTTTAATTTTAGAGTTGTCTGATGCACTAGAAATTTATTTGAGAATTTTCGTCTTCTGGATTAGCTTAACCAATTGCTTTAAGCTCAGATACAACAAATACGTATCTCTTACCAGTTTCAACTCCCTCTACTAATTTGAAACTACCAACAACAGAAACATTTGCATCTTCATTAAATTTATCTTCTAGATTGTTTGTTTTCAGATCTAGTTCGATAGTCGATTCTAAGCCATATCCTGTTGTCTCTCCACCTATTGCGAACAATCTGACTAGGTTTCCTGATAATTTCACTTCTTCTGCAGACATTTTAAATTTTCCCATTTTCTTAGTCTCCTTTTATGTGAATATTTCTAAGGGTATTCATTAAACACTTAAGCGTCTTGGTCCGGGCTCAAACAGATTAGCAACTTTAAAAGATGCTGCACCAATTTCCTTGAGAGAGAAAACAATATCAACGCTGTGTGGAACAACTCGACAAAAATCGGGTTTCACACGGACGAAGGTAACGATTGGAGGAGATGATTCTTGGAGTTGGATTTTGAAGTCGCTTTTGTCGGTGCAACCAGTACTAGTCACTGTAATAGTTGCAGTAGTGTCGGTGAGAACAAGTCCATGTAGAGTTTCAGTCATTTGATTTTCTCCTTAGTAAAAAAGATAGAGCCTGTTGTTGAAAAAAATCCTGGTATCAGGATTCGACTTTTTGAGCAGTTCCATAAAGAAAGATTGATTGATACTGCTGTAGTTGTCCTGTGGTGTTAGTAGGAATAAAACCTGGACGCTGAGATAGGATTGCCAAGGTTGTAATACTACTTGTCAAAGATTTTTCGGGTAAGTTAATCGTTGGTAGTAATAGGGTCAAACTTTCAAAACCTTCATCTGCTAAATTACTTTTTAGTGTGACTGTAACACTCTGACCGAGGTTAGTCTCCTCGCTTCGAATCTCCTCTCCTTTGAAGGAAAGAGTTTTATCGTTTTGAGAATAGGTTAATAGTGGGACTCCAGCAATACTAGTTGCAGAATAGCTGATTTTTGTATTGTAGCCAGTCAGTTCAAAGAGGTTGGGTTGTAAGATATTGTTTTGCTGATTCATGACGGTTCTCCGTCGTTAACGGAGTTTAGAGTATATTTAGCAACACATTTAGCACCTGTAGCGCAGATACAGCGTATTCTTTTTCACGCTGTCTCTATCGGATAGTTTGATTTTTTGTTTGTCCAGTTTAGAAACGAATCGAGAAAAACTAGGGAAGTTAAGAAAGTTAAAAGTTAAGAAAATGGAAATCTTATAGCGCTACGCGCAAGTAAAAAGTAAAAAGTCAGTCTAAGGCTATCACCTCGCTCCGCTAACGTAGCGTGTCCGTAGGACATAAGCCTAATACGTATGGATTTTAGGGTTAATATATGTCCTAACGTAACTTCGTAGTGCTATGCTGCCATAATTTCTGTTCGATAAATAATCCCCACACCACAGATAAATAAAAAGGTTTGGTAAAAAGGTTCACCAAACCAATATTGTTGATATTGCGGCCAAATGCTTGGGTCACTCATTCATAGTTGTTGGTAGTTTGAACTTAGGCAGTTAAGATCGAGAACGGTGTTGGTCTGTCGGTTCTAACTGCTCAAATTTTTTGTTGATTTCCAACTCTTGAGCGCTACAAATAGCTTCTAAATCTATTACTCGTTCCTGTATTGTTCGAAACTTATTGGTTAATTCGTCAATTTCTCCTTTCTGCCGACTTCCACTACGCCAAGCTACTACCGTAGATATGCTAGCCCCTAAAATAACAAATATTGGCAGTATGATAGCGTCGTCTGTCATGTCTATCATCGGAATGCAAACAGCCATCATTGCTGTTGCACAGCCCCAAATAATAGCAACGGTAGCAATTAAGGCGCTATTTCCTCCTGATTGACGTTTCAGATTCATGATGTAAATTATTTTTGTTTTATTTATTATTGTAAAAATTTTATCTGAGACTTACGTCAAGGGGTCAATAACTTTTTTCTCTGATTTACTGTCCTTTGAATCTATTACAGTATTTCATAATGTCGCAGCTTGAAAAATTTGCTCGACAGTTAAATGGCGAATTCTTCAAATGTTAGTGTTTTAGGTAATGTTTGGGTCATGGGTAAGAGTGTTTTTTAATAATTCTAGAATCTTTCATAGCTGGAAACTTATAATATTGGGCTGAAATTTACAATTCCAGGTGGGATAAAGGTTATCAGAATTAACTTGTGTTTTGGCTTTTGTTAAAGATGTTGGTAGTGACAAGCTTTACTCATGAGGGCTTGGGTAAATACATGACAAGTAAAAATTAAATTGCCCAAGCTCCTCCAATTATGCATCATCCATTAGCTCGTCAGTACCAGCTATCGCTTCAGGAAAGGAATTATTCCTTCTAAATTCCTTCATCTATTCCTATCTGATATGTGTGATATATTTATACTGGCAGCATTTTTGCTTTGCCAAAAATATCGAGGAGCAAACTCTCAGGATTGATTGAATTTCATCAACCCTAATTTTTGCTATTCAAATGAAAATGTCCGGTTTCCCGGACTAATCAACGTAAAAAAAATTGAAACTAAAAATGAAGCGAGATAAATTAATTATTCTCTTGCTGGTTATTGCTTTGTCCCCTATTGGCATTGCTCTTATTAATCCCAGCACGAATACTAGGTTATTGAAAATAGAAATCTTGAAACTTGTAAATGTCTACTATGAAGAAGGAGTGTGAAAATAAACATTTAAGGAGGAGTTTAACTTTAAACACTTTTTATCACAACTGTGTATCTGGTGGATGTCCACCACGCAACTTCATTAGACTATATAAGTATAGTCCAATGTATTAACAATCGTCAACAAATATACCTTGCATATGTTCAATAAGGTTAGGTTAGGTAATGCCCACATTGTTGGAGAATAAGGATTTTAGCTCTTATTTCTCTCAATAATTTTGTTATGAAATTTTGAAGTTGTGGCAACCATTTGTGCTTATAAATAATAGCAATGACGAAAATTGAATGATTCTGATAACTTGCAGCAATGTCATTTAGCCCAAATTTCCACCTTGAAATAAATTTCCAGGCTCATAGACTAAGTACGTTAAAACGCACTAAAACCCTTGCATAGTCTGATTTATCAGACTTTATTTATTAGCCTGGGATTTTAATCCAAGGCGGTTATTGAGAATGCTACAAGATATCGCATGATTTGGACTTTAAGGATAAAAGTTCCTCAAGCGGCTATTGGGGCGCTTCTAGCTTATGCAATGGGTGCTGGTACTGTTTACGCTGTAAGCAACAATTCCCAGAGACAAGAATCATTGCAAAGTCAAAAAATTGAGCAGATTATCTGTACTTAGGGAGAATCCCACGGCTGACAACCGTGGGAAGCATCAATCAAATCAGCAATGTGAATTGAATTCGTAATCTCAAATTAATCCAAATCTTTTCGTAATCTCAGATTACTTCCCATTACCATTACTATTACCGTTACCATCACCATTCATCGCCAAAACTCGGTCAGCTAACTTGTCAGGAACCTCTTGTAAATGGTCGTATTCCCAACTGAAAGAACCAACACCTAAAGTTTGCGATCGCAACTCGACGATAAAGTCTTGCATTTCGGCTTTGGGTAAATAAGCAGTAATGCTATCCCAACCTTGCCAATTTCCTACAGCTTCGTAACCCAAGATTTGTCCCCGTCTTCCACTTAATAGTTGGAGAACTTTTGAGGTAAATTCACTGGGAGTATTTACTTTAACTTGCAGAACCGGTTCAAGGAGGGTTGGCTTACATTTCGGCATTCCGGTTTGCATCGCGGCTCGCGCAGCTTGTTTAAATGCTTGTTCGGAACTATCTACACTGTGGTAAGAACCATTGGTGAGAGTTACCGCAACATCAACAACAGGAAAACCTAAAGGTCCATTGCTCAGGAATTCCCGTACACCTGTTTCCACTCCGGGAATATATTGTTTGGGAACTACACCACCAACGATAGTTTGTTTAAAATTAAAACCTTCGCCACGGGGGAGAGGTTTGATATCTAAATAGACATCGCCAAACTGTCCGTGACCGCCACTTTGGTGTTTGTAGCGACCGTGAATAGAATCAACGGGTTTGCGGATCGTTTCTTTGTAAGCAACTTGGGGCATATGTGTAGACATCGGTAAGTTATACTTACGCCGCAAACGGTCTAACGCAACTTGCAAATGAATTTCGCCCTGTCCCCAAAGAATAACTTCGTGGGTGTCGCCATGTTGTTCCCAAGCTAAAGATGGATCTTCTTCTAATAATTTACCGATCGCACTACTGAGTTTAACTTCATCTTTACGATGTTCGGGAGCGATCGCCAAAGCGTAAACAGGTCTAAGAGATTCAGCCTTGGGTAGTTCTTTTACAGATTCTTTATCAATAGATAGAGTATCGCCAGTGTAGATATTATCCAAGCGACTCAGAGCAACAATTTCTCCCGCTTCAGCTTTTCTGAGTAGCTTTTGTTGTTGTCCAGTGAGGCGATAAATTCCGCCAGCCCGAACGCCATTTAAAACCATCCCATCAGTTAAAGTTCCTCGCCAAACTCTAACTAAAGAAATTTTTCCACCTTGGGGAGTGTAGTAAGTTTTTAATACTTGGGCTATGGGAGTATTAACATTTTGCCCAAGTTGGCGACGTTGCGCAGTAGTTTCAGGTTCTGGGGCTTCTTGGATCAACGCTTCCAGTAGCGGGCGTACCCCATAATCCTGTTCTGCAACCCCGAAGAAAACCGGTACAACTAGATCTGCTCCTAATTCTAGTTTTAAGTCTTTAAGGATTTCCTCTTGGGGTGGTTCAATATCTTCTAAAAGTTTTTCAAGTAAATGGTCATCAAAATCTGCTAAGGCTTCTAACATATCTTCCCTAGCAGCGCGTTCTTCTGCTTTAAGTTCTTCCGGTAACGGGATCTGTTGTGCAGGTGCGCCGGAATGATATAAATACGCTTGTTCACTAACTAAATCTATAAAACCAGTCAGCGCCTCACCTTGCATAATTGGGTATTGATGGGGAACAAGGGGACGACTAGAAACTGTTTTGAGGGCGTTTAATACTTCAATAACATGATTATTTGCCCGATCCATTTTATTTACGAAGATAATATGGGGAATTTCCCAATCATCTAAGAATTTAAATAGGGGGGCTAAAGTCAGAACTCGGTCATTAGCGGGCTCGCAAACAACTATTGCAGCGTCAACTCCTATTAAAGCATTGTAGGTTTCTTGGGCAAACTCTACATTTCCCGGACAGTCAATAAAGGTAAAATTAGTGTCTTCATACTTGGTGCTAGCAGCGCTTACTTCTACGCTCATATTGCGAGCACGTGCTTCTGTGGAGCTATCTCCTACTGTATTACCTTCTTTACAGCTGCCTTTGCGGGAAATTGCTCCTGTAACAAATAGCAAACTTTCCAACAAGGTGGTTTTGCCACTTAAATAGGGACCGACAATTGCTACGTTACGCGAACCCGATTTGACTTTTTCTTGCATAAAACCTCCTTGGCGCATCACGCACAAACATTGGTTTTACCCCATCTATAATTTCAGGGATAAAATACTTTTGTTTGAGAACGATCTCGCTGTCATTTCTGAGATTATCTCGCTTTAATCTGAGATTATCTTGTTTTTTATCATTGCAGGTCAAAATCGTATTTTCTTGTAAGATTTACTGCAATCCCGGTTAAGTATTACAAATATTTTTATATAAAAATGAAGTTAGGGAATATTTTCGGCTGTATCAAAATCTAAGTATAGATAAATCAAAATTAAACTAAAACAAAACACACACCAAACTAAAACAATAACTATTGAGTCTAAACAACTATGCGATTACTACTTCATAAATATGAGTTTTATACTCGCTCTAGTTTTATCTTGTTCGGTGGTTTAATATCATTGGCAGCAGCTTTATATCCTAGTACTGCAATTTCTGCTTCTTTGCTGCAAACCTCAAATCTTAATCGCAATGCTGTTATCAAACCAAAAAATTTAGAAATATTAGAAATATCATTAGAAACAAGAAAAAAAATCGAGAAGCAAATCATAGCACAATATGTTGGAAGAAGTGCAGAAGATTTTCTCAACGAAGGGTTACAATTAATCCAAACACAACAGGTTCCACAAGCTATTCAGGCTTTTCGTAAAGCAACAGAACTCAACCCAGATTTAGCCCCAGCCCAATACAACTTAGGATTAGCATTGCGACAGTCAGGACAATTACAACCTGCAGCTACAGCCTTTTACAATGCGATCCAAGCAGATCCAAAATTTACTCTAGCCTATGCTAATTTGGGAGGAGCTTTATTGGAAGGAGGAAATTTTACTCAAGCAAATAGTTTCTTACAAAAGGCATTAGAACTAAATCCCAAAGAAGGTATTGCTCACTACAACTTAGGATTGTTATACAAACAACAAAGGGATTGTAAGCGTGCTATTTCAGCTTTTAGAAAGGCAATGAAGTATAGTAAAAAAGCTCCGGAGCCTGCATATCATACCGGTTTATGTTATCTACAACAGGGCAGAAAAAAAAGGGCAAGAAATTATTTCCGTCGGGCAATTAAAATCAATCCTCAGTATGCAGAAGCCCACTACAGTATGGGAAGTATGCTGTTTGACCAAGGTAAATTAGAAGATGCTTTAAAAGCATTTAGAAAATCGGCGGAAGCTAATAATAATTATGCTGATGCTTATTACGGAGCGGGGATGGTATTTATACGATTAAACCAATACCCCCAAGCTGCACAAGTGTTGCGATACGCAAGAGATTTATATGCAACGAACGGAAATAATCAATGGGCTCAGCGAGCAGGACAATTACTGGAACAAATACAAACTAATAACTCTCAACGCCGCTAATGGGTAATTATAATACTGTGAAAATCAAATAGATCGCGGCAAAATAAAGACATAATTAAATGTTTTGATTAGGGATATGGAGGAGGCTGGTGTGTTTCTTGATTTCATACAATGCATTTCCTTTTGTAACTGGTACCCTTCATGAAAAAGCGCAAGAAAAGTCGATTCATGTTTTGCGATCGCTGGATTGACAGAAATTGGATTGTTGGTAGTATGGAAACCTTTCAGGATTTAATTGTGATGGTTTTATGCGGCAGCATGTTTGCCGTGATGCTATTGCAATTGTGGGGGATTTTTCGTGCTTTATCCCAACCTCTTAATTACAAACAGGTGACGGCTCAAATCCTATTTATTCTGATTTTGGTGGAATTATTCCGACTACTTGTAGTTTATTTGCAAGAACACAGTATCGCGGTGGGGGTAGCAGTAGAAATTGCAATAGTTTCTTTGCTTAGGGAAGTTGTTGTACATGGAGCACTGGATATATCTTGGGTTCAAGCGTTATCAATCTCCGGTTTATTGTTTGTCTTGGGTGCATTACTCGTGGTATGTGCCAAAATACCACATATGGACTGTATGAGTGCTCAAACTAGGTTTTGTCCTTCTTTCCCACCGGAATCTGGTTCATCCCAACACAGAAATTCAGAATTACAGAAATCCAATCGCGAAGCTCTTAGGTAACAAAATAGAGTTTCGTTAAATGTGGGGGAAATTTTCCCCACTTTTTTGTCGAGTTATCAGTTATCAGTTATCAGTTATCAGTTAATGCGCTTGTAAACTTATACCAATTCAATAAATCATTGCAACAGATTACTCCGTAGAGACGCGTTAGCTGCTAACGCACACGCAATACTTACGGTAGACTTTGCTAGGCGCTAACGTTTATGGCTAACAAGTTTAACCAATAAATTACTCATTACTCATTACTCATTACTCATCACTCATTACTCATTACTCATTACTCATTACTTGTTACTCATTACTCATTACTTGTTACTCATTACTCATTACTCATTACTCATTACTTGTTACTCATTACTTGTTACTCATTACTCATTACTCATTACTCATTACTTGTTACTCATTACTCATTACTCATTACTTGTTACTCATTACTCATTACTCATTACTCATTACTTGTTACTCATTACTCATTACTCATTACTCATTACTTGTTACTCATTACTTGTTACTCATTACTCATTACTCATTACTCATTACTTGTTACTCATTACTCATTACTCATTACTTGTTACTCATTACTCATTACTCATTACTCATTACTTGTTACTCATTACTCATTACTCATTACTCATTACTTGTTACTCATTACTTGTTACTCATTACTCATTACTCACAAAAACCTTTGGATCCAATTTTTTGTGTGCACAAATTCTATTTGAGCATTTCTTGCTGCACCTTCATCTTCCGGATAATTACCTATCATCCAAGATAAATCTAAGTCGACATCATAATCTAAAGATGCCAAAAATATCATTCCTGCTCCTGGTTTGCGGAATGCGTATTTTTCTTGCAAATGTAACTCACTTGCTTTTAAATACTTAGAAATTTTGACTGCTCCTTGACGAGTTACCCGCCAGCAGTTAATTCCTTCGGAGTGAGAGCAAAAATAAATTGCACGTAATTGTGATAGTAAAGATAAAACATGCTGCATCTTTGCAATTATGTGATCGAGATGCTTGAAAGGTTCGTCAGTATCTAGATCCATTGATTCCCAATCTGCTTGATTACTAATTCCTATCATTAACCAGGACGGTTCTTGGTTTTGGTAATAATTAAGCGCAATTTCTACACCTGGTAAAACTTTTACGTCTTGAGGATGTTCCTTCAAAGAATCACTAGCAATATTTGTTGTCAGCGTTTCATTGATATTGAAAAAAATAGCTCTTTTCATGTATTTACCTCACCAGTTTAATTTGTAACCGCAGTCATAAAAGTTTGAAAACTACCATTGAATTTACTTATCGATTGATCTAGTAATTGCTTATATATTTGTTGGGAATTTATTTATTGAGTTATTAATTTATTGACTTATTGATTTCTTATTGACTGATTTCAAATTATTTCTAGGCGCATATAGGTAAATTATTTACTGAGTGCGGATAATTATTTGCTATGAAAATAGTCACCTTAAGATTGATAATGTTTTATGTACCCAATTACTAAATAAACAAATTCATGGCAAAAGCAATTTGGAATGACACGGTTCTAGCACAAAGTAATGACACTATAGTTATCGATGGTAATCATTACTTTCCCCCTGATTCAGTTAATAAGCAGTATTTAAAAGAAAGTAATAAACATACTATTTGTCCTTGGAAAGGTACTGCTAACTATTACGATATAGAAGTTAACGAGCAAATAAATAGAGATGCTGCTTGGTTTTATCCCAACGCTAAGGAAAAAGCAAAACATTTTGAAAACTATGTTGCATTTTGGCGTGGTGTAAAGGTTGAAGCTTAACAAGCTGGCATAAATGGGAACATTTATGTATTGTTTATATCTTTGTAGAAAGATTCAGTTGTTTTGATGCTGGTGTTGCTGACAGATGTTCCCACAAAGTACTGATGCTAGTACCTATCAAAGTTATTTTCAAGTCAATTAAAATATTGAAAATTCCTAAGCAGCCAGCATTTATTTTCTTCAATTCTTACAATTGAAACTCATAATACAATCCTGATAAAGATATACACCTGAGGGATATATTACTGAACTTGGTAAATGCACAGATACAAAAATATAATTTTTGAAAAAGAGCTAAGGATTTCTTTCTACTTCGGAAATTTAGATTTATAACCTGGGATTCAGAATTTCATATTCAAAAAGTGTGACGAAGAATCTAGCTTTAATTATTTGGATTAACCAGCTAAATATTCGTAGTTGGTTTTTAATCATTTGATGCTTTACGTCTACTCAAAAATTCAAACACAACTCTAAAAAGTATCTAACGCTGCCAGCTTACTAGATGCACTCAGAGAAATCCAGTCTCTTTACGAACAATATAAAGAGATATTTTCAAATAATTGAAATTTTGTCGCCTAGGACACTTACAGTAACAAATTTAATCACTTCGTGCAACTTCCCTTGGTATTTTTAAGAAGATTAAATAACTGTTACAGAAAACAATAAGGTATAGTATTAGACTAGACAAATCGAGTGAGAAGTCATAGCAATAATTAAGTCATGTTTGGGAATCAAATAAATTGAGGCTTGTTATTGACCAGCAAACTTCAAAGCAAACTTTAAGTAGACAAACCTTAAATGAAATAAATACAAATCTACTAGAGAACTCTAGTTTATGAAGTTTTTGATTGGGCGAAAATTTTTACTTGGTGCAATTATTGTTAGTGCTTTGCTTGGGAGTATTACACCAGTATCAGCAGCAAATTCTGCAGTTGAGTATCGACAGTTAGGATTGTCATATCGACAACAAAGACGCTATTCCCAAGCAATTGCAGCGATGCAAAAATCAGTAGAACTCGAACCAGAAAATGTCATGGGACGAGTTAATTTGGGTTGGACACAACATTTAGCGGGGAAACAACAAGATGCAGCAATTTCTCTGTGGAAAGCAATTTTTCTGCAACCACTATTTGTTCCCGCTTACAATGCATTAGGAATTGTATACCTAGTTGATGGTAATTTACCTTTATCAGTTACAGTTCATACTTGGGCTGCAATTCTCAAGCCAAATAATGAAATTGCGTATTTCAACTTAAGTTTAGCGTTACACAGACTCAAAATTTATCCTTTAGCTATTGCTGCTGGCAATCGAGCTACTATCCTGGAACCAGATAATCCCCATCCCTTAGTTGCGAGTGCAATTTCTTACTGGGATAGTGGCGATCGCATTTTTGCACACAAAGCTTATCATCAAGCAATAAAATTGGATTCCAGATACAAAAAAACTACATTTCTGAGTTACTTGAAACAAGCAGCATTTACGCCAGAACAAATTCAAGTCACAAAGGAAATATTAAGACAAATTAGCGATCGCCAAATTTAAAAATTGAGAAAATACTTCCTGCTGTTCGTGGGAAATCCCATACATAGCTTCTTCTCGCAATTCTACAGCCAGTTGTGGCAGTACGCTCTGTAACTCTTTTCCTGCATCTGTGAGAAAAATACGCCATACCCGGCGATCGCGAGAATCTCTTTTACGAAAGATTAGATCGCGTTCTTCCATTCTATCGAGTACGCCGGTTAAAGTTGCTCCTACTTGTTTAAGTTTTTCACCAATACTAGAAGTAGATAAACCATCTTCTTCCCACAAACAACATAAAACAATCCAGTGAAAAGGAGTTAAACCATATGGTTCTAGTCGTTCGGAGAATCTACGAGCAAGGAGTTGAGAAAGCAGCTTAACTCGGTAACTTAAACTATATGGAGCTCGAATTTCCTGCCAAGATTCCAAGGGTTCTAGTTTATCTGATTGGGAAGCCATTAGGTGAATTAATACACTTAAAGATAATTATTTGTCTTTTGGCAAAACTTGAACTAATTTATACTTTTTTATACTGCCAATCACACGAAAATCCTGAGAGAAGTTATTTATTTGTTTTGCTTTGATCCATGTGTAGCTATAATCTTCTAATTCGGCAGTAGTTGTAACCTGACGACCTGGAAATGGTGTATAAAAGTTTATTAGTACTCCAGTTTTGCCCCCGACCTGTAAAAAGTTAACTGAATTATTTGCTAAAACCTGAGCGATTGATGGTTGCTGAATAAAATTTTTGAAATCGGTGTTGTAGTCTCCTAATAAACCGATACTACCAGCAACAGCTAATGTTAACCAAACAGGAACTAGCCAAGCAGCTAACCAGTAATTAGCCGAGAATAACTTTTTACCATAGTAATAACGACCAATCCATACCAAGGGTAAAATTAACCAACCAGTTCCCAATATTAATGTCAGAGTTGCATATTTACGAATATCTCCATTAATCCAAATGAAAACTACAATACTGGCTAAGAATAATATTCCTCCTAAAATACCAAAAATATAACTCAGAGCTTGAGGCAAAATTTTTATCAGCTGATACCCTTTAGAAGAGTACTTTTTAGAACCTAAAGTTTTGGTATTTAAAGTTTGAGCATCTAAGGCTGGAATATCTAAAAGCGCTAATGGAAAACGAGATTGTTGATTTTTCCTACTAATATTATTTGGCTTAAATTGATTATTTTTGTTTTTATTATTTTTCAGTTTTTCATTTATTTTTAAGTTATAAATTTCAATTAATTTGCTTAATCCTACTGCTGCAAGCAAGGCAATAAATGGATAAATTGAAAGACTATAATGAGATAATCTTGTAGAAAATAGAGTTAGTTCGCTAAGTATGACGATTGGAGTTCCAACCAATATCAATTTATAGTCTTTGACTGGCGATTTTATTACTAAAAATGAACCAAAAATAGCGAATAAACTCCAGGGGAAAGACTTAATTGGAACGTTCCACAAATAATATCCAATTCCATTTCCATAACGTTCTGTGGAACTCAGACGTGCTGCAAAATTAAATAATTCCTGCCAACTTTGTTCGCCATAATGTAACCAGCTTAAATATACCCAAATTAATGTTGGAATCAATCCAACAATAGCCCCTAGATATATTGTGGGGTTTTTTAAATGCTTGTGGCGATGATTCTCAATAATTAAATAGGGAAATAAAGCACTGAAGGGAACCAAAATCATAAAGCTTCTGAGTAAGAAGCCTAAAGTTAAACATAAACCAAAAACTGAACCCCAAATATAACTAATTTTTGATTTTTCTTCCGCTTGAAGTAAGGCAAAAATCGCCAGTAAAACCAAGAAAATATAAGGTATATCAGGCGTTCCTAATCGACAATATTGCAACCATAGGAATTCTACAGATAAAATTACTCCTGCCAACCAAGCAATTTTTGGGCTGAGCAGAATTTTACCGATTTCATATATTAGTAAAATGCTGATGACTCCCAAAATAATACTCGGTAAACGAGCACTAACTTCACTTATACCAAACAAGCGAAAAGCACTTGCAACTAACCAATAGTAACCAGGAGTTTTATGGTGAGGATTGTCCCAGGGATTTATCCAGTCCCCAGAGTCTACCATTCGGCGCGATCGCACAGCATAAAGTCCCTCATCATGAGCCATTAAACTCTGTTGCTCGGAGTTGAATAGTAAAAGTGGGAGAACCCAAAACAATAAACTTAAATAAGGAAATCCTCTCCATTTCCAGAGAAATTGGTAAATATTTTGGATAGAACTGATTAGCGAAACCATTAACTTCAAATCACCTGAAACTTTTGAGAATAATTTGTAAAGTTATATGACGTATATTTAAAATATATAAAGCATTCGACTACATACAAAATGTCGCTTGCTTCGTTAATAGCTTTTTACAACTTCTTATTCGCAAATAACAAGGGCTTTGATGTAAAAAGCAAAGATGTTGATAAACCAGAGTACTTTTCTCGAGCATTTATTAAACAAGTGAGCGTTAAATGTTAACAATTTTAGTAATTTGACTTTTAAAAGCTTTGAACTTTGAGTTGTGAACTTTGAGTTGTGAACTTTGAATTTTGAACTGTGGACACTGAGATTATATGCTGCTAAGACCAAATCAACGTACCAAATTAGACGATACAGACGATAAATTATTTTATGACTATCCGCGCTTTGTCACCCATGTAGACGAAGGCTTCATCAAACAATTAACAGACTTATACTCTCAGCGCCTAAAATCAAATACTCGAATATTTGACATGATGAGCAGTTGGGTATCCCATCTTCCTCCAGAAATGGAATTTGCTCATATTGAAGGACATGGACTCAATGCTGAAGAATTAGCACGGAACCGATGCTTAGATAATTACTTCGTGCAAAATTTGAATGAAAATCCCAAATTACCCTTAAAAGACCAGGAATTTGACGCTGTCCTCAACTGTGTATCCGTGCAATATTTACAATACCCAGAAGCTGTATTTTCGGAAATATATCGGATTCTTAAACCAGGAGGAACCGCAATCATCAGTTTTTCTAATCGGATGTTCTTTCAAAAAGCAATTCAAGTGTGGCGAGAAAATTCCGAAGCAACAAGGGTAGAGTTAGTTAAGCGTTACTTCAAATCTGTAGAAGGATTTAGTTCTCCAGAGGTAATTATTCGCCGAGCGAGTGTACCTAATTTATTCCAATGGTTGAATACAGGTGGTGGCGATCCGTTCTACGCTGTAATAGCCCAGCGAGATTTTTAATATTACAGAATTTGGGAGACAGAAGTTTAGAAGTAATGAGTAGTGAGTAGTGAGTAGTGAGTAGTGAGTAGTGAATTTTATACTTGAATTTCTGCTTATTGCTTGTGAGTTAGTTACTTGCAATCTTCTGTAAGCGATCAGTAATTAAAAGTTAATACTTGAGTGAGTCATATCACTACCCATTACCCATTACCCATTACCCATTACCCATTACCAATTACCAATTACCCATTACTTAAACGAGAAAATTACAGTATTTAACACTTAATCAATCAATTAATTAATAAAATATAAATTTTACGTCTCTTTTCCTCGTAAAGTGTTCGCTATTGGCTGAAAATACAATTATTCAAGGTATAGGAAGTAAAAAATATGCTTGTTAAGCGTGGAAAACAAATACTAGCTGCATTACTAATTTCCTTGTTGTTACTGACAACAACAACAGCTTGTGCGACTAAAGCACCAGGGCGTTTTGACCAAGTACAGCAGGAAAGCAGTCGTCAAAGAAGTGGTCAAGCAGTTGCAAGAGATGCAACTCAAGGTAGTGAGTTTAATAAATTCTTTCCTAAAGCTGCAGATGGATATCAACGGGTATATACCCAAGAGAAAAAAGGTTTTGCTCAAGCTAAATTGAAGAGAGACGGTAAAGATGTGGCGCTGTTATCAATTTCCGATACTAGTAGCAATCCTGCAGCTGCAACAAAGTATTCCAATAGCGATAAAACAATTATCGGATATCCCGCCGTTCTAACTGGTAATACTAGAACATCAATACTGGTTGATAACAGATATCAGGTAGCAGTAATTTCTAGAGACCCCTCATTTACGGCTAGCGATCGTGAAGATTGGATCGAAAGATTTAATCTTAGGGGACTAGCACAACTCAATTAAGTGCTGTCCGATATATTTTAATCAAGCCAACCATAAAGTAATCAGGAGACTACTGTGAGTAAACCAATTTTTGAATTGGTAGATGAACTACCAACAGGCGGCTTGACCGTTTCCATGCTTAATTCCCTAGATTTCGCTATGCCGGGGAAGTGGGAAAATGTAGTTGGCTTTGTCAACACTATTAAGCATATTACCGGAGAAACAGACGAAAGTTTAATTCAAGCAATTGGCGAACGGGCTATATATCTTTATAATGATCGTTCTCAAGGTTATCAGCGGGCTATGTGGCTTTACCAAACCGTTGACAGCACCGATAAAATGTTGGGTACGGCAGCTTTAGCAAATAAAGTTGGGGAAAAAATACCACTCCTAGGTTTTTTAAATCGAATTACACCCAAACCTGATAAGGCTCAAACTATCGATCTTTCCTTGAAACTGGTGGCTGAATTATTAGCTTTTTGCCAGATTAACGGTATCCCCGGCGATAGCATCGGCGATTTTGTTGGTTCCTTGGGTGAATATAGTGGCGAGTCTTTAATGCGGATGGTCGCACTAGTTTGTGTGGATGGTTTGATTCCTCTCGGTCCAGACTTCATTAAACAAACCCAATCTTTTCTCAGTCGTACATCTCCCCAAGAATTAGAGGAAAATAAAACCTTTGATAATCTTAGGGAAGCAATTCCAGGTAAAACCGCTGAGGGTAAACTTAATTTTATTGGTTCAAGCTTTGATTCTGTCAAAGGTTGGATGTCTGGTTTAGTATCGTCTCAGGATTTAACTACTGACAAAGTTGCTAATAGGATCCAGAATTTTGTTGATGTGGCTGACAGTAAATTAGACTATCTTGCTGCATTCTTAGATTTGAGTACCAATTACTATGAGCACACGGGAACTCAAACCCTCGCCAGACGTTTAATCGAACGTGCATTTGCGGAAATTTAAATTATTCAGCCATTTTCGAGCGACTCACTTTCTTGTAATTACTGGTAATGGGTAATGGTTAATATAAAATTTCGAGTAAATTTTTGAGCTGCAGTTACTAACCTAAATTTTCACCCCAGACCATCGAGTAAATAGAGTGTCGAATATATATATAAAGCATGTAAGAGTGTTATTCAATGGCACTCTTATTTTTTTGGGTGCTTTCTATTTTAATTTGTCTTTAGCTAAGGGCTTTTCTAAGCTATATATTTACTACGCTAAGCTTTAAGTGTTTATATCAGCTACAAAGACTAATTTTCAACAAAAATTCTCCAAAAAATTGATTGATTCTGAAAAATTTTGACGAAATTTATCATTTTTTTGGATTATGTCTAAATATTCAACAAATAACTGCCCGATTTAAATTAAGTACTATTTCGGTTTGAGATTGGGTAAGAAATTTAATATCTTGGCGTTATGTCTTTTGAAATCCTTGGCTTTTAAGCCATCACTAATTAAATAAACTAGAAAATTTTAATAAATCAATCGCCAATCTCAATCCGGGTTTATTCTCAAAGTACGGGTCATGATAGACAAGTGATTTTTCGTGTAAAGTTTTCAGCATAAGATTTTCAAAGTCATGAGATTTTCCGCACAAAACTTTTAGCACAAAATTTGTAACTTGTCGCCATAGATATTTTGATTGGTAAAGGTAGCGTCTTAGTCTGACACACTATAACGTTGGCGAATTTAAGCTTGTATCTTTATGTACGTGATATGAGCAAGTTTCGTGTACCTTTTTTCATTCCTTAAAAAATGAATGAGCATCACTCAACTAATATACAACCCGTTCGCCAATAGAAATGAAACCGAATGTATGGTGATTATTCATTCAAATAATTGTGTGAGCAAGATATAAGGTGCCCATGCCTACCACCATAGTTAATAACGAACTTAAGCACGAAATTTGGCAATTTTTGCGGGAATATCAGCGAAATCCTTCTGCCGAGATTCGTAACAAATTAGTGCAACTTAACTTTGGATTAGTGAGAAAAGAAGCTCACTATTGGATAAATCAATGCCAAGAAAACTACGATGATTTAATTCAAGTAGGCTCCTTGGGTTTAATTCGGGCGATTGAAAAATTTGAGATTTCCAAGGGTCATGCATTCAGTTCTTTTGCAATTCCCTATATTCGCGGTGAAATCCAACACTATCTGCGAGACAAGGGTGTTACTGTTAGAATTCCTCGACGTTGGTTAGCACTACAACAACAAGGTATAAAAGTTTCTCGTTCATTACGAGAACAATATAACCGCCAACCAACTGACTCTGAAGTCGCAGCAGCATTAGAAATTTCCATATCTGAATGGCAAGAAATTCAATTAGCTTGGGCTAACCGCGCGCCTCTAAGTTTAGATGTACCAGTGCAAGATGGAGATGATAGTTCTGCTTGCTTGGGAGAGTTAGTTCCTGATCGCCAATACCACAGTTTCCAGTTAGCGCAAGAGGACCGAATTCGTCTACAACAGTCGTTGGTACAACTAGAAAAACGTACTAGAGAAATCTTGGAGTTTGTTTTCTTTCAAGATTTAACTCAAAAACAAGTCGCAGAGCATCTTGGTATTAGTGTAGTTACTGTTTCTCGTCGTGTCAAAAAAGGATTGGAGTCTCTGAAAACAATAATGATTGGAACCGATGATTAGTTATGAAATAAAGTATCCAGGCTAAACTTAGAAAGGAATTTTGATAGACTCTACTCTCATTCATAACCTTTGAGGTGGGGTCTCAATCATTGGTAAGATAGGAAATTTATTAAAGATATCCTGATTTGGATTTGGATGGATATTCTTTCCCAAACATCTCAAAATTATCATTAAGGGATAGGGAATAATCAGCCAGTATTTTAACTGATTGTAAAAGTCTTATTTGCAACTTTTGACTGCCAGAAAATTAGGTTATAACAGTGACAGGTTTTGCTTTTAATACAAATCTGACTGACAAACCTATTAACAATAAGGCTTTTGAGAACAGCTAATGGGCAAAAATTTAACAATCTTAGTTGCAACTATCCTGGCTTTGGCGATCGCTGGATGCTCTTCCGGAAGTGAAGAAGCTAATAATTCAAATGAAGGTGAGGAACAAGCTCAAAAAACGGAACAACAACCGTTTAATAATCCTGTTGTAGCTCCTAAAAAAAATACTCCTGATTTACCGACTGTAATTACAAGAACGCCAAATTTAATTAGTTCTACTGATAGCACCGAAAGGGCAAATATTGTTGCAAAGGGACGAAAAGACCCATTCGCAAGAATTATATCCCCCATAATTCCTACTGCGCCAAAAGAGACTGATGAAGTAATTGTTGCGCAAGGACAACAAAAACAGCAAAAACCGGTACCGAGCTTACCACCACTTAGACCAAAGAGAAGTCGGGTTATATCTGCTTCTACCGGACCGAATTTAAAACAAAAATTATCCACAAAGATTGCGAACAGGAATTCAAAATCAAAACAAGCAACAAAGATAGCTACCACAAAGGTACCAAAACCAGTTTCCGTAGTACCAAAAACTTTACCAGCAGTTCTTCCTCAACCCGACCTTACTTCTGTGTTACCACCCCCACCTCAACCCGAATTAGCAAGAGCGGTGGAAGTTACAGGAGTTGTTTTAGTTGGTGGTAGAGCACAAGCTATTATCAAGGTTCCTTCTGAGCCAACTAGTAGATATGTGAGTTCCGGTGCTAGACTTTCCAATGGAGTATTTGTGAAGCGCATCGAAGTTAATGAGGGTTCCGATCCAGTGGTTATTCTGGAACAATATGGTATTGAAGTAGCCAAAATGGTTGGAGAAAAGAGTACATCTCAAAGTATCGAAGCTTCCCTAAATGTCCCGTCTCCATCCCAAATTGCTACCGGTTCTACCTAAAAATTTCTATTATGTCGACAATTAAAGAGAAAATAGAATTTCCTGATTTACCCTTAGCTGTATATCGGGAAGTCGCCGCACATTTACGTCAAGTAGATGGAGTGAAAATCGATTTAATTCCTCAAACTTCCACCGAGTTTGATTACAACCAAAGTCAAATTGCTGGTTTATGGCTCGAGCATGACGAAAATCTCGATCCACAAAGTCGGCTATTAGTAGACAAAATTTTGGCTTATTATCGAAATCGCCATAGTTGTTAAAACCAAAAAATAGGTAAACAAGATTATTCATTTTTGGAAAGTCCCTAAGACTTTCCCTCTTACCTAATTAGTTTCCATAAGGGTGCATTATGAGGATTTTTTACCATCTCTACTTTGGCATTATGTTGTTGTTCGAGGATTCGTTGAAAATCTTCTCTCGGATAATGTAAGAATATGTCGCTAAAACCATCAGCTATTTTTTGAACTTTTGGATCGGTTATCGACTGGAACTTAACTTTTGGTTCTAGTAAATAGCTAAGAGATATTATATTACCAGCTTTAAAGTCAGAAGTCTCGCTGACTAAAAGTGGTGAATTTGCTTGATTGATTATTTTGGCTATGTAATGGTTGTGATAGCTAACTTTCTTATTCCACCAAGTTTCAGATTGAGAGCTTACTGTACAAGAAATAACTGCACCAGAAATTAGGACAAGCATTATTCCTCGCCATACCTGCTGTCTTAATATATTTACAGCAGAAATTTTAGTAGCAAATAAGTAAGCTACTGCTAATTGAATACCTATGTAAACAGGTACAAAATAACGACTTTCAGCTGAACGAATCCCCCCAAAAATTAAATCTGGTGCAATTAGAAACAAAGGCGTAATTCCAATCAGTGCCAAAATAAATAACCAAACCTGTTGGGTAGTATTGCGATACAGAAAATAAATGCTATATCCTACCAAGAACAACAAAAGTGGTGGCACTAAATAAGTAAATGGATGTTCAATATCCAGACCAAAATCCAGGAAGATACAACTTAAGTGCAGACCCCAAATTTTGAACAAAAATAATATCGGTGTTTTTATTGTTGTCCAATGTGTTTGTTGCTTGACTCTAGTGAAGTTAACAATAATAACTAAAAACCAAGGGATGAAAGCTATAACTCCTACAAGAGATGCAAGCAGATAAGCTGTAAAAGTCCTAGTAATCCTGTACCCTTCAGTTGCAAATACATA
Organism: Mastigocoleus testarum BC008; assembly: GCF_001456025.1. Classification (GTDB taxonomy): domain Bacteria; phylum Cyanobacteriota; class Cyanobacteriia; order Cyanobacteriales; family Nostocaceae; genus Mastigocoleus; species Mastigocoleus testarum. The sequence goes on from NZ_LMTZ01000066.1 coordinate 69,308, forward strand.
GACACCATGTCCAATAGCAACAAATGCAGAAAATAGAAAAGTGTAGAAGCTTAGCACCAAACTGACTGCATACATACTCCAAGACAAAATCGGCAATTTTGTGTCTTGATTTTTTGTTTGACGTATAGCTCGCAGTAGTGCAGCACTTGATAGCAAAATGGTAACTGTCCAGAGACTGTACTCACGTGCTTCTTGGGCGTAGAGAACATGAAAAGGAGAGACAGTGAAAATTGCAACAGCAACCCACCCCACCAGTGAAGACTCGAATAATTCCAGGCTAAGCCAATAGATGCTAGGAAAAACTAGTAGGCTTAGAGCAGCAGATAAGCTTCTAGTCACAGTAACAGAACTACCAAAGAACTGCATCCAAAATCTCACCATTAGGTAATAAAGTGGTGGATGTTCGGGATGTTTTATCAAAGCATCAATCGTGTCATTTAAGTTTTTCTCAGGACTAAGGCGTTGATACTTCTGTAAATCTGCTATGCTAATAACATTACCATTGAATACTTGTTCGCCCACTTCTTTGCCTGTGTAACCAGAACTCCGCATTGAGGTGTAAACTTCATCGTGCCAGTAGACTTTGCGATCTAAATTGACGAAACGAAAAAAAATTCCTAACACTAGTAAGGAAATTATGAGAATAAGTAATTTTCTTTGAGGAAGCGGCCTAGAAATATTAAGCTTAGTCACAGAATTAAACGTCCTTGTCAGATATTCAGGGACGTTTTTTAGCGTAATACAGAATTATGTTAAGCATATCCCCGTTTTCTAAACGGGGGATTTAGCCTTTGTCCAAAATAGGACTCGACAAGGATTACTTAAAGACCTATATTTAGTCCGCAAGATTTACGTAAGCCTTTCTTAGGGAGTATTTATTTAGTATAAATTATGTCATTATCTTAGAAAAAGATTGTGGATACAGTAATTGTCATGAGTAAGACTTGGCAATTGTTTAGAAGCTTTGGATTGGGTGCAATTCCGATTTTGAAACTCAGAGAATCTTTACTTCAAGATGCTGAGCTAAACCAAAATTACTTAGTACTTATAGTCAGTTCTTGTCTAATTGCAACTTTCGGATTGTTAATTAACAGTACTGCTGTAATTATCGGTGCAATGATTATTGCTCCTTTAATGTCGCCGTTGAGAGGATTGTCATTCGGCACTTTAGAAGGAGATATAAGGCTTTTACGCAGTAGTTTCTTATCGATCGCTATAGGGAGTCTTCTAGCGATCTTCTGCTCTTGTTTAGTAGGTATAATCCTTGGCTTACCCCAGTTAGGTTCTGAGATTTTAGCAAGAACCCAACCAACTTTAATCGATTTGTTAATTGCAATTGTTGCAGGTGGAATTAGTGGTTATTCTAAGATTCGTCCCTCTATTGGGGATGCGATACCAGGGACTGCGATCGCAGTAGCGCTAATGCCACCTCTTTGCGTTGTTGGCTTATTGCTTTCCCAGGGAGAATGGGATTCAGCTTGGGGGGCAATGTTACTATACCTTACCAACCTCATTGGTATTAATTTAGCTTGTTTAAGCGTTTACGTTTTAGGTGGATACGCTAGGAGTAACGAACTGGGTAGAAGTCTTTCTTGGGGGATTTCTTTTATTTTGATTGTCATGCTCGCTATTCCCTTGGGAATTAGTTTTTGGCAACTAATTAGTCAAGCTAGAGTTAATGAATCGGTGGAAAAGATTTTAGTAGCTCGTTCTCTCGTAGATCGCCAAGACGTAGAAGTAATCGATTTAGATATTAACTGGCGCACTAAGCCACCTATAGTACAACTAAATGCAAGAGCTATTGAACCAATTACACCTAAAGAAGTTGCAATGGTAGAGGATTTGTTAGAGCAAGAACTTGAGCAACCCTTCACTGTTGTTTTTGATGTAACACCTTCTCGACTGGTTAAATCTGAAAGGTAAATGCAGGTAACGATGGGTCAAATGTAATTTTTAACACACCTCATTTCAAATTCATAATTGATTAATTCATAAGTCATTAATTCACAAGTCATTACAAACGTTCTTGCAAATCGGTCAGGGACGTTTTTTGTACAATCTTTAAGTTTAAGGAAAGATTTTTCTTTAAAAGTCGTTGAAAATACTTATTTTTTGACTGATGAATCTATTCCCATCTTGTATGGTAAATAAAGTTTTTCCTCCAAACTCCTTATCCGTAATGACTTAACCTCGGACAAAAAGTACTAAAAGCTACCAATTACCTTCATTTAATCAGCGTTTTTGCAGTCACAAACAAAATCATTCACATTCAGTCAAGCTAACCATACACTTTAAATCAAATGAAAATAATGCAAAAGCTGTTTTAAATTGCAATTGACATCAATAAAAATGGATGTAAGTATAATTTAAAACTACTTATTAACTAAAGATTTTAATATAAAGTAATTAAAACTGCTTACTAGTTAGAAGTTTTGATATAAAGTGACTAATTTACAAGTGAAGAAGTTAAACTGACAGACAAGTTAATTTAACATATCAATCTGTGCCATAACTGTCTAAACATCACTGACAATGAAAGACTGGCAATTTCTCATACAGAAACAGGGCGAACACTCTTGGAATCCTTTGGAATCGACAAAATTAGAGATTTCGGCGGGAAAGTACAGGCTGGTGGCTCGCTCAAATCTTGCCAATACGGATGTAGAAGTGCGAGTTACGCATTCATCTACATTGGAGATTCCACCAAAACGTCGCGTACAAAAACGAACTTGTCGTACTAATGCAGATGGTTTAATGGCGGTGATTCCTTTCACTTTCTTTAAACCCGGTCTTTGGGAGATACAATGTTCTGGCGATTTGATGTCGGATATTCTCGGTCAATCTTGGCAATTTCGTATAGAGTTAGAAGTCTTACCTCAAGATATAGATACAAAAGTTGAGAATTCCTCCGCCCCAGAAATATCTGCAAACGATAATTCAGCAACCATAAGCCAGAATTCTGACGAACAAACCCACAGCAGGAAAATACTCAATGCTGTAAAACACGCTAAAAAATCTCTTTTAGTTCCTACTTCTACTTCAGTCAATGCTTCATCTAAGCAAGTAGATCGAGATTTGGATGAGACGAACTTAAACTCGTCTATAACTGATAAGAATAAAATTTCTACGAAAGAAAATAATATAAAAGAAATTACTATATTAGATAAGCAGACAGATGCTGTTCGTGATGCTGAGACAGTATTAGTAAGCAAAGAACAAACAAAAGAACAAACAGCAGAAAAACAAAACTGTCTAAATAGTAAAGAGGTAAACGATCCAAATATCTCCGATCGCAATGAGATAGCAGAAAATACTTCCAATGATGATGACGATTTATCTTCTACAGCCTTAGCGATTGTACCGCAAACTAGTTTTGCGGTAACTGAGTTTGAATTAGAAACAGAAGGTTATACGATTATTGACGCACCTGTAAGCCCGGTTTGGCTTAAGAGTGATTCAGTAGAACATATTTTACAAAACTTAATAGATTTAGCTTTACCAACTGAGGATTATTTACTTACTCCTGAGCTGGAGATTGATAATTCTGTTGATTTAGCTCCAACATTACCCTTACAGTTAACTTTAGCCCAAGAAAACTACGTAATTAATTGGGGAGAATATCTCACTGTTGAAGGAAAGGTTCAGCTAAAAGAAATTACCGCTCCAAGTTGTGGTGAAAATTCTTGTGACGAAAACTTAAATGTTGGTGAAGGCTCTGATTTAGAGAGTGTTACTGCAGGAGAAATTAAAATTGAACTGCGATCGCCATTGAATGGGGAATTACTACACGAAGTCAAGCAATCTTTACCAAAAAAAATATTACCATTTGAGATTGCTTGTTCAATTAAAATCCCGTCTGAGTGCGAATCAAAACTAATTTTAGCCAGCATTAGTTTATCTGGGATGTTGGGAGCAATTGAAGAAGTAGTTATTGGAGAAGCTGAAATTTTAGCTACTCAACCTTTTACTATTACAGCTAATATTACAGAATTATTAGCAGTTGCAAATTCAACTCAACGTAAGGAACTTGCTTCTCCTGAAGCACCAGTTTTACAACTAGCAGCTGGTGATGAGAATAAAGCTTCTGATTCAGATTCCCCCAATCTCAATTTAGAACTTTTAAATCTGGTTAAATCGATTCAGCCCTCAAATTCAGAATTTGAGAATTCGGAATTAATATCTAATTCAGTTTCTACAAATTCTATCTCTACAAGTTCAGTTTCTATAAGTTCTCCATCTAAGGTAAAATCTGCACCGAAATCGATATCCTATCGTATTTCTCAAAGACCAAGGTTGACGAATTCACAACAGGATTTGATTAGCTCTACCCATTCAGAACATTCTTTAGATTGTACCGAAGCCAAAAGCACGACTTTTCCTTTTTTGAGACGTCTTCCAGTTTTGGTTAATGAAGAAGAACTTGTAAATCAAGATTGCGATCGCGATTTTGATTCTACTGATTTACCTTTAGATAATTTGAAGTACGAAAGTTTTGATGAACCTTTGAACGATCCATCTTTACAAATTGGACAGACTGAAGTAGTTCAAGAAACCAATCGACTTCAAGAAACCAAACAAGTTCAGGAAAATGAAATTGATGACAAACATTTTCCTTTATCTGCATCAAACTTTGATAATTTAGCTGAAAAGTCAGAATTGGAGATCACTTCAGACCAAGAAACAACCAGTAATCTTTCCTCAGAAACAAATTTATCTGAGATTTTATCCAATCTTACAGAAACTACTTCTGCAGAAAATTTACACTCTTCTCCTTTAATTCGTCAATGGATGGAAAGTCACGGACATATTCCACCCCAACTTACTGATAACTTACATCAACGGGAGAACACCGAAATATTTTCGACCATTGAAATCGATTTTCAGACTAGCGAACATAATTTCATCGAAGCACCTGAAGCAGCAGATAATAGGAGTGAAGAAACAGCACCTACTTCTTTCCAATCAGTTTCTTCCCAGTCTGTCTTTTCTAATTCACGTGACCTACAAACTGAGTCGTCCCCTCACATCTTACAATTAGCAGCATCATATGCTCAAAGTAAAGTTGAATCAACCTTCCTTGCAAAAGAAATTGTTGTAGATGACATTGAACCGGTTGAAGTAGAAACTCAACTCAATACCCAATCTCATCCCCTATTACAACCATCCATAACACCAGGAACTTCTTTGGGAGAAATCTCATTTGTTGAAACACTACCTACACCAAAGCTACAAATACCCCAAGGAGAACTAATATCTGGTACCTCAATTAGAGTAAGGGTACAACTTCCTAAAGTTGAGGAGCAGGTTGCAGTCAAACTATGGTTAGAAGACTGTCAAACACGTTCTTTACTATCAGGTCCTCACCTAATAACGAATTTACTTCCCCATCCAACAAAAGGATTGGAAGCTATGACTTTACTGCATATACCATTTGGTTGTTTAAAAATTCGGATTGAGGCGATCGCAATAGATTTACTGACTCAGCAAGAAAGTCATAAATTCTCGATTATGAGAGAGGTGATTCCTCCAAATTTACCCAAAATTCGATTGGATGAATTAACGCAAATATAGTAATTGGTAATTGGTAATTGGTAATGGTTATTACGATTAAAGTAACGTTCTTAATTTTATTATTTTTGGTGTTATACAGGTTCTAAAAGCCTTACTTTTGAGGCTCTATCAACTAATTCAATGGAATAACCATTAGAAAAAGCAGATGAAAAATCTTCTAAGTGCGAAACTAAAATGATACGTTTTAGTCGATGTTGCAATTCGTTAAGTTCTTGAATCATATCATCGCGCCCATTTTTATCTAAACTACCAAAGCCTTCATCGATAATGACTGATTCTATTTGACGCGTGCTTTGTCCTGCATATTGACCAATAGCTAGTGCTAAACTAACAGCAACTCTAAATCGCTGACTACCACTAATTTGAGCTATTGGTGTGGGGTAGGGTCCTACTTCTTCGTTATATGCTTGTAAATCTAGTGCTTTGTTAGAGTCACCAGCTGATTTCTCTGCTTCTGCACGTAATTCTAATCTCATTTTTCCCCGAGATAAACCGTCTAAAATCTCATTAGCAAGCTGCACAATAGTTTGTTCTGCATCGCGTAGTAATTTCAATTGCAGACCTTGTTTCCCATTACCTAGCAAATCGCAAAGTATTTTGTATAAGCTTTGGTTGCGTTCTAGCTCAAGTTTTTTTTCTTCTAGTTGCTGGTAATGCTCGCATTTGTTATTCAGTTGATTTAAGTTATTTTGAGCATTCTGTCGATTGACATCAAAGGTATCTCGCTCGGATTTTGCAGTTGTAAGTTCTTGCTCAATTTCTTGGATAGCGCGTCTTGCTTCGCTAGGTAATTGTTCGATCTGGTTAGTTATTTTATTAATTTGTTGTTGGAGAAAAGTTACCTGTTGGCTGGCAATATTTAATTGGTTGGATAAATTCTCATACTCCGTTAGTACTTTTCTTTCACTATCTAACTCTTCTAGCTTTTCTTCATCTATGTTTGTTACTGATTCTTGCCACTGAGGTGGTAAGCTTTCTGAATCAGACTGTAAGCGGCGTTGAGTCTCATTTTGAGAACCTTTTTTATCGCTTAAATTTATTTGGTGATTTTGTAATTGACGTGACTGTATATCAAATTTTTCATTAATTTTTTGAGAATTTTGAATATTTTGCTTTTGCTCTTTATTCAATGATTTCAGGAATGTTTGTAGTTCTTTTTGTGATTCTTGTAATTTATTTTTTTCACCACGTGCTTTTTGAGCATCAGATAGTGATAAATTTTTTTCAAGTTCGATGAACTGTTTATTATAGGTTTGATATTCTGTATTTAATATTTGCCATTCAGAAAATTGATTGCGTAGACTTTTTAAATTTTGGGTATGAACTTTTCGGTTTATTAACTGTATATTTAACTCTTCTAAATCTGCTTCTGTTGGGTAACTAGTATCAAGCCAACCTAAATCATCATCTATTTGATATGGAGACACATTTACCTGATAAGTTACTGGTAAGTTGCTAAATGCATTCTTTATTTGTTCGGTATACTGTTTAATTTCTCGTTGTGCTTGATTCAGCTGATTTTGCTTTTGGTGACAATCTTTATTATTGACTTGAATTTGTTTGTTTAAATCATCCAATTTTCTTGAGAGTAAATTAAGATTATCCTGCGCTTTGTGATGTTCGTTATTCAGACTAGTTAAATTAGCTTTAGCCTCTGCTAACTGATTATCTAGACGTGATTTTTCTAATTGAGCGTGTTCGGGTGTAATCTCTTGTCCGCATAATTCACATATGGGTTGATGAGATACTTCTTCAAAATTATCGCGTTTACTAGAAGCAGCTTTATACTCAGTTTCAATACGAGTTATATTGTGAGATAAATTTTTCTCAGTTTTACGAGCATTTGCAACATCAGTATTTAGTTCTTCTTGTTGGATTTGATATTGTTCTAACTGAGTTTGCAAATGCTCTAAATTTTTATGCGTTTCTTCTTGTTTTTGTACAGCGTCTATTAATTTAATACGTCCCTGAGCTAGCTGTCTTAACCAAGGTAATGTTTTTGCGATCGCATCTAATCCTTTTTCTTCTGACTCTGCTTTTTGCAATAATTCCTCTAAATCAGAAGGAAAAACAGTTAAATCTTGTTTTAAATCTTGTAATTTTTTTTGAATCGACTCTAATTGTGATAGCTTTTCAACTAAAGGCGTTAATTCAACTAACTGTTCGGCAATATTATTACTATCCTTTTGTTGATTTTCAATTTTTTGGTTTATTTCTTCTATTCGCTTATTAATTTCATCTTTCTCTGCAGATTTTAAATTTAAATCATCTTTTACTTGTTGACATTTCCGGTTAAGTTTTTCAATCTCGTTCTCGTTATCAGTAATGCGTTGACGTTGTTCAATAATAGAACTCAGTAGGGGTAGTACAGTTTCTAGTTCTTTGTAGCGCGTGAATTTTTGTTCTATCTCGTCAGTACGGGTTATCAATGCTTGATATTTTTGTAGTTCGCTTTGCTGTTCTAAAATTTGGGAATTTAGTTCTTCCCATCGTCTAGATTGCTCAAGTAAACTTCCCAAACTATCGACTTTGTTCTGCGATTTTTTCCAATTCTCCTCAGTTAACTTTCGGACTTCTTGAGCCGCATTTAATTCTGCATCACTTACTTTATCTGATGATTCCAATTGTGATTTAAGACTTTTTACGTGTCCTTCACAATCTTTACGACGAGCATCTGCTAATTTATGTAACTTGTCGTATGCTGTTAAATCTATTAATTGTTTGAGTATTTCGTAACGTGCAGATGGCGCAGCTTCAATCAATTTGTCACTTTTACCTTGAATGAGTAGTATGCATGATGTAAAGGCTTTATCGTCTAAACCAATAGCGCGTTTAACCCAATCTTTAAAACCTGAATCACTGTCTGTATTTGCTACTGGTTTATTGCCAGAATTTCCTTTTGATGACGAATCAATACGAAAAACTTCTCGTGTCGCTTTTCCACGTCTGGGAACTATTCTACGAATACAATACGCCTGTCCATCAATAAGAAAATCAAATTCAACAGTTAACGCATCAGCTTGATGATTAATTAAGTCTTTTTGAGTTTTTGAACTTCCACCGCGATGACTTCCATATAAAGCAAATCTAATCGCATCAAAAATTGTTGATTTACCGACACCATTTGCTCCTGATAGTACCCACAAGGGAGCGCCATCAAAAGTTAACACTTGACCTTCACGATAGCTCAGAAAATTTTCAACATAGACTCGAACTGGAATCATATTTCTACCTCAGAATTATTTACAAATTGTTCATCAGCTAATAATTGTTCTGCCAATTTCAATACAGCATCTTTGTCTTTATGTCCTGCTAATTGTTGCTGTAAATAGGTGCGTACAGTTGTTGCTACATCTTGTCTATCGGCAATTAAAGTAGAAAGTTTGGGAGATATTGATATACCATCAGGAACTATTTTCCGATCCCACCAACGGGGGAAGATTTTATCCAGTTCGCGACAAATTGCATCCCGGTTATGCTCGCCTGGTTTGTAGGTTAATTTGTAATCAACTAAAGCTCTGTCTAATTCTGAATATTTATCTTTGAGGCTAGCAATTTCTTCTGGATTGTTAATTTCGATGCGATATATTGGTGTAGCGTTAAGTGGTAAACATACAGGTTCTTCAGTCCGACCTCGAGCATCAATTTCAACTAAAACAACACTTTTTTCATCATCTCTTTCTCCATAGTCCAGACGCTCAATGCTACCGGAATAACGCACATGGGTAGTACCAGCTAAAGCTTGTGGTTTGTGAATATGACCGTAAGCAGCATAAGCCCAATTTGTAGGAATGTCTCCTGCTTCAAAAACTACATCTTCAGTTTCACTGATGCGATAAAGATTATGTAGCTCGCTTCCACGAATATGTGCGTGACCAACTAGTACGCTTGGTAATTGAGGCTTAACGTATTTATTCTTCATACGGTCAATTCTTTCAAGCATAGCCGTATGAAGTGAGATATTTTTCTCACCCATACTTTTGTAGTTTGTCTTTTCATCTTTTAAATAACGTGACGAAGTTGGGTAAGGTGTCAAAACAAATTGGACTTTTTGACCAGCTTTATCTTCTAGTAGTAAGTAAGTCGGTTTTGCTGCTAAATAAAGTCTTCCGGTTGGTCTCGAACCTGATTTTTTCGGGTCTATTGGATCGGCGAGGTCAAGAGCAAGACTCATTAAATTAAAAAAAGCTTCATTATCGTGATTACCACTGATGGTGACAATTGTGCCACCATCTAGCAAAAATGGCTTGAATACCTTATTTACATCCCCAACAGCAGATTTTAATTCATCGAGACGGTTGTACTGACTAAATAAATCGCCAGCAACAACCATTACATCTACTTTGTATTCGTCTAAGTATTTGGCAATTTCTTCTAAACGTTTTACGATGTCGCCTTGGCGGGATATTCGCCCCAACTTATCGTTTAAATGCCAGTCAGATGTGTGTAAAATTCGCATCTTATCTCCCTGCTAAAAAGTAGCAATATCATCGTCGTCTTCTTCTACGCTTGTTGCTTCCACATCGATCGCGGGATTACCTGTTGCTTCTTGAGGATTCATAGCCCAAGGAGGAAGTGGAACTCGAACGTGCATCGGTTCGTTGTCCTGAATCACCATTTTTTCGCTAACAGTGAGTTCTGCTGCTTTGCGCTGGTTACTTTTACTCAAAAAACGCCAGATTGATTGGGAAAGTTCGAGACTTCCGCTACGACCAATGACACGAATACTTGCGTTTTCAATTACTTTTTCGGAAACCTTTGAGGCTTGTTGTTGAGCGCCGAGTAAAATGATTCCTTGCGATCGCATTTCGGCTGCAACAGTTTCTATCAGTCGGGTAATTGGATCTTTGGAACCACGGGGAGCAAAACGGTTAAGTTCATCTAAAGCAATTAAGTAAACTAAACCTTCAACCCGATTGGTTCCAGTACGCTCGTTGATTAATTGTTGGAGAATTGTGGCGACAACAAACCTTTGTAAAGATGGAATCCGTGTCAGAGCGTTTAAATCAACAACCATCGGGTCTGTTGTTTGTCGTTTTCCTAAGTCCAGGGGATTACCTTTTTGGTCGTTACGTCGAAGTATGCCATTTGCTTCATTTACTAATAAGAAAAGTTTGCGCCGTAACTTACTCCAAGTAGCTCTGTGATGGTCGGGGGATAATTGATCGCGATTTCCTTTATCTGACACCCAATCTAAAAGTTCTTGAAAAGTTCGAGGTAGATTAGATGATTGACTTCGTAAACTGCGCGTGACACTACCATCTTTTTCCAGCTTTTCATCTGTCAGGTGAGCTTCCAAATCTAAAACTAAAGCTCTAAAGTTATCATTAACGGAGTCATCATCAGCAAATAGGTAACTAAATAAACCTTTTTCAATAATGTTGCTCAGACTCCAACTGTAAGACTGCACTTTACTACGACATCCGGTTGTAACTGCTGTATCTCCACTGGGAATTTGTGGAGCAAAAAAGCTCGCATTTTCAAAAGGTCTTGGTTCTTCGACACCCAATATTTGCCAGTCCGTACGATGTTCTTCTGGTTTATACTTATTACTCCAACGATTAATATGAAATAAATCGTAGCCTTTAACGTTGAGAATGATAGGGACTACTATTAAGGGATTTGGATCCGATGGATATTCTTCAGCACGACGACGGGCTTTCCGTAATAATTGGTAAATAACAAATAACAGAAAACTGGATTTTGTTCCTCTACCGGCGACACCGTTAACATTCATATGACCGCCATTAATACCCAGTAGATAATCCAGGTCTATCATTCCCGGTCCTGCGATCGCGCTTCCACCGTTTTTGATCGAACCAACTGCTAGAGAATTATCAATTTCATCTGCTCTGTAAGCACGTCGAGCATCATTCTCATCCCCTAAGAAAACTGAACTTTGTTCTAAGGGTGGAGCTAAAACAGGAGGTTCAGTACGTAAAATTGTTGCAGTGGCAAAAGTAACACCTTCACTGCGAAACTCTGGTTTGTAATCAACATCGCCGTCAAAAGCGTCAAATTCTTCGCCGATATCTTTTTTACGGCTTTGTCGGTAAACCTCTTCTACGATTGCGTAAAAATTTATCACCTTACCGCCAACATGACTTTCAGTACGAACTATTTGAGTTTTTTCCACCAACTCGTCTCGTCGTACCCAAAAATGAAACTCTTCTGAGGTCGATTCTTTGTGGGGTGGTGATGCTACTTTACCGATAATTTTGGCACCAGTACCAGGAGTACTACTAGATAAATTTATTTCTTCGGCGTTATTGGTCTGAGATATATTTCTATGAGAACTATTCCCATGAGAACCATTTCCATTGATATCAAATTCCGGAGTTAATACTTCATCACTCATATTAGTTATTTATTTTGATACTTTATAAATGTGTTAAACGATAAAAACGATTTGACAAGATACTTAATGGTTGAAAAAGAGAACCTAAACTCTCTTCCGCTCGCACAATCGGATGTAAAGAGATCGCAGCACGTCCGTAACTACGCTCTCGACAACGGTACTCATATATAGTTCGGGATAACTTATCCACAAAATCCCAATCATGCTTGTGATGTTTCTCAAACCAAACTTTTGACGCTTCCACGCGAACAATTCCCGTAGTGGGAGTTGTCCCACCACTTCCAGAAAGACGAACAAACCAAGAAATAACATCACACCATCCTTTTGATATATTAAAAACTGGTGTGCGTTGACCAACTTCTAGCCCGTAAAGAACCTGTATTCCTTTAATATGCAAGTAGTTTTGGCGCTGGGTTTTAATCACACCAAAAACTGGTGATTTGTCGATATCAAAATCTCTCGTTCTTGATTGCAATAGTCCATCTATCACAGTAGGTTCGCCACTACCATGGGAAAACGCATATCCTTCTAACGCTTTCATTTCCGTGTTAGATTTCTCGTTGGTTCGCTTTCGCATAGTTTCAAAATCGTAGGAAGCTATCCCACCAGGAGGGCGAACTGTTAGTAAACGAAATCCATTATCTTGTAAAGCAGCAGCAAAACTTTCTACTTCCGTCCAAGGGAAAAGGTCTACAGCCATTGAGACTACACGATCAACAACCTCAAATTCGCGCCGACATTCCCCATTTTCTACCCGCATGGCGATACTACCAATTTGGGAAAGGCGGATTGGAACTAATTGACCGCTGGGAGAACGCACTGAAGCGATGGTTTCCCCCACATCTTTACCATCTATAAAGTGAGTTGGTCGTTCGCTCCATTTACTAGGTCGCCATTTGGGTGAAGTATTTAAATTAATTGGCTCCCAATCAACTGCACGGGGTCTTACTTCATAATTTAAATTCACGTTTTCTGGAATTTGCTCTAAGTCTTCATCAGTTTCTTCTTCCACAAAAGGAAACTGTGCATCATATTGCTCGACACGACAACCGCCATAGTTTTTAATAAAATCTAATCCCATTTTTTTAGATATATCTATCTTATTTTTCAGTTATTTCTGAATTAGCATTTAAGAGTATTTCCGGTAATTGCAAATCTTCTAAGCGTCGTTTCATTGCTTCCTCACTGACTAAAAACTCGGTAGCCAATCGTTTAGCCAAAGCATCTCTTTTTCTAGCAAATCGACCGCAAAATTTTTTAGCTAAAGTCAAACAAGCTGTTGCTGGAATTAGAAGTTCAGCAGCAAATCGATCTGCTTCTTCTTCCATTTGTTTCTCATCTATCCCAAGACGATCGAGTACCACTTGTATCCCATTCGTAAAAGTAAATTCTGCCGTTGATTCGTCTTTACTGTCCTGAATTTCGTCATCATTTTCCTTTTCAACGTATAAACCTTCTGTTAAAATCAGAGGCTCTTTAGAAATATTTTCTTGGTGACTTTCCAGTAAAGGAAGAAAATGTAACAAGTAATGTCCCAATTCATGGGCTGCTGAAAATCTGCGGCGCGATACAGGAGCTAGATAGGGCTTTTTTTCGACTAAAATACAGCCATAAAAACAACCTTGATATTCCAGTAAATACAAATAACCAGCTAACCTTAAATTTGGATTTTCGCGATCGCTAAAAGGTGGTTTGTGTCCTGTTTCCGTTTCTAGAAACTCGGCAACATTTTTTATTGTCATATCTTTGATTTCTGCGACCCGAATTGGGTAACTTCTAATCAGGTCGTACAATGGGATAATACCCGGTTTAAGATTTTCTAATTCCAGCCCAGCTTCTTGATATACCATTTCTACAGACTGGGAAATGGCAGCACGGCGATGTTCAAGTATCATTTATGTTCGATCTATTCCAGTATCATTTTTAGTTTTTTTATTGATTGGTTGACGATTATTCGATAAGGTTTTGTATCGACCTTTTTGTTCGCGGGCTGCTGCTAATTGACCCCTACTGTGGCTGCGTCCCATAGATAAAGTAATAGCAGTATCTCGAAACATATCCAAAAAGCGTTCGCTAGCAGTTATTCCTAACTCAAGTGCTAATTTTCTAACTGCTTGAATACTTAGTTTGACTGGTAGTGGAACAGAACTGTCAATTAATTTAGTAATAACATCTCTATCTGCAGATGGTACGCGGTTGATATCATGTAAACGTTGAACAACATCACCAACTGTTATTGCTTTTTCTTCTTCGTCAATATCTTCAAAAACTAAAGGTTTGTCATCTTCTTGAATAACTTCAAATGCACTATGCAGATGCTTATGAAGCAAACCTCTAATAATTTGTGCATCAACAGCGATTGGCGTTAATTCTTCTTCTTCTTGGTAAGCTGAGTTAATTTCCGTAATAATTCGTTCTAATTCAGGGTCATCACAAGCAGCATCAAGTATTTGGGCTACTACTTCCATCTCACCTCGATCTAAAGCTTGCACATATAAATGAATAGCTTTCTCACGGGAGTAGGGGTGCTGAATTTTATTTCGTTTTCCCATCTTATTTGCCCTCCTCTAGCGAATTATTGCTTTGGGCATAAGCTTGACGCAATTGCGCGATCGCACGATGCTTTTTAGTGTAAGCTGCTCCTACGGTTGTCCCTAATGCCGCTGCTAAAGATTCTCCATCCAAACCTTCAACAAAAGCTAATTTAAGTACTTTTCGATAACTGTCATTTACCAAAGACAGCAAATACTCCAACATTTCAGGATCGGATGAATTTGATGAGTGGTACAATATCCCTAAAATTTCTTCTTCTGGGATAGAACCTGAATTTTGCTGTCTGATTTTACGAACTTGAGGAAGTTCTGCTATCGGTGTAATTCGCTTATTATGTTGGGTTTGTTGACGTTTCCAGCGTTGTATTTTTTTCGCTGCAATACCTAATAACCAAGGACGAGCCGAACGACTAGGATCAAATTTGTCAGCTTTTTTGAGAGCAGTCTCAACCGTTTCGTGTAAAACTTCTTTTGCTATTGTCTCTATAGAATTGCGATCGCAACTTTTACCCAACTTGTAGCCGAATTCTTTTATCACTCGACTTACGTAAAGTTGAATGGTATTTTGAATAAATTGCGATTCTTCCTGAACGGTCTGACATAGCAACTGCTGCTTCTGGAGAAGTTCAGGGTCGTATGATGGTTCAACAGATTGTCTTAATTGTCGTTTCAATGCGACCTCCCAAACATCACCCCTGACATATAATTGCCAACAAGGCGATCAGTTCTTACAGTCGCAACGAAAAAAAATTCCGCACTTTGCACATTCAATATCCTCCAAATATTCTTTCTAATATTGAATTGCCACAAGGTCACTAGAATCTTACATTCACAACCAAATTTTTTTTGGTGTTGTTTGACATTTAGCAATCAAACCTCAAATAGCATGTTGTATTTAATCTAACCAAATGAATCAAGCATTGCAAGGTCTATTTGCTTCTAACCTAGTTTACGGACTTATTGGTGGGTAAATAGAGCTTGAATACAAAGTGCTAATTCGGTGTATTTAAATAACTGTTAAAAACCCTGCGTACATATGCGCAACATCAATATTGAAGTGTTATGAAATCGAGCCGATGTATGCAAAAGTTTATCATATGTTAAAAATCTGAAATAATTTCCAAAACTTCGCAAAATTTGGAGTAAGCTCCTTTTAGGTATCACAGTCTAATTTAACAGGAAAACTTACTATGGCAGCATCTTTTTTGCCTTCTGTTTTAGTTCCCCTCGTTGGTCTAGTATTCTCTGCCGCTGGTATGGCTTATATGTTACTTTACATGGAAAGTGACGATATTTCATAAGCTAATAGGCAAGCAGTTAGAAATTTTGAATTATGTTAGGTTTCAACTTCCAATTTTATTACTGCAATCGTAATAACTTACAGTAACTCACTGTGAGATTATTGCTTTTGTCATAGAAGTTGATATAACATAACGTTTCTAGAGACGTTGGACTCCAGCGTCTCTAACTTATCTATGTTTATATTTTCTTTAAAAAATTAGACTTAAAAAATTAAGCTTTAAAAAATTGGGCTTTAAAAATTAGACTTAAAAAATTAGAAGTTATACAAACATTTTTGACAAACTGAAAATCCCCCAAGGAAGTGGGGGAGCTTCAACACCGCCTATCCAAAAGAGACAGACGGTTTCTAATAACAGTTTTTAAACAGTCGTGCTTAAAAATCAGTCTAAATATATATAGGCTTTAACTTATACCGAAGAACCAACTCCAGCATAAGCTCCGTAAAAGAAAATGCCTAAAACAGTAATTACGCCTAACCCTGCGACCGTAGCTACGATCCAAAGGGGTATTCTGCCACCTCCAGACACTTTTTTCTCCTCCCTATATTAAAAAGTCAACACTGAGTAAATTACTCACAACCAAGATTGAATCAGTGGCTGGAGTTTCCTGTCTCAGGAAAAGCCAAATTATACACATTACCAAAATGTGCCACTAGTCAGGTGGTAAGTGACTCATTTTCCTTTTCTGGTTTTGCAACCTTTATCAGCTTTAAAGCCGAACCCAGGATTGTTGCCCTGCAATACAGGGGCAGTATTAATTATTGAAGACAGTTATTTTCGTCGCGAATTCCTTGAGGGAAGAACGCGTCGTTTAGTACACCTATTGTACCTTGCCTTGGTTTTGTTATCTGATAAATTACACAGATAAACATGACAAAGTGGCAAATTTGGTTGAATAATTACCAGCTTTGTTCTGTTAAATAAATATTGAATATCAACAGTTATTTCAATTAGTTAAAGAAGTAACTGGAAAACAGAATACCTAGAACAAACACTAGTAAAAGACCTAAGAAAAGAGAGGTCCGGTTTAGTTCTACTGGCACATTATTAGGATTGCTATTTCTATCCATTGAATTCTCCTAGCGTTGAATAAACTGCATTGCTGCAATTGCACCTAAAAAGAATACGGTTGGCACGCCTAGGGTATGAACAGCAAGCCATCTAACCGTAAAAATTGGATATTGTACTGGTTGATTAATGTTATTTCCGCTAGTCATAGTAAAAGCTGCTTATTACTTAATAAATTCGTCAACTCGTTTTTTCGCATCAAAGCGATTATCAACAATAGGCACCTGTTCTTGACGTGCTTGGGTAAAGTATTCATCTGGACGAGGTGTACCAAATGCATCATAAGCCAAGCCGGTGCTTACAAATAACCAACCTGCAATAAATAATGCTGGTATGGTGATGCTATGAATTACCCAGTAACGAACACTGGTGATAATGTCGGAAAATGGGCGCTCGCCAGTAGTACCTGACATGAGGATTTCTACCTTTATTTATTATTGATGATGTGTTTATTATCCTACAAAGTTTAGAAAGTGTTACAAGTCGCAACGATTTTCTCAGAAAATTAGGGGATAAATTTGAATTCAGGAGTCAGAGGTCAGGAGTCAGGAGTCAGGAGTCAGGAGTCAGGAGTCAGGAGTCAGGAGTCAGGAGTCAGGAGTCAGGAGTCAGGAATCAGGAGTCAGAAGTCAGGAATCAGAAGTCAGGAATCAGAATTTAGAAGTCGTAGAGACGTAGCACGCTACGTCTGTACAGAATTCAGAAATCAGAATGTGACTGAGGTTATGTAATATCTACGCTACTCTTATCCTAGCCGCTAACAGACACCCTAATGTAAAAATCAGGAGTTAGCAGATTTGAATTGCAAACAGCTGTGCTATTTTTGACTGAATTGTGGAATCTGTAACTAATCCATTCTGTTCTTTCTCTCAGAATCGAAACCCCAAAATTAATGAAACTCCAGAGTTAATTCTGCAGAATTAAGCCTCATCTCCCTCAGATGGAGCCACTTCTGATATGTCTGGGTTGTATTTGAGTAAGTAACCACCGCGATCGCCAATTACAAAGCCTTGTTTCTCAGATAAGAAAACCACTTTGAAAAAATTAGTGGGTACTTCTTCTACAAATCTATCTTTTTCCCAGGTTTGTCCGCCATCAGTACTGCGGAGTAAATTAGCACTACCACCACTGAGCCAAACTTCATCAGGAGTTCTGTAAGCTACGTCTAATAATCCCCAACTAGTGGAAAATTCTGGATATATTGGTTCTTGCCATTCTTCGGGATTATTTGGTTCGCTAAACTGAATTTGACCGCCACGGGCAAGCATCCATATTTGATTATCTCCTGTAAAGCCCATATTTTCTACTTTCCGGGAACTGTTTCGATTATGGGGCTGCCAAGTCTGCTGTCCGGGTTCCCAAGTAGAATAGAAGTTTCCTTTCGCTGAAACTGCAACGTATCTACCATCTGGGGAACGTTCCATATTTCTTACAATACCTACAGCACCTTCTACCTGTGCTTTCCAATTTTTACCACCATTATCAGTTTGATAAATTGCACCTACATCGGTAGCCATTTCAGCAGTGTTTTCAGCTAAAGCCACGATATTAACTGGAGTACCAGGTAATTTTTCACTTAGAATAACTTGCGACCAAGAGCGACCTTCATCAGTGGTGTGTAGCATCAAAGCAGGTTCGCCGACAATCCAACCTTCTTGACCATTAAAACTAATGGAATTGAAACGATAGTTCTCATCGCCTAATTCCAAATTAATTTCTTTCCAGCTATTACCGCCATCTTGAGTTTCTAAAATAGTTGAATTTGCTCCTACCAAGTAGCCATGCTCTAAATTTTGAGTAAAAGCAATATCTAGTATTTTCTCTTCTGTGGGTAGGGCAACTACATCCCATGGATTATAGGCGATAGATTCTACTTTAGAACAACCCACACATAAAAGAATAACCAAGAAGAATCCGAATAATTGTTGCCAAATTTTCTGTTGCCAAATTTTCTGCTGCCAAATTTTCATTGTACAAGTACTTTTGTATTGATTAGTTTTTCTAAAATTCTCTTAAGAGATAGGGACTTTTCGACAACTGAAAAGTAATATCCTGGAATGCTATGCAGTTTCCATATTTTTCGCAGGATTGAATTCGCAGGATTGAATTCGCAGGATTGAATTCGCAGGATTGAATTCGCAGGATTAAATTCGTAGGATTAAATTCGCAGGATTAAAATCTCAAAATCTAGTAACAAGTTCATCAAAGGCAGACAGTACTTAGCCTTTGTCATTTCGGTAATGACATAGAACTTTACTTAAAGACAGTATTGTTGTAAGGTGTAGCCGAACAATTGCCACTAAATATCAATTCTTCTGTCTTATTATTTTCTTTGCTATCTCATAAGTTTTGATTAAACTGCTGCTAATCGATTTTTGATGACAGCGATTATTAATTTAAACCATATAAACTGAGAAAGAATAAGAAACCAACTGCTAAAGCACCAAAAATCAAGATATTTTTTTGCCCTGGTGTTAATTGATTGACGCCAAAGCCATAGCCAAGATTTTCTTTAAAACCTGAGGCTTGACCTTCTGGTCCAACATTGGTAAAAGCTTTTTTTGGAGCAGCACACACCGGACAACGCCACTTGAAGGGTAGATCCTCAAAAGAAGTCTCTGGTGAAATATCATTTTTGTCGTCTCCCTTGAGAGGTTCGTAAATGTAACCGCAAGCACGACATTCATACCGGTCTAAGGCGTTTTCAACAGCTTGTTCGCTCATGGTTCCATGTAAAATTTACAACTTGCAAAAAAAATATTAAATATACGTTACAAATTATGACATAAATATTAGTTCTATATATCACTTATAAAACTAATCAAATATCCGTCCAGCAGCTTTTCCAGCATTCAATAAAGATGGAGCATATATAATGTGAAAGAACGTAACAAAGTTATTCTATTTATTCCGATCCTTATTCTTTAGAAGCTTATTGTGTTTGTCCTCAGCGGTTACGAGTACCTCCTAGGCTTTTTAATTCTCTGCAGCCTAGTACCAGCTTTAGCTTTATCAGCTTCCAAGCTCCTGCGACCCAGCAGTCGCAATCCAGAACGGCGTACTACTTATGAATCCGGGATGGAACCCATTGGGGGTGCCTGGATCCAGTTCAACATTCGCTATTACATGTTTGCCTTAGTGTTTGTTGTCTTTGATGTAGAAACTGTATTTCTATATCCTTGGGCAGTTGCCTTCCACCGTTTGGGACTGTTGGCATTTATTGAAGCATTAATTTTTATTGCAATTCTTGTAGTTGCCTTAGTTTATGCATGGCGTAAAGGAGCTTTGGAATGGTCTTAGAAACTAATTCGAAACAAGACATCATTAATCCGATTGAGCGTCCTCAAGTAACCCAACAATTGTCAGAAAACATTATTCTGACTACAGTTGACGATTTGTACAACTGGGCAAGACTTTCTAGTTTGTGGCCCCTGTTATTTGGGACTGCTTGCTGCTTTATTGAGTTCGCAGCTTTGATTGGTTCGCGATTTGATTTTGACCGCTTTGGACTGATTCCCCGTTCTAGCCCACGTCAAGCAGATTTGATTATTACGGCGGGAACAATCACCATGAAAATGGCACCCCAGTTGGTGCGGCTTTACGAACAAATGCCAGAACCCAAGTATGTGATTGCTATGGGTGCTTGTACTATTACTGGTGGAATGTTCAGCATCGACTCTCCTACTGCCGTACGTGGTGTTGATAAATTAATTCCGGTAGATGTTTATTTACCGGGTTGTCCTCCACGCCCAGAAGCGATTGTTGACGCAATTATCAAATTAAGGAAGAAGATTGCAGATAATTCAATGCAGGAGCGGGGCTTAGTCAAGCAAACTCACCGCTACTACAGCACCACTCACAGCATGAAGCCTGTAGAACAAATTCTAACTGGCAAGTATTTGCAATCAGGTACTCGCGAAACTCCACCGCAACAATTAACAGAAGCGATGGGAATGCCCGTACCCCCTGCTTTGATGACTTCTAAATCCCAGAAGGAGGTAAATCCAGGTGGCTGAAGAATCTAAACCAGCAGCAGAAACAGAAGCATCTATTGTAGAAGCAGGTAAAGTATCTCAGTGGTTAACGCAAAATGGTTTTGACAACCATGAATCTTTAGAAGCTGACCATGAAGGGGTGGAGATAATTAAGGTTGAGCCGGATTTATTGCTACCAATTGCAACGGCTTTATATGCCTACGGATTTAATTATCTCCAGTGTCAGTCTGGAATTGACTTGGGTCCAGGTAAAGAAATTGTAAGCATGTATCACTTGATTAAAGTAAGTGATAATGCAGATCGTCCAGAAGAAGTACGCGTTAAAGTATTTTTGCCTAGGGAAAATCCTAGAGTTCCCTCGGTTTACTGGATTTGGAAAACCGTAGATTGGCAAGAACGCGAATCTTATGATATGTACGGTATCGTTTACGAAGGACATCCAAATCTGAAGCGTATCTTAATGCCAGAAGATTGGATTGGTTATCCTTTGCGTAAAGATTACGTGTCGCCTGATTTTTATGAATTGCAGGACGCTCATTAGAGCTGATATTTTTTTCATAAGAGTAGGCAACCGAATAATTTTTCACAAGTTGTAGAGACGTAGCATTGCTACGTCTCTATGATGTTTTTGGGATTATTAAATGGTAGATAAAATACGAGTCTGTCTACGCCTCTAATTATTTAATTGCGACAAAATCTTGTAAAAATTAAGATATATCGCCCTGTAAAATACTTAGTTGAGACTTGTAAAGCAAAGCACAACTTTATTTTATGCTTCCTGCTTTTGCTTGTGTTTTAGTGTAGATACAGTTCCAAATACACCAAATCCTAACAAACCTAACATTGAAGTGGGCTCAGGTATTGACCTTTTTTTGGGTGTTTCTTGTTCTTCCCTGTAGTAAACGCTAATGTGGGATACATCTTTAGTATTTTTACCTTTGAAATTAAATGCAGCTTTTTCAAAAGGTGACTCCCAAGTACCAGAACTTACTGCATCATTAAGTTGATAACCTACAAGCTGTGTTCCTTGTCCAGATTTGAACACAAGCATGACGTCGTCCCAAGTACTTTTAATTACATTTGATATGTCCCAACTGCCTGATTGTCCGTCAGATGTACCTTTGTAACCACTGTTACTACCAATTTTGCCACCAAACATCCAATCAGTATTGCCAAAAAAGCCTGCTTCATTAACTGTGAGGGGTTTATTGGGACTTACGGAATCCTGGCTGAAATCGTTGCTAATGTCACAATTAGAAGCGCCTGTGACATTATCTGAAATGTCATAACTACCGGTGGTACAAGATCTAAAACCTGCTGCACTAGCTGGTGCTGAAATTACTCCAAACCCTAAGACTGTTGTTGCTGCTACTGCTGCTAAATTATGAAATAGTTTCATGTTCGCGACGTCTTTATTAAACTTCAGGTTGATAATTTTTTGCCTATGTCCCAGTGATAATCGAGAATTAGTTATAGGTGCAAGAGATAAATCAATACTTAAACCAAAGCTTTAAAAACTAGAACTTTCAAACAAAAATCCTGAGCAACTGGTACATGCGAAGTGCTATTTGTTTCTATAAAACAAGATTAAAGTAAGTAATATCAATGTCTTACAGAACAATATATAGTTTATTTTTTGTATTTAGCCGTATTTTTGATTAGGCTATAAATTTTTATTAAGGTCGAATGTTTAAAATATTGTTTCGGATTAGCTTTTATTAAGTTTTTGGATTTTCTGGCAATTTTGTATTTTTTGACAGAAAAAATTTGTTCGCGTATCTTATGAGTCGCGAACATCAGTTATCATTAAAATTAATTATATTTAGATACTATCTATATCAGTTCAAGTGAACTTTGTAGTCACGTATCCACAATGGCGCTTAAGTTCTATTCTTCTGCTTTCTCTTCTTGAGATTCTGACGAAATTTCTTCAGTTTCTGGAGTAGTTTCAGGCTCAGACTCAGCAGAAGCTTCTATCTCCTCCTTTTCTTTAGGTTTGGGTGGCTTAGGAGGACGAGCTAAAGCAGGATTCACATACTGCTTTTCTTCATCCTTGAAGGAAGATTTTCTGCCCTTACCTTTGGAGTTTTTACGATTTCCTCGTCGTTCCCGAGTTGGATTGGAACGCTCACCTGTGGGAGTGGGATTGGAATTCCCAGAATTATCGTCAGTCTTTAATTTTGGCTGACGATCGGATTTTTTGATTGGGCGTTCTACCATTTTGAATTTATATTAATTTGTTTTTATGATACACACCTTTGATGATAACAGAAACCCTAATAAGGACATTGCAATAGAACTTTTCTACCACTAGCAGTTTCCAGATTGTAGAGGTAAACGAATCAGTATTTCTGTTTATTGGCTAGGTTTAGAGTTAAGAAGATGTTTTAAGAGTCTCGTTTATTACCAAAAGTCACTATTGAGATCCCCCAACCCGCTAAAAAAGGGGGCAAAAGTCCCCCAACTCAGGGGAGGATTTAGGGGGAACCAAGATATTTTAGGTAAATAATATGACTTTTGGAACATTCTCTAAACTTTAATTTACCAAAATGTTTTTTCACAATAATAGAGTAACTCAAAGATAAACCTAGCCCAGGTTTTTTTACAGAGTTTCTGGTAGTAAAAAATGGTTTGAAGATTTTATTTTATATTCTGATGGAAATCCAATTCAGTTATTAGCGATGCAAATTTATATTACTCGTCAGATAGTTTTGGCAAATTATGTTGATGTATTTTTGTTTCCAGAAATTTGATAAGTTGTTAGGAATGTGGATTAAATAAAGTACAAAAGTAGGGTGCTGTTAGCGTCGCGTAACGCACCATTCCAAATTTCAGAATTACAGGTTATTAAATTCTCATTCCTTACGCATCTAATTTGTATATTATTTTATTCGATAGCGAAGTCTCAAACTTTCTTCAATAATGTCCTACGGACACGCATTAATGTAGTGTGACGCGTTATAGACAGCAAAGCTGTATGACTACGTCACGCAATACCTATAGCTGCGCTACCTACGGATCCGGTACGCTACGCTAGCAACGCTAACATCCGCTAGGATGCGGGCAAACATAAAGTGTTAGCAAGGTGGGGGGGGCGTAAGCACAGACACTTAAGTGTCTACAGCGTCATAACCTATAGCTGCCCTACCTACGGATCCGGTACACTTACGCTAGACGCTAATGACTTTTTACTTTTTACTTGCTGTTGTGCATTTTTAATGCACGACAGACAGCTTATCCCTTATTCTCCCATGCCGCGCCAGTCGCCGGAAGGTATAAACGCCGCCCAGTAGTAGGGATGTTCATATTGTTTTTTGGGTAAGTTTTCTTTCTGTGATATTGCTCCCCGCAGCATTTTTAATTGGGTTTGACGTAATGCTTCGCTGCGACCGGTTTTGGCTTTTGGATCTAACAGTTGCTGATAATAATTTGTCATTAAGTTTTTAGTTGCATTGTCTTCAACTTTCCACAAACTAATAACCTGACTTTCCGAACCAGCGATGACTAAAGCGCGACGCAAACTATAAATTCCTTCGCCGTTGGTAACTTGACCTTGACCGGTGTCGCAAGCGGAAAGAACCACCAGTTCAGTTCCCAACAAGTTTAAGCTTGATGTTTCTAATGCAGTAAGAATACCATTTTCATCCTCAGCACCACTTTTTAGTTCTCTCAAACCTGCAAGAACTAAACCGGAAAGCAGCAGGGGGTTATCAGTGAGGGTTTGGCGATCTAGTTCGGTTTGAGGGTTGGTTTCAAAAAAGCCGTGGGTTGCAATGTGGAGAACTTTTGGTGCTTGAACTTGTTTGACTGCTGCTTCTGTTGCTTTTCGACCGAGCAAAGGTTCAACATTTAACAATGGTGCTATCGCTTCAGCTTCTTTTCTGGTTCCTGGTAAAGGTGGGAAATTACTCTGGGATACCTTAATGGAAGGTTTGCGATCGGGGTTTTGGGAATTGTTATTGGGTTTTAGTTCGGGTTTCGGTTCGGTTGTTGGGTTAATTGCAACTGTTTCTCCAGGACGACTGAAGTTTGGATCGGCGATGATTATAGATGTTTGATTGGTGGATTTTTGGTTAGCAGATTCGCCATTGGGAGATTCGCCATTGGGAGATTGATTCTTTAATCTAATTAAATCCCTGCCAGAGGTAAGATAAGTAAAAGTATAGTTTTCTACGAGATATTGATTTTTTTCATCTACCAAGGCTTCAAAGGGAATCAGATTGAGATTACTGTCGGGAGAAATTAAAATTTTGCGGGTATTACCTAATAGTTTTCTCACTGGTTCCATGAGAATTTTATCTAGTTCCCGTCCATATTCTTTGACTAGAGAAATCTTAGTACCACTATCTCGCAGAGACAAACGAAAATGACCTAAAACCTGTTCAATTTCTTCTGCTCCACCTAAATCTATGCCTTGGGGTTCCTCTTGGGCAGATAAAATATATGCAGTATAACGAGCTTTACCCCATCGCTTGTCAGGCTTTGCTTTGGGATTAAAGGGTCTGTAGCGAAATATTTCCACCAAAGCTGTATCCGCAGGGATAAGTTTTTGAATTATTTCTACTGTTACGGGTTGGGATTGGATACGAAATTCTTTACTGCGATCGCTAAGCTGAGCTTGCAATGATTTTGCTCGTTTTTCCAGTTTTCCCACCTCAATGCGATATGCTTCTGGAGATAGTTTTAGTTTTTCTGGTTCATTAAAAACTAGGTTTGATAATTCAGTGTGGGCTTGGGATAGTTGCTTTAATAATGTCTTACTTCCTGGATCGTCGAGGCGCTGACGGAGAATTCCTTGGCTATCAGTGAGGAAATCTAAGATTCTTCCTTTGCGTTGTAATATTGTTTTTAGGGCTAAACGAGCAGCTTGGGGATTTTGTGGCGCAGAATTGAGATGTAGGGAAATAGTACCATCTGTAGTCCCAGAAAGTTTAGCTAAATATTGCCGCTTTCGACGTTCAAATCCTGGTGTAAGGTTGTAAGCCAGGTACCTTTCTTGAATTTCCAATCCTTGGGTTAAAAATTCAATAGCCTGATCGATCTTTCCTTGGCTATCGTACAGGAATGCTAAATTGTTCAAGCTAGTAGCCACATTGGGATGGTCGCCTTTAAACAGCCGCTTTGTCATCTGGAGGGCTTGTTGATAAAGGGGTTCGGCTTGGGGGTACCTTCCTTGGCTTGAGTACAGTGCTGCTAAATTGTTCAAGCTAGTTGCCACATTGGGATGGTCGCCATCTAAATTTTTTTGACGCAGAGCTAATGCACGTCGGGCTAGGGGAATGGCTTGTGCATATTTCCCTTGTTTCTCCAGTTGAATTATTTGTTGATTGAGTTTTTCTGCTTCTGCTAGTTCTATATCTCGGGGTAGTGCTTCTCGCCAAGTTAGTTGATATTTCCCTATTTCCCCTGGTTTACGGTTCATAACACCGATTGTGTAAGTACCAGTTTTGGGTAACTTAATAACTAATCTGGCATTTCTTCCTTCACCACTGTCATCATCGCTAGCAATTGGTTGATTTTCGTAAGGGTTTGAAAATGTGCTAGTTAAGAGTAGCAATCCAACCGGGGTATGACTGCTCGCCAGCACCGATAATAATTTTTAAGGGTCTATCCTGGGGAACTGTCCGTATGTCCTTCATTAGCATTGCTCATTTCAATTGCTAATTTATTCTTACTTTTTATCGCATCTAGCCAATTGCTAGCAATCGGCATTCGCCAACCAGTACCAAAGGCGCGATCAGTAATTTTCAAACCTGGAGGTGCTTGTCGGCGTTTAAATTCTGCTCGAGCAACCAATTGCACGACTCGTTCTACAACCACCTGCTCGTGACCTGCAGCAATAATTTCCCCTGTTGACTGATGTTTATTTACCAATCGCTCCAAAATATCATCCAATATTTCATAAGCAGGTAAAGAATCTTGGTCTACTTGATCCGGTTTAAGCTCAGCGCTGGGTGCTTTAGTAATAATATTTGTTGGGATAACTTCCTTTGGCGGTCTTTTGTGGGTAGTTTTTTGATTGTTTATTTTTTGATTGTTTATTTTTTGAATATTTATATTTTGAGTGTTTATTTTTTGAGTGTTCAACCAATTGCAAAGGGAATAAACCCGAGTTTTGGGAACATCAGCAATTACAGCCAAACCACCATTCATATCACCGTAAAGAGTACAGTAACCAACCGCCATTTCCGACTTATTACCGGTAGACAACAGCAAATAACCAAACTTATTGGTGATCGCCATTAATAAATTTCCCCGAATCCGGGATTGAATATTTTCCTCTGTCAAACCAAACTCTGTACCAGCAAATAGTTCAGCAAAGGTGCGATCGTAACCTTGCATTAAATCCCCAATCGGTAAAGTGCTACTATTAATACCAAGATTTTCTACCAATGCTAAAGCATCATTAACCGAATGGTCAGAACTGTAAGGTGAAGGCATTAAAACACCCAAAACATTTTCACGACCCAAAGCTTCTGCTGCGACTGCTGCAACTAGCGCCGAGTCTATCCCTCCACTCAAACCAAGCACAGCCTTAGAAAAACGACACTTACGAGCGTAATCCCGCACTCCCAAAACTAAAGCTTGCCAAATTTCTTCATCTTCGCAACTATACTCAGGTTCGATTCTAGTCGGTTGCAAATCTTTTGCTGCTTCATCGAATTCAACTACGACTAAATCAGTACCAAAACCACGAGCGCGACAAGTAACTTCACCCCGACGGTTTAAAGCAAAACTTCTACCATCAAAAATCAAATCATCATTACTACCAACTTGATTTGCATAGATAATTGGTAGCTCAAACCGCTGAGCGCTATGCTTCAACATATTTTCTCGAAAACCCTGTTTGCCAAGAGTATAGGGAGAAGCCGATAAATTTACCACTAAATCCACTCCAAGAACTGATAAATCAGCCCAAGGATTTATTTTGTAAGTGCGTTTACCCCAAAACTCTTCATCATTCCATAAGTCTTCACAGATGGTGACACCAATATTCAGACCATCTAAAGTAAAATAATTTGCCTGTAAACCCGGTTCAAAATAGCGGTGTTCGTCGAATACATCATAGGTAGGTAACAGTCGCTTATGAAAGATTTTTTGGATATTACCTGCTTCCAATAAAGCAATACTGTTAAATAAAGTTTTCCCACCATTACTTGCAGCATTGATATTTTCTGTAATCGTACCTACCAACACAGCAATATTTGGGGGAATTTCTGCAGCTAACTTTTGCAAACTTAGATTAGTAGAATCAACAAAACTAGGATTTAATAATAAATCTCGCGGTGGATAGCCACATAAAGATAACTCCGGCGTTAGCAACAACCGCGCATCAGCAGTATTCGCTTTCTGTGCAGCATGGAGAATCTTATCAGCATTTCCCTTTAAATCTCCAATAATTGGATTAATTTGAGCGATCGCAATTTTCATTATCAGTTATCAGTTATCAGTTAACAGTTACCAGTTAATGCGCAATACCTATAGCTGCGCTACCTGCGGATCCGGTACGCTTACGCTAGGAACGCGCACGCTATAGTTTTGTAGGGTGTGTTAGGCGTCAGCCGTAACGCACCGCGAGCGCTCACCGCATAATTAAATTACCCCAATCGCCAGTCCCCAGTCGCCAGTCCCCAATCCCTCAAATAAACACCAAAGGCTTATCTTTAAAAGGTGCAAAAGCATCTGCATCAAATTGATATAAACTAGCTGGACGTCCAGCACCTCGGGATACTTTAACCCCGGTATCATATAAAAAACCTAACTTTAGTAAACGGGCGCGGAAATTAGAATAGTCAGAGAAATTTTCCCCCAAAACAGTGGTATACAACTGATATAAATCATTTAAAGTAAACATTTTCGGTAAAACATCAAAAGCTACCGGAGAATATTCCAACTTATTTCGCAAACGACAATTTCCATAATTCAAAACTTCATTATGGTCAAAAGCGAGTTGTGGTACATCTTTAACTGGATACCACGCCACACCTGTGACACCATCAGTAATTAATTGTGCGTCTTCAAATCTCACCAAAGCAAAATAACTCACCGAAAGATAACGCACGCCATAACTATCACAAGCTTCCCTTGGATCGCGCTTCGGACCACCAAAAGTATATAACTGTTCCAAATAAAGATTATTAACTCGTATTTTTTCTGCCATAATCCGATAGGCAGCATCCTCAAGAGACTCGCCTTGACGTACTAAAGTCCCTGGAAGGCTCCAATAATTTGCAAATGGTTCTTGTTGCCGCATTACTAACAGAACCAATAATCGATTCTCAGTAATATCCACAGAAAAGATGACATTATCAACACCAACCTTGAAATCAGCCAAAGGTTGTTGATTTATTGCACTTGTAGGTTTTCGTTGCTGTTGTCCTGGCATTCGTATAAATGCTCAATAAGAATATATGCAGCGACAGATGGCGTCAGGTTTTCTAAATTACCATTTTTACGGTAATCTGTGGAGGATACATCTGGGCCAGTTAGATTAGCGATCGCAATTTCTCCACCAATACTTTGTATTGCTTGCAAACTGCTTTGATTAATCGCATATCCAGGTCGCGGCACTACTAATAATTTTACTTGCTGTAATAACTTCCTCGCCTGATACCAGCGCGGTAATTGAGCAACTAAATCAGAACCAACAACTAAAGTAAATTCGGTTTCGTCTCCCCAAAGTTCTCTAGCTTTTGCCAATGTTTCAATAGTCCTCAAGCTACTTAAATCTTGTTCTAAAGCAATGTTTCCTGGTGTTTTGAGATCTGTTTTGAGATCGTTAATTAATGATTCCAACATCGCTGCACGATGGGACAAACTTGCTTGATGGGACTTAAAAGGATTATCTGCAGCCCAAACCGCAACACGATCGTACTTAGAACACAACCAACTTAGAATTGCCTGATGTCCAGCAGTTGGCGGATCTGCGCTTGTACCAAATAAAGCAATTTTCATGATTGGGGATTGGGGATTGGCGACTGGGGATTGGGGATTGGGGATTGGCGACTGGGGAAAGTGTGGGGAGTGTGGGAGGATGGGGAAGACCAAATTACCAATTACTCATTACTCATTACTCATTACTCATTACTTCTTACTCATTACTTATTTCTTCTGGTTTTCTCACTTAACTGAATTAATGCTGGAGAAATTTCTACATTTGCAGTTCCTGGTTCGTTCAATTTTTTTGCTGATTCTGGCAAAGTTGCAACAGATAAAGTGGTTCTTTCACTAATTTGGGCGATCGTTTCCGACTTTGCTACTCTCTGACCTGATTTCATTATTAATTTTAATAATGGTTGTTGTATTAAGCCTTGAGAAAGGATTTTAGATTCTCCAGAAGTATCTTCGGTCGCTAAACTCAAACAGTCGGCTTGTATTTTTCCTGCTGATAAACAACGAAAAATCTGTTTGCGTCCTGGATAAGTTAACTTACCACTAGATTCTTTCATTACTGGAATACCATCAATTTCAACTAATTTATAAACTCCATTCACAGGTTCCCCAGTTACTAGTTTGGTTCCTATTCCATAACCATCTATTTGAGCACCTGCTGCTTTTAATCTAGCAATTTCCCATTCATCGATGTCGCCACTAGCTAAAATTGGTACATCTCCAAGTAGCGATCGCACTTTTTGAGATAATTCCACTAGATCTCCAGAATCTAACCTTACCCCGTTTAATTCAATTTCTCCTGAGTTTACTTTAGAAGCTAAGCGTTCAGCTGCAGCAACAGTATCATAAGTATCAATCAATAAAGGTGCGCCGGGAAAGTAACGATGGAAAGCTGTAAATGCCTTATCTTCACCACCTTCTATTGCTGATAGCGCCATTACCAAAGCATGAGCCATCGTTCCACTGGGTTGAGTTCCCAATAGTAAGGCTGCTAATACATTGGATGTAGCATCTAAACCACCAGCAAGTGCAGCCCGTGCAGCCCATAATGAGCCTTGGGGACTAAATGCTCGCCTGGTACCAAATTCTAATAATTTAGCTGATTTACCCGCGATATCGCGCAATCTTGCGGCTCGCGTTGCAATTAATGTCTGGTAATTGATTGCATTTAATATATAAGTTTCAACTAATTGTGCTTGCCATAAAGGCGCTTCTACTCGCAATATCGGCTCGTTTGCAAATATAACCGTTCCTTCAGGTACAGCCCAAACATCACCGCTGAAACCACCGGATGCTAACAACTGCCAAAATTCCTCGGGAGCTTTAGCAAAAATTCCCGTAGCTTGCAAAGCTTTAATCTGTCCTTCGCTGAAGCGCAATTTTTCTAAATACTCTAATACTTGCGCTAGCCCCATAGCAATCAAATAACCAAAACCTTCAGGTAAGCGCCTGACAAATAACTCAAAACTTGCACTTTTTTGTTCCACACCTTCTGCGTGGTAGCAAGCAGCCATTGTCAATTGGTAAAGGTCGGTCAGCAAACTATAGTCGTTACTATTTATAGTTAGTTCTCGATTCTCATAGCTTTGATTCTCACAATCTTGATTATCATTATTTATTTTTTGCCGCTCGTATTCATACACACGGTCAAACTTTGCGACATCTTTCATTTAACCCTTACCCCTCATTTTTAACGGGTTATCCATTTATGGTAGTTTTCACTATAATTAATGTCAACTGTTTCCTTGTAAGTTTAATGACAATTAGTTGGCTAAAACTCCTCACTCTTTGTTGCTTTTCCGATCTGTTATTTCAATTCCGCGTCTGGGTTGAATACTTTGGAAAAGTCTTTGGACGGGTAACAGTTGCGCTACTTTTGCAATATACAAACCAAGAATGCTCTAGTGCTTTGTCCCATTAAATATGATGGGTTGTAGAGACGTTGCATGCAACGTCTCTACCGAGTTTTGTGGTAAAACTGACAACTAATGGGACAGACCACTAGTACTGTGTCACACTAATTATGAGGAGTTAATAATGAGAATAAAAAGTTAGAGACGAGAATGCAGCTAGAAATATCTTTCGTCGAGGATTGAGTACTGTAGGGAATACGGAACCTTTGCGTTAGACGCGAGCAAGGCTTGGGGAGACTATATTAGCAACTTTTAGCTGAAACGGCGTAAAGAATTGGCAATGCGCTATCTCAAACAGCCCAACAATTCAATTCATGATGTAGCTTCATGATGTAGCATTTTTACTAGTGTTTTCGGAACCGAGTGCATTCCACCATGCATTCAAGCGTTGGACTGCTCAAAACCCCACGGGAGTAAGTATTGCTAGTCACGACTCATCTGACTTATGCTTAGCACTACTTGTGTGTTGACCATATACGCACACCATATATGGAACTAAATAACTGATAGTCGCAGAAATCCAACGCTCTTGATTCATTTTGCCTTTTATTAATGTTGTGCCGTGGTTGATTATAAATAAAATAGAACCAACTACAATTGCAACTTTAACTCCAATGGGAGCATAGTTTGGGTTAACTAGGCTAGCACCAAATTCTTTCAAATTCCTTTTCATAAATGAGTTAATCTTTGTTTTATTAAAGTACAGATATATTTGCTACACATAAGCAAAAAATATAAAATTAGCCTTTATTTGGATATACACATATTCCATATATCTGTATTTATCAGGAAAGGCAGAAGTTTGTACGCACTGCGTGAACGTAGGCAGAAGGCAGAAGGTATATGCCGTAGAGCTTCTGGCGACCGGAGGGAGCAAGGGTTTAAGACCCCCACCAAAATTTAAATTTGGTGGCTTGCAATTGGTAGTGGGTTGGAAGCCCCTACCATATTGCTCACTTCTGCCTTCTGCCCTCTGCCCTCTGCCTTCTTCACTAGACTCAGTAACAAGTAATCCGAGAGCTTAAAAGAAGCATGTATGGTAGCAGTAATGCGTTGCGGCGATAACAGCCGTAAATATAAAATTAAATACTATACTTGTTTTTCGTTAAGTTTTGTATTGATTACACCATTAATAGTATACAAAGCATTAATTATCTTTCTATAAAGAGTAAAAAGTTTTCTTGTCGCTACAGTATTTACCGATTATTGATTTCAAATAGTTGTGCGATACGTCTAACAGAATAGAAAGGTTAATTAACGGTAAAATAAATTACATGAATTTTCCCATAACTCCACATTTAAGCTAAAGCACGAATTAACAGCTTAAAATTATCTTGGAATCTCAATTCCAGTTCGAAGTCTTGAAAACAGGAAAATTTTACAAGCAATGACACAAAGCAAAAATGTGCTAGGGGAAAAACTCCAAGTATGTTGTACATCTCCAATGACGGGATTTTATCGTAATGGTAGCTGCGAAACTGGTCCCCAAGATTTTGGTAGTCATGTCGTTTGCGCTCAAGTTACCGCAGAATTTCTTGATTACACCAGATCGAAAGGTAACGATTTGAGTACACCTGTTCCAGGCTATAACTTCCCTGGTTTAAAACCTGGAGATAAATGGTGTTTGTGCGCTTCTCGCTGGAAAGAAGCCATGGAAGCAGGTTTTGCACCACCAATTGATTTATCAGCAACCCATGAGGCTACATTAAAGTATTTACCCTTAGAAATTTTGCAAGAACACGCAATTACCGGGAATGGATAAATAGTACCAGGACTTATGCAGTCAACAACCCACGGCTAAAAGCCGGTGGGCTTCTAGAAGCACATTAAAACTAAGTCAGTTTGCGATGGGGTTTGATTAACCACTGATGTCCACATTTTGAGTTTTGACATTCAAGCATTCCAGTATCCCAATTAATTGAAATCTTCTTTTCTCCACACTCCGAACAAGTATCAGTTACACTCATCTCAATAAAAACTTGACTACTGATTGTTTTACCGCAAACAATCTCCAATTTTCCGTAAACGTCTTTAACCTGCTCAAAATCTAATTTTTGTTTATCGAGCAAAAAGTTTATTGTTTCTGTCGCCTTATCTTTGATTATCTGGATATTACAAAGCAGTTCATTTATTTGCTCATTTCCCATCATTTTTTCTAACAGGGTACCATTTATTACTAAGAAGTTTTATTTCTAATACCAATTGCAAAAAATAATGCTACGCATTAGTTTCCTGTCTTGCGACTATTTACCATCCTGCGGGGTGGCTGCGACGGATGGAGCCTTTCGGCGGCGCGGGGTCTAGGCTGTTTCCTTCATTTGATAAATGTTCGGCTTACCGCGTTCTAAGTGTAGTAACCTTAAAATAAATTGGTATAAAAAATATCAGTAATAAATGGAATGTTAGCCTCTCATTATAAGGTTTACAATAAGTATGCGATTTCTCTGTGGTAAATGCGAATGAATACGAATAGAAGATTTGCTCAGTGATTTATGATTATTCTTGCTCTCACAGAATATTTATTTTGGCTAAATATTTAAATATTTAGTATTACTGCTAGCCCTAGGTTCAAAACTAATCCTTAAATATTACAATTACATCAAACTAAAGTATTTATCCAGTTAGCAAATATAAATAATTTGTTTTGATATATTTTTTGATTATTGGTTGAATTGTAAAACCCATTGCTTCTTCCTGCGAACCTTAAAATTGATACAAACCGATTACTATAGCTCGAATTCTTGAGGTGAGATACTTCAATCGCACGGCCATGAAATTTGGAAATATCAGGAGGTAAACGACCTCTAATTTTATTTACAAAATAGTTACCATCATTACTGTATGCATTAATTAATTTTTCAAATACAGCTTTTAAATTATTTTATTGATTTCACTACTAAGAATTCTTATCAGGTCGTCAAATAGCTTAGGTGCTAAATCCAAATACAGAAAAAGCACTCACTCTCATAAATCGACAGCCAATGCGTACATGGGGTTATTTCCACCGTCCTCCGATATAACTTATATACTTGATTGCTGCTTATTTATAGTCAATAAGAGTGTTAATACCTTTTATTGCTTTAAAATTTAACGTACACCGTAGATTATCAGTTGTAGTAACTTCTTTATAAATCTTAGGATCTGGGATATATCCAACGAATGATTGTAAGATTATCATTTTCGCTAGTTTCAAAATATCTAGAAGTTACGCATCATTTACGAATTTTCATTAGCGGATCCGTAAGGTAGCGGCTCCGCAGGTAGCGCAGCTATAGCTATAGCGTGACCGCAAGGTCATTGGTTTGAGATGAACCACACCTACAGTGAATGCTATTTCCTTGCGGAAATGCTTTGCTAACCTACCGTTGCAATGACTGTATTTAGGTTGTCTGCGCGTAAGTCCTGAATTATTGTTATTAATTTGGGTGAATCCAATGAAACACACTTTTAATATAGTACATAAGCACTATTTGCTAAGGGGCGTACTGCGAAAGTTGCGTAAATCCTGATACATGTAAGAGAAAGTGCATAAGTTTATTTGATTTGCACTTAGTAAATTTCAGAAATTAGTTCATTTGTCAATAGCCGAGTGAAAATAATTATCTAGCTTTAGTGTTGGAACTGGAGTATTCGGAAAATATATTAACTTCATAACAAATATAAAGACCGTCACACTATTCATCAAATAATACTCTTGTTTCTGCTTCAGTACCTTTATTTACAAAGTAGAGGAAATCATTTTGTAATTACTCAATATCTGATTTTTCGTTGAAATTTCTAACTCAGCATTATTTATTCATTAAGTATCTTTAACCATGGACACCATCTTTGAACCAATTAAAAGTAAACTGCACGAGATTGACAGTATTGACTATGGAAAACCACGCAAAAAAATAGTCATACTTGGTGCAGGAATGGCTGGTTTAGTTTCTGCTTATGAATTGTCTAAACTAGGTCACGAAGTAACGATCTATGAAGCTAGTAATAGAGTCGGTGGTAGGGTTTGGACAAAAAGATTTGCTGATGGTCAATATCACGAATTCGGTGCGATGAGAATTCCCGAAGCTCATGACCATACTAGATATTATGCAAAGGATGTATGTAAGTTAGACTTCCGTAGATTTGTTAACGATCACGACGAAGATGACGCTTTCTATTACATCAAAGGAATCAAGAGCCAACATAAGAAAGCTTTAGAGGAGTTAATTCCGAAGTTGAATTTAACTCTTGGAGAGAAAGAAATAGTCAAGAGAGCGATCGCCAACGATGAAAATCTACTGGTACTACTTGGTACTCCATTTGCCTCTTTGCTTGAGGAAATAAAGTCTAAATCAGAAGACTTAGAAGCATTGTTTGCTAAGGGTCCAATAACCAGCAGAATACAAGAACTCGACCAGTTATCACTAGGTGATTTCCTCAGAAGATTTGTTAATAGTCAAGATGCTTTAGATTTAATTGGTGCTATTACTGCGTTAGAAGTTTGGTGGGACAAAGCTGTAACGATGTTTCTTCGCGATGAAATTTCTCAGGAGCCTCGAGAGTCAAATCAAACTGGACTGTTGGACGAAATAGTTGGAGGTCTGGACTTATTACCCACTACTTTAGCTTCTAAGCTACAGGACAATGTAAACATTAACTATGGTCGTGAAGTAATTTCTCTCGAGAAACAGCAGGAAAAAATTCAAGTTGTTCTCAGGAACACTAAAGATAAAAGTGACATACAATCAATTGATTGTGATTATGTAATCTGCACTATTCCTTTTGCTGTTTTAAGAAGAATTAAACTAATTGGATTGAGTGAAGCTAAAAATAGAGCCATCAGAAATTTGAGTTATGCTTCTTCCATCAAAGTATTACTTCACTGCAGGGAAAGATTTTGGGAAAGTAAGTACAAAATTATTGGTGGAGGTTCGCAAACAGATTTAATTAATCGTTCCATCTATTATCCGTCAGATAATTTTAGACCTATGGCGGTTCGTAAAATGAGTAAAACTAAAGGATTACATACGTCATTTGTCCGATACGACCGAGAAGTCATTGATAAGGATGTTAGTAAAGGTCCTGGAGTCTTACTTGGAAGTTATTCTTGGGGTGCAGATGCAAGAAGATTAGGTACTTTACCCCATAAAAAAAGAGAAGAAGTTGTGAAGAATACAATCGCTAATTTTCATCCAGAAATAATGGAAGAGGGTATGGTCGATGATAGCGCTTCAATGTTTTGGGATGAATATGACTGGGCTGGAGGAGCATTTTGTTTTATGAATCCTGGAGATTTTGTCCGATATTATGAAGACACTATTGCTCCAGAAGGAAAATTGTTTTTTGCTGGCGAACATTGCTCTCTGGATCAGGGCTGGATTCAAGGGGCGATAATCTCAGCTTTAAGAACAATCAAAGACATTGTCAGTCAGTAAAAATTAAACTGTAGTTTTGAGTTAGGAATGTGGATTAAATAAAGTACAAAAGTAGGGTGCTGTTAGCATCGCGTAACGCACCATTCCAAATTTCAGAATTACAGGTTATTAAATTCTCATCTTTATTCTTGGCTTAAGCCTGAAAAATCAAATAACTGAGTATCTGCAAGATGGGAAGGCGTGACATTTTGTGTGCTGCGGAATAAACTGTCAATTCTTCCAGGATATGCTTGTTCCCAAGCCTGAAGCATTTGCTTTATTTGCGCTCTTTGTAAATTCTCTTGAGAACCACAAAGGTTACATGGAATAATCGGAAACTCCTTAATCTCTGCATATTTCTGGATATCATGCTCCGGACAATATGCTAAAGGTCGAATAATCACATTTTGTTTGTCATCACTTAGGAGTTTGGGAGGCATAGCTTTAAGCTTACCTGCATGAAACATATTTAAAAATAAAGTTTCGACAATATCATCTCGATGATGTCCCAAAGCAATTTTTGTTGCACCTTCTTGATTAGCAACTCGGTAAAGAATTCCTCTGCGCAAGCGCGAACATAAACCACACATGGTTTTTCCTGGAGGAATCACTTCTGTAACGATGCTGTAAGTATCTTCTTCAATTATTCGGTACTCTACACCCAAAGATTGCAAATACTCTGGTAAAACATGTTGGGGAAATCCTGGTTGCTTTTGATCTAAATTTACCGCCAGAATATCAAAATTTATGGGAGCGCGACGTTGAAGACTCAGCAATATGTCGAGCATTGTGTAGGAATCTTTGCCGCCAGAAAGGCATACCATAACTTTGTCACCATCTTCGATCATATTGTAATCGCGGATAGCTTTTCCGACTAAACTACGCAGGCGTTCCTCTAATTTTTTGTAGGTTTTTGAGCGAACAACCTTTGTCGCTTCCATGTTGTTTCCCCTTAGTTTAACGATCACTATTCTAGTTGAGTTATTTCTTAGCAGGCAATTTATTAGAGTTAGTTTCTGGAAACACTCAAATTTTCACAGGCTGAGTTGTGTTTTAAACTTCAATAAGTTAAAAATTAAGCTCGAATACTGATACTTTTAACCCGGACAAATCAGAACCGGAATGGATCTCTAAGACATCTTCCGAATCCGAAAAGCTCCCTAAAACACCATCAACGCCATAGGATTTGATACTAGCTTCATTTTTGCTTTTCGACCTACATCTTAAAGCCCAAATTTTATTAGGATTTCAAGTCATTTGCCACTTATATATTTTTGTAGTGCTCGTAACAGTTTAGGATAGAGGATACGACTCAAAAGTTTTTGAATGCCAAAAGTTGGGGCTCAGACAATTTGCGATCGCAAAGTTTGAATTCAAATGTCAATCACTTAAAGAGTAACTTATATCTTTAAATGCAGTTGTGCATGACTCGGTATAATAAGGAGGGGATTTTGACCGATCTTAAAGAGAGTTTAATTAAATCAGCCGATATTAGCAAACTTGAAGCAGAATATGCGACAAAAAGTCCGCAAGAAATTCTCGCCTTCGCTCTAGAGCAGTTTGACAATATTTCCATATCTTTCAGCGGTGCGGAAGATGTTGTTCTGGTTGATATGGCATCTAAAATCAAAAAAGATATTCAAGTATTTTCCATCGACACAGGTCGTCTGCATTCGGAAACCTACAAATTTATCGACAGGGTAAGAAAGCAATATCGCATTAAAATAGATGTAATTTTCCCCGATTCAACAGAAGTCGAAAATCTAGTCAGAGAGAAAGGATTATTTAGTTTTTATGAGGATGGTCACAAAGAATGCTGCGGTATTCGTAAAGTGCGTCCACTACGCCGCAAACTAGCCCATCTCGATGCTTGGATTACAGGTCAACGCAGAGATCAAAACCCTGCCACTCGTGCAAGCGTTCCTGTAATTCAGATTGACTCAGCTTTTTCGACTGCAGAACGTACTCTAATTAAATTCAATCCGTTAGCTAATTGGACTTCAAAGCAAGTTTGGCAATATATTGAAGCTAACAATGTTCCTTACAACCAGCTACATGACAAAGGTTTTGTTAGTATT
Organism: Mastigocoleus testarum BC008; assembly: GCF_001456025.1. Lineage (GTDB taxonomy): Bacteria > Cyanobacteriota > Cyanobacteriia > Cyanobacteriales > Nostocaceae > Mastigocoleus > Mastigocoleus testarum. The sequence goes on from NZ_LMTZ01000066.1 coordinate 108,429, forward strand.
GGTTGCGAACCCTGTACGAGAACTGTTTTACCACATCAACACGAACGTCAAGGTCGTTGGTGGTGGGAAGAAGCAACAATGAAAGAATGTGGTTTCCACTCGATGAATACAGCACAGAATAATTAATCTTTCAAGATTGGTAATGGGTAATAGGTAATCGGAAAAGTAATTACCAATTACCAATTACCATTTACCAATTACCACTACTTATTTTGTTGATTAAATTTCAATTTTTTGCCTTTTTGCCATTCTTGTAGAAATAATCCAGACCAGATAATAAAACCAATTAGAGATAATCCAGCGATCGCATCACACCAAATCAACAAATGCATCTTGACCGACATTGGAATTACCATTGGATACAGGTAGTGTCCCGGACTGGAAACGCTAGTAATGGAATAAAAACCCAGACACAGGTAAGACCACCAAAAAAGTCCTTTCCGATATAGCCAATAACCCAATAATCCAAAAGGTGTCATAAGAATCAGAGTGGCAAAAACTCCTACTGTCGTAAACCATTCGGGTTCGGGGTATTGCTCGACAAAGATAGCATTATCCGTGTAGTGCAGCGTTGTAGAAATTATGTTAAGAGCTACCAAAATTAGTAGTACTATTTGAGTATTATTTTCGGGTTTCACGTGTTTGTATTAACCTAGTTTAAATTAGCCATTTCTAACACGATAAAACCTCATGGAAAAGTAGTATATTACCCAAATAGGTAGATTGTTTAACTGGAATCAACAATTCTATTTGCATTTTATTTCAAAAATTTATAATTGATTTCAAAATTTATAATTGATTTCAAAAAATTATGAAAAAACTTTTCTTAACTATTTTGGCATGCGGCATATTTATTACTCCTGCTTACGCAAGTCCTATAATCAGTAATAATAAAAAAGATGGGATACTAAGATTCAAAAGTATCTACAGTGTTCCAGAAACAGCCCAGCGCTTTGAATCTTTTGCCAAAGAGCAAGGTTTAAACATTGTTGCAAAAGTTGACCACCAAGCAGGAGCAGAATCTGTAAAGCAAAAGCTACGCCCAACTCGGTTAATCATATTTGGTAATCCTAAAGCCGGTACGCCTTTAATGCAGTGCAATCAAAGCGCAGCAATAGATCTACCACAAAAAGCACTTATTTGGGAAGATGAAAAAGGGCAAGTATGGCTTGGCTATAACAGTCCAAAATATCTATCTTTCCGCCATAAGTTTAAGAATTGTGGTGAAGAAGCTGTTCAAAGAATTGAGAATGCTTTGAATACTCTAGCTCGAAAAGTAACTAAGTAGATATTACTTAAAACTTATTCAAAATTAAAATAGCTACATTAACAAAATCCCAAATAACTACTTACTACATACTATGCATATTACAATCGTCAAAAAGATAACATTGAATGGTAACGATTGTCCTAAGTCTGCCAAAGTCCTCAAAGAACTAAAAGATTTGGGATTAATTGACCAAATTAATGAAATTATAGTTGCTGACGAGCGCGAACCATCAAGTGAAGGATTTGCTTTAGCGTCAAAATATAACGTAGAAGCTGCACCCTTTTTTATCGTCACTGATGATGATGGTTCTACGCGCGTTTACAAGGCATATCATAAATTTCTTAAAGAGATTTTTGATCGAGAAGTGTCTGAAAGTGACGAAATTTCTGAGATTATGGCTCAAAATCCCGATCTTGATTTTATCTGAGGATTTTAGGAGTTCTATTAGTCACACTTGCAAATATAAAATACTTCAAAACAAAAAATACCTCTGTGCCATGGGGACAACTGTAGCGGGTTCGCAGGTTAATAATTCACCATCTGCTTTTACTTCATAGGTTTCTGGATCGACTTCGATATTAGGTAAGGCATCATTTAACTTCATATCCCTCTTGCTCAAGTTACGAGTTCCAGAAACTGCGATCGCTTTCTTTTGTAGACCAAGTTGACTAGGAATTCCCCTTTCCAGGGAAATTTGGGAAATGAAAGTCAATGAAGTCGCGTGACGCGCTCCTGCAAAACTACCAAACATTGGTTGCATGTGAACGGGTTGTGGTGTGGGAATACTTGCATTTGCATCCCCCATCTGCGACCATGCGATAAATCCACCCTTAATAACTATCTCCGGTTTCACCCCGAAAAAAGCCGGACGCCACAAACATAAATCAGCTAATTTCCCTTCTTCCACCGAGCCCACATACTCAGAAATGCCGTGAGCGATCGCCGGATTAATTGTATACTTAGCTACATATCTTTTTGCCCGAAAATTATCTGCTCTTTGTTCTTCTCCTTGAGGAATTTTAGATAAATTACCCCTCTGAACTTTCATTTTATGGGCTGTCTGCCAAGTACGAATTATGACTTCACCAACACGTCCCATTGCCTGAGAATCAGAAGCAATCATGCTAAAGGCTCCGAGATCGTGCAAAATATCTTCTGCAGCTATGGTTTCTCTACGAATGCGGGATTCAGCAAAAGCAACATCTTCTGGAATTGCAGGGTCGAGGTGATGACACACCATCAACATATCCAGATGTTCGTCTAAAGTATTTAAAGTATAAGGACGGGTAGGATTAGTAGAAGATGGCAAAACATTAGCTTCCCCACAAACCTTAATGATATCTGGTGCGTGTCCGCCCCCTGCACCTTCAGTATGATAAGTGTGAATGACCCGGTTTTTGAAAGCAGCGATGGTATTTTCTACAAAACCTGCTTCGTTGAGAGTATCAGTGTGAATTGCAACTTGAACATCATATTTATCAGCAACACTCAAACAAGTATCGATCGCAGCAGGAGTAGTTCCCCAGTCCTCATGCAGTTTTAAGCCCATCGCTCCGGCTTGCAATTGTTCGACTAATCCCTGAGGTTGACTGCTATTACCTTTACCCAAAAACCCTAAGTTAACTGGAAAAGCATCAGCAGCTTGCAGCATTCGGTAAATATTATTAGGACCTGGGGTACAAGTAGTAGCATTTGTGCCAGTCGCAGGACCTGTACCGCCACCCAACATTGTAGTAATTCCAGATGCGATCGCAACTTCGATTTGTTGGGGACAAATAAAGTGAATGTGGGAATCAATACCACCAGCTGTCAGAATCATTCCTTCACCAGCTACAGCTTCGGTTCCGGGACCAATAATAATATCTACATTATCTTGAATATAAGGATTTCCAGCTTTACCAATTTTAAATATTTTGCCGTCTTTAATGCCAATATCTGCTTTAACGATACCCCACCAATCGAGAATTAAAGCATTAGTTATTACCATATCAACAGCACCATCACTGTTAGAGATGGGAGATTGTCCCATTCCATCGCGAATTACTTTACCGCCACCAAATTTTACTTCTTCACCGTATTGAGTGAAATCTCGTTCGACTTCGATAAATAATTCTGTATCAGCAAGTCGGACGCGGTCGCCGACTGTGGGACCATAGGTTTCAGCGTAAGCACGCCGTGACATTCGGTAGGGCATAGAAAAATAAGCTCGGTTAAATCACTTTGAATATTTTTGAGCATATTCAAGGATATAGTGAGAATTATTTGTATAAATTTATAATTTCATCTGATAAATTTATGACTACAAGATTTAAGTTTATAAAATTTAAATCTTTATTGCTGACACTATCTAATTTATTGTTAAGACTTTCTCAAAATTCAATAAAAGCCGAGTCTAGTTAATACTAATAGGGATTATTCACTAACAAGTTATTTAGTCAGAAACGCAAGTATGTAATAAATTAATACCTAGTTCTTCTCTCCACTGAGACAAAGGCTTCTCCCAATTTGCTTCCCACTTTTGAGCAAATAATGGTTTCACTTTAGAGCCCATCGTATACCCAGAAGTAAGCTGTTCTAACAAAGTTCCAAGTAATTCTGGACTTTGAAAAATAGTTCTAAACAATCCTCCAGCTAATAATATCACTGGCATAGGTAAACGGGTTTGAGCAAGACTAAATGATTGAATTCCTAATTCTCCCATCTGACTTGTATCAAATCCTGTTACTACATGCCAGATATCATGAGTTTGCCTCATGCGAAAAAGAATATAGCTGATGTCATCTTCAATTTTTATCTTACGATAGGAACCCGGTGTAAAACCTAATTTCTTCATATGAGAAGCATATATATAACCTAAAGATTCTTCCGGATATTCCAGCAAAACATCTAGATTTGGTGTTGCTCCGACATAACGTTCGTTGATTATTTCCTCAACTTCTGGTTTTGTCTTGAGGTAATTTGCGGCTAATTTAGTCGCATTGTTATATCGCATTCCCTCCACAATATCGAATACAGATTCGACTTGATTAAGATTCATCCAAAGGGAAATAAATCCCCTTATTACCATCAAAGATCTCAAGTTTAATCGTGGTAAGGCTGTTAGCAGCATATGGCACTTCCAAGTACATTAGTTACTATTCAAGCTGGAGTAAAATGCACCAGCTGAAAATCTGTAATGTATAAATACTCTATGGGAAATGCTAATTTCGAATTTTTTGATTCTATTGGAGAATATTATTTTCAATAACTTGAAAAATGGCAACAGAAGTTGTTGCAGCATCATACAAGTATTGCTACATGTATGTTAGTACTTGTATGTTAGTGCTTATTTTAATGCCATGCTACGTCTTGGAATCACACTTCTAATTCCACCTTTAGCACCGGTAACATCACTCTTATAACGCGGAATAATATGAATCCCGGCATGCATAACATTTTGTCCCGCATCCCGATTGATATTCATTCCCACATTAAATCCATCAGGTGCAAATTCTTTAGCGATCAATGCTTGCACTTTATTTACCATCAACCAACAAGCAGCTTGCTCTTTAAAGGCTAAGTCAAAATAGTTACTTATATGTCGTTTAGGAATAACTAAAACGTGACCTTTACTTGCAGGATAACCATCATACATTGCATAAGCTGTGGCAGATTCGGTCAATAGTTTGAGATTTTTATGCGGATTACAAAATATACAGCGTTCTGATGAATTAATTTGTTGATTGTAGTGAGTATATTCATAAAACTCACAATTATCATTTAAATATACAGTCTTAAAGGGAAGCTTAACGATACATTGGTAGGTTGGTTTTTTATGGACATAATGTTCTCGAAAACCTTCTTTGATAATATCTCTCCTCACCGCGTAGTAAGCTTTACCTCCAGGTTTTAATAAATGTGATACTTCCATTAAAACATTCGCTTGTTCTTCAGGGAATAAAACATTCAAAACATAACAACAAATTATTGTGTCAAATTTACCATAGGGGTATTGAGAAAAATAGTATGGATCGTACCCAATTATATCCAATCCTTTTGCTTTTAAGAGCTTTACATCATTTCCAAAGCCACAGCCAAAGTCCAAAATTCTACCTTTTAGTAGTTGTTTTCTTAATAAAAAGTTTGCAGGAAATGATAATTTAGTCCTTTCTATTGCTGTAAGGTGACTGAATTCATTATTTCGGTTTTTCATTTCTTCTTATAAGTAGTTACTAATAGGTTATGAATAGTAGATAAATTTAATACCGATTAGTAATTACTCGACATCACTACTAACAACATCACAAATATGTAATCATTTATAATCTTGTTCAAAACATAGCCTATAATGCTACTTAAAATACTCCGTAAATTTTCGGCATTTTTGTGATTAACTTGTTTTAATTTAAATAAATTATGTGGGTATTGCTTAAGATTTATCTTCTATTTTGCAAGTATTGTGGATATTTCACGCTGAAGAACACGGCAATCAAACCAGCTGATATTTAATTTCTATAGTGGGGTCTTTAAAAGTATCAAAAATTCTTGTATTTAAATGAGGTCTTATTTTAAAACCAGTTGCGACAAAATTCTGAGTAGCTGTGTGATTATGTAATATCAATTCCTCACAATTTCCCATATTTCCTTACTTCAAAGACATACTTTTTATCACAGATTTAACTTTAAATATTTAGTTTACTGATTGAGTGTTCCAAAAATACGAGATAGATATGAGAATATATCCTCTGGGAAACAAAAAAAATTCTGAAGTAAAAGCAACATCTATGATACGTAAGATCACCACGAGAGAACAGCGTCTAATTTCACTTTATAAAAACTGGGATTTTGGCATGACACCAAAGCAGTTCTACACAAAATGGGGTGTTACTTATAAAGATATTGCTCAAATTTGCGATCGCTCTGATTCTACTGTAAGAAATTGGTTTAGAAGTAATTCTGATAAGCACTACCCAACAAAAAATGATTTACTTCACCTTGCTTTAATGGATTTCTTGCTAGAACATTTCGAAGAAGTCCCCGAAAATATTTTGCAATGGTTAAACATAGATAAATTACCACATGCTTAATGTATGTGGTTAGAAGTTATATTGTTTGAATTTACATGATTTTAAATACTTACAAGCATGTAATGGATAGAGGCAAAAACTTTGTCATTGTTTGTCATTGAATCGATTCATGGTAGATTTTAATGCGTTTATAACTATGATTGTGCTATCGGAGAAAAAAATATAGAATCAAGCATAATATATACTGAAAAACTATATTTCTATAAATTATTTCTCCCTAAATTTGTCAAATAATCACTACTTAGATATTCTTCTATTAATATCGCTTGCTCAATATGGAATAATTTCTTGGAAATAGTTTTAAGTTTTGAAATTATAAGTTATCCAGTTATAACTTATGAAGTATTTGGTTGAATATTCTGATTATTTTACGAATTAAGAACCAAAAACTCTAACGTTAAAAAATTTAAAAAAATACTCTTTAAATGCAAATTTAAACATTAAATCAACTTAAACTGAATTTAGGAAATGCATAGTAATATCAATGAGACAACTGTATTACGTCAGATAACAAAATATATCCGTCAAAAGTTAGAATTAAAAGTCATTTTGACCGCTGCTGCTGCAGATCTGCGTTTATTCCTGGGAATTGATAGGGTAAAAGTCTGTAAGTTTAACCTGGATGGAAGCGGTGAGGTAATTGCTGAATCTGTAAATGATGATGGTTTACCATCTATGCTGGGATTACATTTTCCTGGTGATGAAATTCCTGCTGAAACTCGTGAGTTATATCTTAAGGTACGAGTGCGGTCAATTGTGAATGTTGACACTAAAGAAATTGCTCAAAGCGCACTATATGATTTGGAAACGGCAGAGATCCTTTCTGAAGAAATTTGCTATCGTGCAGTAGACCCATGTCATTTGGAGTATTTGACAGCCATCGGTGTCAAATCATCTGTTGTCTTACCTATTTTATATGATGGAAAACTCTGGGGTTTATTAGCATGTCACCACAGTAAACCACGTTTGATTTCAGAAGCAGATCTGGAATTGGTTCAAATGGTTGTTGAGCAAATTTCAGTAGCAATTGCTCAAAATACTCTTCTCTCCCAAGTACCAGAGAGAAATCTTAGAGAAAATAGTATCAAGCATGTCGTTACTCTATTGCATTCATTATCTACGGTAGAATTACAAGCTGCTTTGGCGCAAGCTATTGTTGCATTTGGTGGTTCTGGAGGTAGGCTTTGTATTGCTAAAAAAAGTGAGGGAAACAAAATTGACAGCTTTATAGACTGTCTGGAAAATTCCAGCGACAGTCTCAAGCTTTATACCCATGGTAAACAGCCTGTAATGCCAAAACTAGCAAAATACCAATTGATGGAACAGTATAGTGTTTGGCAAGAATATTATAAATCTGGTGATTATGATATTTGGGCAATTTCAGATATATATCAAGTTCACGAATTACGCTTTTTGCAGGTTGCTTTTCAAGGTTCTCAAGTCTGTAGTCTCTTAATGATTCCACTCCAGTATCGTCAGCACTTATTGGGATATTTAAGTATTTTTCGCAACAAATTAGAGCGAGAAACTTTTTGGGCGGGAGAGTTTGAATCAGATCAAAGACAATTATACCCTCGCCAATCTCTTAATGCTTGGCGAGATACCACTAAGACTCTATCTTGTGAATGGAGTGCAAAAGAAATTGACTTAGCCCGCGAAATTAGTAAACAATTTGCCTTTGCAGTTCAAGAATATCAACTACAACAAGAATTCGATAAGCAAACTGATAACTTGCAGAATACGATGCAAAAACAGCAGGCATTAGTAAAAGCTTTGACTAAGATGCGACAAATTCCTTGGACCAGATAAAGAGCAGAATACAGGAGTTAAGAATGGAATAAGCTTTACGCCTAAATTTTAGCTATTTATCTATACCTTACTTACCTGCTATCTGCTATAAGATCCTTTCAATATCAACAATAGATATTGAAGGGAATTTATTAATTTTTATTGTTATTTATTTTCAATAAAGATTTAAGAGCTAAATACCTTTGATTCGTTATCCCCGAAAGCGAGGAAATATAAAGATACCTCAACTATCTTCAATTAAAATTTGTCTATTTTATGCAAAATGCTTGACATTTATTGAAGTATTTACTTATTCGGGTTTAATACTACATAAATTAGTTCAATGTCTGTAATTTTTTGCTAGTATTACATGTTGTTTGCTAAGTGAAAAATAACTCACATGAATGGTAATTTCGACCTCCCAGAGAAACAGCTACCCTTTGGTAAGACATAAATTGTCGCTTTCGGCTATTTCTTTTTGTCTAATATGTATATATTTGTATAATAACAAGTCAAAATACTGATTTTATAAGCCTTTACTTGACTCAAATATAGCAGTTCGATTAAGAAATCAAGGGTTCTTAAGTACATAGTATTTCACTTTTATAGTTGCAAATCAGAATACGACTTTTCTCATTGATTGCAGCTAAAAGTAACTGTCGAATTTTTCCGCTTTTTATAAAATAGCGTTAAATTATAATGACTATAGAAGATACGTTATCTATTCTAGACGAAGTTTTTCACCCCGACCGTTTAAGCGTTGTTCAGGAACAAGTATTCCGTAAATGTTGGGAAGGAAATACTTACCAAGAAATTGCTAACACTTGTGGTTATGATGCTGATTACATTCGGAGTGTTGGTTCTCAATTATGGCAAAAGTTATCTAATGCTTTTGGGGAGAAAATCACCAAAAATAACTTTCGTTCAGTTCTCAGGCAACAGTTTCAAAATAGACTAGTACCGACACATGAAAAAAGAGAACTAGAATTTCCTAAAGGTATAGTACCTTTAAACTCCCCATTTTATATAGAACGCGTTCCTGGTGAATCGCTGTGCTACGAAACAATTTTACAACCGGGGGCTTTGCTGCGAATAAAAGCACCATTAGAAATGGGTAAAACCTCATTGATGGTGAGGATTCTGGAAAAATCTAGACAATTTGGGTACTACACGGTTGCATTAAGTTTCCAAAAAGCTGACGCCAAAGTTTTTACTGATTTGGATCGCTTATTGAAGTGGTTTTGTAGCGCGATCGCTCACCAATTGGGTTTGGAAGGAGAGCAATATCAACTCGAGCATCATTGGAGTTCAATTTATGGGAGTAAAAGCAACTGTACCCATTACTTTCAAGAATTTTTATTACCAGCCCTAAAAAGACCTCTTGTGTTAGCCCTGGATCGAGTTGATGAAGTATTTCGTCACTTGGAAGTTGCTGATGATTTTTTCAGCATGCTGCGTTCTTGGTATGAGGAAGCTTCCTACGGAACCCAAGGGAGTGAGGTGTGGCGCAACTTACGATTAATTATTATCCATTCTACAGAAGTTTACATTCCTTTAGACACCAATAAATCTCCTTTTAATGTAGGAGTTGCAATTGAATTACAGACATTCAAATCCGAACAAGTCTATAAGCTTGCTCGGTTACATAATTTAGAATTATCACCACAAAGGCTAAAGCAGTTTATGCAATTGTTGGGCGGTCACCCTTTTTTAGTTCGCCTAACCTTGTACAACTTGGCATTAAGACATATAACCTGGGATTATCTTGTAAAATCTGCAGCGACAGAATCAGGCATTTATCGCAGTCATCTACGTCAACTTTTAGGATACCTCCAAGAGGATATGGAATTAATTTCAGCCTACGAACAGGTTCTAAAATGTACGGGACCTGTAGAATTGGAACAAATGCTAGCTTTCAAATTAAATAGTATAGGCTTAGTATCTCTTCTAGGTAATGCTGTAATATCTAGGTGCGAACTGTATCGGCAGTATTTCCGTCAGCATATTAGAACTTAGAAATCGAGCTAAACCATTGAAATTTAATTTGCGACTCATAAGCACAACGCTTCACAAAAAGATTACTGGACAAACCAAATAATGATAATCTTCCCTTATAAGGGGGTTTATTTAAATTTTTTGCTGATACCAAGTCGCGGTCTATTTTGGCTCGACTTTGTAGTGCTATTTAATTGAACTCACCTTGAACTAATGGCGACCGAAAAGTTAACAAATTACCAATATCAAGTAGGTGGGCGTTTACCAATTGATGCTCCGAGCTATGTAATACGAAAAGCTGATAAAGAACTTTACCAAGCTTTAAAAGCTAAAGAGTTTTGCTATGTACTCAATTGTCGTCAAATAGGTAAATCCAGTTTGCAAGTGCGAGTAACCCAGAGGTTAATGAATGATGGTGTTGCTTGTGGTGTTGTTGATTTGTCTGGTCTTGGTAGTCATAATACAACCGAGAAACAATGGTATGCCGATATAACCCTATCTTTAGTTCGTAGCTTAGGACTGAGTCAAAAGTTCAATTTGCGTAAATGGTTGGAAAAACGTCAATATATTTCGCCAGTCAGTTCTTTGGGTGAGTTTTTGGAAGATGTTCTACCTACTCTAATTCCACAACCAATAGTAATTTTTATCGATGAGATTGATAGTACTTTAAGCCTACCTTTCAACACCGACGATTTTTTTGCACTGATCCGTGCTTGTGTTCAAAATAAAATTATCACTTTCACCTTGTTGGGAGTTGCAACACCTTCAGATTTAATTGCCAACAAAAGTAGAGCTCCTTTCAATATTGGTCGGGCGATTGAACTAGGTGGATTTACTTTTGAAGAAGCCCAACCATTAATTAGGGGTTTGGTGGGGAAAGTAAAAAATCCTCAAGAAGTGCTCAAAAACATATTAGCTTGGACTGGCGGACAGCCATTTCTAACTCAGAAACTATGCCGCCTAACTGTTAAGTACTATGCCCAAAAAATAGGTACTCCCAATATCATTTCAATTTCTGAACTGGTTAAAAATTATATTACCGATCAGTGGGCATCTAAAGATGAGCCACCTCATTTACGTACTATTAGCGATCGCTTCCAAGTCAATACTAAAAAAACTGGACGCCTATTAGGACTTTATCAGCAAATCATAGACCTAGATTCGATATCAGCAAATGAAGCAATTGACGAACAAGTCGAATTATTACTTAGTGGATTAGTTAAAAGACACAACGGGCGAATAAAAATTTATAACCGCATCTACGAAGAAGTATTTGATAGAAACTGGGTAGAAAAACAATTAGCAAAACTCAGACCTTATTCCGAATCATTGAAAGCTTGGTTAAATTCCGAACGCAAAGATGAGTCACAATTATTACGAGGTTTATCTCTAGAAGAAGCCCAAGCTTGGTCAAACGAACATAGTTTGAATTATTTAGATTATCAGTATTTAGCTGCTAGCCATGTAGTAAACAATCGGGAAGTTCAAAAAATTGAAATGGCTCGCACTCAAGAAGCTGAGGCGCGATTGGCAAAGCAGCGAGAAGTTTCTAAATTACAGAGAATTTTATTAACTTCAGTAAGCACTGCATTAGCTGTCTCTGCTACGTTGGGAATGGTAGCTTTCTTTCAGTTCCATAGAGCACTAGTTAACGAAATTAAAGCAATAATTGCTTCTTCAGAGGAATCCTTTGCTTTGAATCGAAGTTTAGATGCTGCGATCGAAGCCTTAAGAGCAAGGCAAAAATTGAAAGGTTTATATTGGAAAGATAAAAAACTTCAGAATCAGGTAGAAGAAGTACTTTTACAGGCAGCATACCAGGTAAAAGAGAAAAATATCTTGTCTGGACATACAGGTGCAGTTTATGACGTTGCTTTTAGTCCTGATGGTAAATTCCTTGCATCGGCGAGTCGAGATCAAACCATCAAGCTCTGGCAAATGGATGGTACCCTAATTAAAACCTTTGAAGGTCATGGTGATTGGGTTAGAGGAATTGCTTTTAGTCCCAACGGGAAATACATTGTTTCTGCAAGTCAGGACGGAACGGTCAAACTTTGGCAGACAAATGGGACTTTACTGAACACTTTCAAAGGTCATAACGCTGGAGTTAACAGTGTTGCTTTTGGTAAAAAATGTGAACTCATTGTTTCAGGTTCAGATGACAATACTGCGAAGATCTGGGAAACTGATGGTACTTTATTGAGAACTTTAGAAGGACATACCGATCAAGTTAGGGGAGTAAATTTTAGTCCTAATTGTCAGCTTATTGCTTCGGCTAGTGGAGATGGTACGATCAAAGTCTGGAAAATTGACGGTACTTTATTAAAAACCCTTAAAGGTCATAACTCTGGTGTTAATAGAGTTGTTTTCAGCCCCAATGGTAATATTATTGCCTCATCTTCCGATGATAATACTGTTAAACTATGGCAAACCGATGGCAAAGAGATATATACCTTTAACAAGCATGAAGCAGGAGTTGACGGTCTCGCCTTTAGTTCGGATGGTAAAACTATTGCTTCAGCATCCGACGATCACACTGTTAAACTCTGGAAACTTAATGGAAGTTTGCTCCGCAGCCTAGAAGTGCATAATGAAGAGGTGAGATCTGTTGCTTTTAGTCCTGACGGAAAAGCTATTGCTTCAGCTTCTGAAGACAGTAGAATAGAAATTTGGCGACCAAACGAGACTTTACTAACAATATTGGCTGGACATAACGATGAAATCGAAAGCGTAGAATTCAGTCCTGTTAAGATCAGATCTCCAGAAGGAATAGATCGGATTATTGCCTCAGCTTCTGATGACAAAACCATAAAACTTTGGACTTCCCAAGGAAAACTGATTATGGTTTTAGAAGAAGATAAAAATAAACTTGGAGGCCACAGTGATAAAGTTGAGGATGTTGCTTTTAGCCCTGATGGCAAATTAATTGCTTCTGCATCTGAAGACAATACTGTTGGGCTATGGAAATTTGATCGTGAAGATAATAGATATTACTTCTTATTAAGCCTAAAAGATCATAGGAATGAAGTTGAAGGTGTAGCTTTTAGCCCCGATGGGGAAATTATTGCTAGCGCTTCCGACGATCAGACTATAAAACTTTGGAAACCTGATGGTACTTTGCTAAAAACTTTGTTAGCACATAGGGCTAGGGTAGAAGAAGTAACTTTTAGTCCTGATGGCAAATTACTAGCTTCAGCAAGTGGCGATCATACTGTCAAAATTTGGAGCATTGACGGTCAATTACTCCGTACCCTTGAAGGTCATACCAGGGGTATAGATGATGTTGCCTTTAGTCCTGATGGTAAATTAATTGTATCTGCAAGTGAGGACAAAACCCTCAAGCTATGGAATCTTCATGGGAAAGTAATCAAAACTTTTAGGGGTCATACGGGTCGAGTTAGAGCAGTTGCTTTTCATCCCACAAAAGATATGATTGCTTCTGCAAGTGGAGATGCCACTATTAAACTGTGGAAATTAGATGGTTCTTTGGTAAGAACTCTTAAAGGACATAATGATGGAATTAATGGAATTTCTTTTAGCCCAGATGGAAAAAGACTTGCTTCTGCAGGTAACGATAATAAAGTAATTTTATGGGATTTAGACAAATTTCTTCAAATTGAACCTGTATTACAGCACGTCTGCAATTGGATCGAAGATTATTTGAAAACTAATGCAGAATTGGAACAGAAAGATAGACACTTATGCGATGACATTATTAAATAAAAACAATACATTTTTACTAAATATTGTCAAGCAAACTATATAAAGTTGGTTGTGTTGCAAAAAAATATTTAGTTGCAATAGTCTAAGCTTATTGACTGATTTAGCTATATTTTAACTAATTTGTTCAGCGCGTTACGGCATTGCTAGAAGCTAAAAGAATCTCATATGACATTGAATATATTAGTTCTCATCTGCATTGTTCAATTAAACTTATGGGTATGAAAATCCTTGTCACTGGCAGTTCTGGGCATCTAGGCGAGGCGCTAGTTCGTACATTGCACGACGCTAATCATGAGGTCGTCAGTCTGGATATTAAGCCATCACCGTTTACGACGGTGGTTGGATCGATCTTCGATCGCGAATGCGTCAGAATTTGTATGAAAGGTGTGGGTACTGTCTATCATGCCGCAACGTTGCACAAGCCTCATGTTGCCACTCACAGCATGCAAGAGTTTGTCGAGACGAATATTCATGGAACTTTGGTTTTGCTGGAGGAAGCTGCCGCCTGTGGAGTGGCATCATTTGTGTTTACCAGCACAACGAGCGTATTTGGTAACGCCCTCAGACTCCCACTGGGAACACCAGCTGTTTGGGTTACAGAGGAAGTAACCCCGATTCCCAGGAACATATATGGTGTTACGAAGACGGCGGCAGAAGACCTTTGTCACCTTTTCTATAGGAAACGGGGTCTTAATTGCGTTGTTCTTCGCACGTCTCGATTCTTCCCAGAAGAAGATGATGACAGGGTTCAGCGCCAATCTTATGACGACCAAAATGCGAAAGCTAATGAGTTTCTTTTTCGACGTGTCGATTTGGAAGATGTCGTTAGTGCGCACCTTTTGGCCAGCGAAAACGCCTCATCAATCGGTTTTGGGAAATACATTATCAGTGCAACTACGCCCTTCTTGACCGAAGACCTTACTGAACTGCGAACCAATGCACCGCGCGTGTTGCGAAAACGAGTTCCTGAGTACGAGCAAATTTACCAACGCTATGGATGGAAGATGTTCCAAGGGATTGATCGAGTCTATATCAACTCCAAGGCGCGAAAAGACCTAAAGTGGGAACCAAAATACAATTTCACTCATGTGTTGAGCCATCTGAGAAAGGGAACCGATCCGCGAAGCCCGCTTGCTAGAGTTATAGATTCGAAGGGCTATCACTCGGTCATATTTGATGAGGGACCATATCCTGTTGAGTGAATGGTCGCTTCTTGATGGCGGATGCAAGGGAAGCCAAAAGTGTACCAGTGACTATTACATACAGCATCTTTGCAATTGGATCTAAGATTATTTGAAAACTGATGCAGAGTTGGAACGGGACGATCAACACCTATGTGATGACATTATTTAAATTTAGTTAGCTTTCAGGGTCAAGAAATTTCATTATTGCTTGTCTCATATTTTGCACCTCTCAGTACAAACCCAGGTAAATTCAAAATATGCGTGATAACGCTACCTAATTATGATGAGTTTTTATTGATAGACCAAGGGTTTTAGCTTTTTACTGAGTAATACAATTGCATAAACTTTTATTGGTGTAATATATAAGTTGTTTGGCGTTGGTCAGTGTGTAATGCTTTTGGTGCAAATATCTAGGAAAAATTAATGTTTTAATAACTTAATTTCTTGATTAGCATTCTCTATTGAGCAACGACAGTTGTTTTACCTTGTTAGGTTTTTCTAACTACGGTATGTGACCGCACTCATTAATAAAGCAGAGTTCGATATTACCCTGCAATGCAGAACCACCTGAGCCCCGTTGGTCGTATAAAATACAGTGAAAACGGGAAGTAAAACTTTCGGTAAATGGAAGAAAATAAGGGATTTTCCAGTACCATGATCGCACCACAATATTTGACCGTCGGTGGTCTTGAGAATATTTTCTTTCCACATAAGTAATTTACGCTGCGCTTTTTATACGCTTCAAATATTTATGATACTGCTATTACGGTTTCTAGCAGTGCCGAAAAAAATCAAAGTATCTATTAAATGTGAGTTGTAAGACGCAATATAAACCTTAACAATAAAAGAAATAACCAATCTTTTAAGATCTAAAGTATGAGCTTCCGTGACGAGTTTAAACTTCTGCTACGCGCCCGTTATCCTTTGCTTTACATTGCTACCTATGAAGAGGAACGGGTGGAAGCTGCTATTCGGGAAGAAGCGACCAATCAAGGTAATCGCCCGATTTATATCTGGGATTTTGTTGATGGTTACCAGGGTAATCCCAATGACCAAGGTTTTGGGCGGCGTAACCCATTACAAGCTTTGGAATTAGTAGAAAAGTTATCTCCAAATGCACCAGCGGTGTTTATTTTGCGGGACTATCACCGATTTTTAGAAGATGTAGCGATTGCGCGCAAACTACGTAATTTTGCCCGCCTTCTTAAGTCACAACCGAAAAATATTGTGCTGTTGTCGCCGCGCATTAATATTCCTGATGATTTGATGGAAGTTTTGACAGTGGTGGATTTTCCATTACCAGCCAAGACAGAAATAAAAACTGAGATCGAACGTCTGTTAGCTTCAACTGGTACTTCTCTGTCTGCGAAGTTTTTGGATGACTTGGTAAGCTCTTGTCAGGGTTTATCTATGGAGCGTATTCGTAGAGTTTTAGCACGGGCGATCGCATCCCACGGAGAATTACAACCAGAAGATGTGGAATTAGTATTAGCTGAAAAGCGCCAAACCATTCGCCAAACCCAAATTTTGGATTTCATTCCTGCCACAGAACAAATTTCTGATATTGGTGGTTTAGATAACCTTAAAGATTGGTTATTGCGCCGGGGTGGAGCATTTAGTGAAAAAGCCCGACAATATGGTTTACCCCATCCCCGTGGTTTGCTATTAATCGGAATTCAAGGAACTGGTAAATCTTTAACTGCAAAGGCGATCGCCCACCATTGGCATTTACCACTTTTACGCTTGGATGTCGGACGTTTGTTTGCTGGATTAGTCGGTGAATCGGAATCCCGGACGCGACAGATGATCCAGGTAGCTGAAGCCCTTGCTCCTTGTATTTTGTGGATAGATGAAATAGATAAAGCATTTTCTGGACTTGGTAGTAAAGGAGATGCGGGAACTACTAGCCGAGTATTTGGAACATTTATTACTTGGTTAGCAGAAAAAACCTCACCTGTATTTGTTGTTGCCACCGCTAACGATATCCAAGCTTTACCACCGGAAATATTGCGTAAGGGAAGATTTGATGAGATATTTTTTGTCGGTTTACCAATTCAGGAAGAACGCAAAGCAATTTATGAAGTACATTTAACTCGCTTACGTCCTCATAACATCAAAAATTATGACATTGAAAGATTAGCCTATGAAACTCCTGATTTTTCTGGAGCCGAAATCGAGCAAACTTTAATTGAAGCAATGCATATTGGCTTTAGTCAGAATCGAGACTTTACCACCGATGACATTTTAGAAGCTGCTTCTCAAATTATTCCCTTAGCAAGAACAGCCCAAGAACAAATTGAAAAATTACGGGAGTGGGCTGCTGCAGGTAGGGCGCGTCTAGCTTCAAAACATAATCCTTTGAGTGACAGAATACAGCAACAGTTACAGTAAGAATTACTTAGGGGAACTCGCTAAAAAATTAGTAATAATTAACCCTCCAATTTACAGGAGGGCTAATTATTAGTTAATCCTTCAAAATCTAGGGGATTAAAAGCTGTAAGACGCTTTCAGCAAGCAAAAGAACTATATCCAGACGGTGTTGTCAGCAAAGGTACATGGCAGGTATATTGTCAAAGCTGTTGTCACAAAAGGGAAGAAAGTAGGAACTTACTTCGGTCGAGTATTGTGCCGTAAAAGTGGAAGTTTTGATATTGCGACTAAAACAGGAAGAGTCGCCGGGATTAACTATAAATTTTGTATTTCAGTTCACAAGAAAGATGTTTATTCTTACTCGTTTTAAAAGCTTTTCAGGGGCAATAAATTACCCCGTCGTTTTTCCTCCCAGTTATAAATGGACTGGGCTTCCTAACTCCCGCAAGGTCTTTGTGAGTATGTTCTAATTTCTATATATCGAGAGAAAATTCTGAAATTTCAACCAAAAAAATAGATGCTTATATACGTAGCATGCTGCAAAAATGTAGGGTGTTACCTTTACCGTTTGGTTGAATGTGGAACAGATACAGAAAATAACTCTTCTAAATTTATAATTCCCAATTTCTACTTCCTAGGCTGAAATCTTAAACCCTTATCCCAGGACATATACTGAAAATTGATTTTATGTACTTTTATTGGGGGGACGGATTCGAGTGCAAATGCAATAATAGGTGAGAAATTAAAGTGGATAACACAGCAGTTAATGGCTAAGCCTTTAACTCATTAATAACTTGATGGTGTTGAAGATATGATTTTTGTCAACATACTAAAGTTTCTGTTTGGTTTTGCTTTAGCCATTGCTATTTTAGCTGGTGGTAGTGTGGTTGCTGCGCTTTACTTTATTAACCGAAATGCCGTAACCCCCAACAAACCAACGTTCGATAATGATCGACCTCCAGCCATAACTGCAGGGGTAAAACCAGGAGAATCAGCATTTACCACTACTTCTAAAGCGAAGGAGAAAAAAAATACAAAATCCCAAAATACACCATCACAAAAAGATAAACAGTCAGCAGAAGAAGAAAAATCTTCACAACCTTTGCCACCAGGGGCTTACAACGCTCGGGTAACATGGCCACAAGGTTTAATTTTGCGTTCTGAACCCAACACAGATGCCGAATCTGTTGGTGGGGTGGGTTTCAACAAAAAAGTTATTGTTTTACAATCCAGCCGAGATAAAGCTTGGCAAAAAGTTCGAGTAGTAGATACAGATGAGGAAGCTTGGGTAAAAGGTGGTAACACTAAACGTATTGATGAATAATTAAAATAAAAGCCTAGTAAAAAAAATCAAATAAAAAACGGGGGTTACAGCATTGCTGTATCCCTATATATTTTAGGTATCTTGTTATGATTCAATAGTGATATTTTCAATTTTAAATTTTAGGCTTGAAATAGAAAATAATTTGGATATTTTACTTGTAGCGATAGCTTCACGAAAAGATAACTAAATTTATAAAAATTCTATTAATGTAAATAACTAATATTAATTGAGATTGATAGTTAAACTTATCTATACTCAAATGTCATATGAATAACTATTTGGTATATATTATCTATAAGTTTAATTAAGCATTCAATATTAACAACTAACCGACTCAAGAGTAAATAGCAAGTTACCTAAATACTGATACTGTATATTTAAAAATATCATAATTGCTTCGTAAATCGAACTAGATATTTCGGAGATAATGTTTCACTTCCAATTGCCTAAAATACTGTCGAAAATACCACATAAACTAAAATTGCCAACGGTAATATTTGCCGTTATATTAGTTCTTCTATTTACTTCGATGCCACATGCATTGACAGAGCAGCCAGTTACCTTAAATATGCTGATGACAGCCCCGGATGCTCAACCTTGGAAAACAGGAATAATCAAAGACTTTGAAGCAAAAAATCCAGGTATTCGTATCAATATAGTTGAAGGTCCAAATTCAACTAATCTATTAGAGGATCTTTACACTTCTGCTTTTATTTTAGGTGATTCGCCTTATGATTTGGTGAATATGGATGTAGTTTGGACTCCAAAATTTGCAGCAGCTGGATGGTTATTAGATTTAACAGATAAAATTTCTTCAGATGAATTAACAGCTTTCTCTGAAAAAGATGTAGAGGGAAGGCGTTACCAAGAAAAATTATATGGAATTCCCATGCGTTCCGATGTAGGAATGCTTTATTATCGCAAAGATTTACTTGAAAAAGCAGGGTTTGCAGCACCACAAACTTTTTCAGATCTAATGAAAATTTCCCAAACATTACAAAAGGGAAATAAGGCGAAATGGGGTTACATTTGGCAAGGCAAACAATATGAAGGACTAGTTGCAATGTTTGCAGAAGTTCTACAAGGTCATGGAGGATTTTGGGTTAATCCAGAAAATTTGGAAGTGGGATTAGACCGACCAGCAACTATTGAAGCAATTAAGTTTCTCAAGCAAACGATCGCAGATAAAGTTTCTCCAAGTGGTGTAACCACATATCAAGAAGAAGAAACTAGAAGATTATTTCAAAGTGGACAGGCGGTTTTTTTACGGAATTGGCCTTATGTTTGGCCCCTTGCGAATACAGATGATTCTCCACTTAAAGGTAAAATAGCAATCAAACCAATGCTTGCAACTCCTAATAATACGGGTGGAGCTTGTTTGGGAGGATGGGCACTAGGAATTTCTAAATCTTCCAAACATCCTGAAGAAGCTTGGAAAGCAATTAAGTATTTCACTTCTGAAGCAGCGCAACGTAAGTTTATTTTAGAAGCTGGTTTTGTACCAAGTAGGCGTTCTTTATTTACAGACCCAGAAATTGTTAAAAAATATCCCCACTACCCAACACTTTTAAAGGTTGTAGAACAAGCTGTTTTACGTCCCCCAATTCCTCAATATGCCCAAGCATCAGATATTTTACAACGCTATTTGAGTGCTGCATTAACTAATAGAATGTCACCAGAAGCAGCTATGAATGCCGCAGCAAATGAAACTCGGCAATTATTAGGTGAAAAAGTTAATCAAAGAATATCAATTGCAGATGGCGAATTAAATGTACAAGAAATAAGTGAAGAGAAATCCGCAAACTTACCTCAAAGATTAATATCAGAAAGACCAATATTAGAAAAACCGGTATTAGAAAGGCCAGTATTAGAAAATACAGATTTATCTCCATTAGAGGAAGTCATACCCACACTACTGGAAGAAAAATCATTCACACAAGATGACGCACAAATTCAAGATATAAAAAGCATCGATTTATTCCAGGAAGAAATACCTGTCACACAACCTCAAGAGAAAAATTTAAACATACAACAGAGTTTAAGCACACAAAAATATGGAGCATTACTATTAACCACTAACTAACAATTGCAACTCTAATCTAAAAATTACACACTAACGATCGCAAACTAAGTCTAAACAACTAAAGCTCGCATATAAATTACCTAAGTTCGGTAATAAATAAGAAAAATGCAAACCATCCGAAGTCGAGAACAGCGAACTGCCTTAATATTTTTACTACCTGCTTTAATCTTACTTTTGCTCGTATTTGGTTATCCAATAATTCGTGCTTTTTGGTTAAGTTTATTTACAAAAAATTTGGGTACCGAACTACAGCCAATCTTTGCAGGCTTTGATAATTACATACGAATGGTAGGAGATGGTCGTTTTTGGAATAGTTTGTGGACAACTACCATTTTCACCACAGCATCAGTAATTATTGAATTACTCTTGGGATTAGGTATCGCCTTAGTCCTAAATCAAAAGTTTGTTGGAAGAGGTGTGATGCGCACCGTCGCAATTTTACCCTGGGCTTTACCAACAGCATTAATTGGTTTAGCTTGGGCGTGGATATTTAACGATCAATTTGGCGTTGCTAATGATATTTTATTACGCTTAGGTTTTATAGATACTGGTATTAATTGGTTGGGAGAACCAACATTAGCAATGGTAGCAGTAATATTTGCAGATGTTTGGAAAACCACCCCATTTATTAGTATTTTACTTTTAGCTGGTTTACAATCGATTTCACCAGATTTATACGAAGCTCATTCTATAGATGGAGCATCTTCTTGGCAAAGTTTCCGCCAAATAACTTTACCATTATTGATGCCACAAATCTTGATTGCAATGTTGTTTCGTTTTGCTCAAGCTTTTGGAATTTTTGACTTAATTAAAGTTATGACTGAGGGTGGTCCTGGTGGAGCAACAGAGGTTGTGTCGATGTATATTTACTCTACCGTTATGCGCTATTTGGACTTTGGTTATGGTGCAGCGCTAGTAGTCGTAACATTTTTATTATTGATTTTTGCAGTTGTACTAGCAAGCTTACTGCTTAAAAATTTACGTTCTCGAAGTTCGCAATTTTAATTATCAGTTAATGCGCAATACTTACAGTACGCTTACGCTAGACCGCGCACGCTTTGCTAATAGTTTAAGTAAGTAGGCGAGAAAAAAGTAAACTATGTGAATAAATATAAAATATCTGTATTTGGCTCGTAGTAGCGCTTTAGCGCTAAAGCACTACTACAAACAAGTTATGATTTTTCTTACTAACATACTTATGGCTAACGCCACGCCCTTACGGGCTACAGTTACCAATTAACAATTACCAATTACCAATTATCAGTTAGTAAATTTTCAATTATCCCAAACAAATGACTTCAGTTTCTCCTAAATATAAAATTAATTCTGAAGAAAATAATACTACAAAAAATGTAGGCAGAAAAATATTATTATGGCTTGCCGTGGTTCTAATTACTATTTTTTGCCTTGCTCCTGTAATGTGGCAATTATTGACTTCATTTAAAACTAAAGAAGCTATAGAAGAAGTTCCTACGGCTTATTTTACTCTGAGTTTAACTTGGAAACATTATATTGATTTATTTAGTAGGCGTCCTTTTTGGCTTTATATACTAAATAGTGCCCTTATTTCTTTTGTTTCAACAGCCTTTGCATTAGCTGTAGGAGCACCTGCGGCTTATGCATTAGCTCGTTTACGTCCATGGGGTGGCAAAGTTATTTTGGCTGCTATTTTAATTGTAACTTTGTTCCCTGGCATTTTATTATTCTTAGGCTTATTAGAAATCATTCAATGGCTACATTTGGGTAATAATTATTTGGCATTAATTATTCCCTATACAGCAATTAATTTGCCACTCACAATTTTAGTTTTACGTAGCTTTTTTGAACAACTTCCTAAAGACTTAGAAGATTCAGCACGAATTGATGGTTACAACACGGTGCAAATGTTAGTTTATATTTTGCTACCAATGACTGTTCCAGCGTTAGTAACAACAGGAATTTTGACATTTATTTTTGCTTGGAATGAGTTTATTTTTGCTCTAACATTTATTACTCGGGAAAGCATGAAAACTATTCCCATCGCTGCAGCACAATTGGGTGGTGCATCCAGTTATGAAATACCTTATGGTTCTATCGCCGCAGCAACAGTTGTGGGAACTTTTCCTTTAGTTGTATTGGTATTATTTTTCCAACGAAAAATTGTTCAAGGTCTTACCGCTGGAGCTGTTAAGGGTTAATTTATCAGTTTATGGCTAACGCCACGCCCTTACGGGCTACAGTTACCAATTACCAATTACCAATTACCAATTACCAATTATCAATTACCTGTTACCAATTACCAATTACCAATTACCAATTATCAATTACCTGTTACCAATTACCAATTACCAATTACCAATTACCTGTTACCCATTAACGATTACCAATTTCAAAATGTCTAAACTTGAATTGAGAAACTTAAATAAGACTTACACATCAAAAATTATCCCAGTAAAAGACGTTAGTTTGATGGTTGATGATAATGAATTCCTTACTTTATTGGGTCCAAGTGGTTGTGGAAAATCTACCACTCTACGAATGATTGCGGGTTTAGAAGAACCAACTCGCGGTAAAGTCATTCTGGGAGGTGAAGATATTACTTTTAAAAGACCTGGCGATCGCAACATGGCGATGGTTTTTCAAAGTTATGCTCTTTATCCTCATATGACGGTACATGAAAATCTATCATCTGGACTGAAGCTAAAAAAAGTTCCTCGGGCTGAAATTCAACAACGCGTAGCAAATGTTGTGGAACTTCTTGGTTTAAAAGAATTACTACATCGCAAACCAGGTCAATTATCAGGAGGACAAAGACAACGAGTCGCAGTTGGTCGAGCATTAGTACGGCGTGCTGAAGTATATTTGCTGGATGAACCATTGAGTAACTTAGATGCACTACTTAGAGAAAGAGTTCGTGCAGATCTCAAACAAATATTTGCAAGGGAAAAAGCACCAGTGGTTTATGTAACCCACGACCAAACAGAAGCAATGACTTTGTCTTCTAAGGTCGCAATTCTGAATAATGGTTATATCCAACAATTGGATCCACCTGAACGAATTTACAATCATCCAGCTAATTTATTTGTTGCTGGTTTTGTCGGTAGTCCGCAAATGAATTTACTAAATCTACCCTGTAAAGGTCGCAGTGCAATGCTGGGTGATTTTCAGATTCAATTACCAGATATCCCTACCGTACCATCAGAAATTGTTCTGGGTATTCGTCCAGAAAATGTTCGTTTAGTAACTTCCGATGATGACAAACAGATAATTCAAGGAAAGGTTTTTCTAGTGGAAAACTTGGGAATGCACAACTTAGTAAGCATCCATGTAAAAAGTTCTCATTCTCCAGCATTAACAATTCGTGCGTTATTACCAACAGATCAAAGTTGGGATAGTAAGGAAATAAAACTAGTATTACCTCCCCAAAATATTCATTGGTTTGATGTGGAGTCTGGTGATATTTTAAGGTGATTTTTGATTAGGAATTGGGAATTAGTAATTACTAATCGATCATTGATATATAATTAGCTATTTATTTTTTTCTAAGAATTCTTTTAACGACTTCTCTACATTTGGTTGTCGGAGGTATACTTCTGCAGCTTCGATCAAATTATTTATATTTTCTTTACTAACATCATCAATATCATCACTCAATCGTTTACCAGTTAACTCTCGATCTAATTTAAATTGTAAACGTAATAGTCTGGAGCGAACCATTTGATCGGTTATATATTCGCATACATCTGCCGATCCATCTAATGCTACACCTATTAATGGTTGTGCCCATTGTATTAAACCCCAATGATGAGCTTTTTCAAAAGGGATGATTCGCGTTCTATCCCCAGTACCTAAAGAAAGTACAGTAATGTTTTCTAAGGAATGACCCAATCTCAAAGCTTCTGCTACAGCACATGCAGATGGATTGTTTGCTGTTACACCACCATCAATTGCTGAATAAATCGTTTTAATTGAATATATAGAATTTTGAGTGGGTATTTGCTTCCAGGCTTTATCTAAAATAGCTTTTCTGGGACGCCCTATATATTTCTTGATTTTACGAGTTTGACCACTTCCAGGACCACTAATAATTTTCAGTAATGTATTGTTATATATATTATTTGTACATGAAGCATCTTCATCTAAATAGATGTTATCTATCGATGCTTTGTAAACTTGACCATTTATTATTTTTTCTAATTTATGTGCGGGAAAATATGTTGGTGCAGAGGCAGAAGAAACACAAGTCTCCCATAAGGGAATATTCCCATAACCTTTATCTTGACGCCAACTTTTAAAAACAATTGGCTTTCTTTCAATCGTATCGTAAGCAACTATTAATAATAATGGTGAAGGGATATCAAAAATAGTTTTATCGCCAAAAACACTTTTTAATACTTGAGTTAAACCTCGATCTGAGTACTTGGGTGCTGATACTCCATGCTTAAAAATTAATTTTATTCTTTTAAGTGAAAAGCGACTCTGGTAAGGAAATATTAGTGAACTGTTCTCTTTGTAGAATTCTACTATTTTTTCGCTTCTAATCCCTGTAGCTATAGCTGCAGCTAAAATAGAACCTGTAGAAGTTCCTGCAATTAAATCAAAATACTCATTTAATGGTTGCTCAATTTGCCTTTCAATTAATGAGAGTATTTGTGCTGTTACGACCCCTCTAATACCACCGCCATCTAAGCTCAAAATCCGAAAAGGCATGGTTAATAATTACCTTCTAGTTTTAAAGTTGAATTAAAGTTGAATGATATATTCTTATTCAGCTTAGTATACAAAAGTTTAGTATACAAAAGTGTGATTTCTACTAAACGTGTTTTGGAAAGATACTTTTATTTTGTATTGGTTTTAGGTAAAATAAAAACCCATTTTTTAGAGTATAATTAGAGATTATATAAACCAAAATAAATATCTTTTGCAAAGACAAAATACACTAATTTTACACATAACTATAGATACTTGTAACATATAATAAATTTCTATTATATAGTATGCCTGAAGAAATATTATTCATAGTATTTAGTATTACAGCAAGGTTAATAAAATACAATTCATGACGATGATATAAATGCCATAATTACTACATAATAAAATTAATTATTCTCTACTCTTGAAGAGTTAATTTCAAGATAAAAATAATATCAATTATAGTAGATAAAATCTACCTATTTGAGATTTGTATTAATACCAGTAAAATTACAACTATTCAGTTCAATGGAAAAACAAACAAATAGAAATTTAGCCAAGAATTATTTGCATTCTTGGCTGTTCTTATCTCTTATTGGTGATATTTTCTAGGTATGTAAAGAAGAAGAATTTTTATTTTGACTTCATATTTACATTTACCAAAACTTCTTGATTCATATTTGTATCTTCTTGTTTAGAGGTAAATTTACCTTTCCAATTCACATTAGAAGCAACAGAGATATTAGAAGTAATCGGCATTAATTTATCGAGCATTATTTGGTATTTTCCCTCTCCATTACCTTTATAAGATTGAAGAGTTAGTGCGGCGCTGGGTGGTAGTCCTGGTAAAGTCACTTTTTGCATTGCTTGGGCTTGTTGGTCAACTTTAGCCTGGAGAGTTGCAACACCATCTTTAATATCCAATAGTTTGTATGTTTGTGTTTGGATGATATTTATACCGCTAAAACCAACCTTATTGGTTACGACCCATTCAGCTCCTTTACCCACAGCTTCTTGAGGAACAGGAGAAGATACTTTACTGAGGGAATTACTGACTTGTTGCATCATCTGTTTGAGCATTGGATCTTTAATATCAGATGCAACCAAGTTAAATTTTTTGGGATTACCACGATTATCCATCACTCCAGAACCCTTCATTCCCTTAAGTTGTGCAAACTGTTTTCGCATTGCTTCAAGTATTTGTGGTTGGACATTGGGGTCTTTAATGACATCTATGTCTGAATAGGAGAAATCGTAGCTAATATCTCCATTCGGTTCCACCTTATTAACAACAGTATTAACGGTTACTTCAGTAGCAGGAATATTAAAAGCTGGTACTGGCTTTCCATCAAGTGACATTTTCATATTGGTTTTTGTCATCATCACTGACTGCTGTTTGCTACCAGCGACAGGTTGAAAGCGCAATTTTTGTCTGGGTTCTGCACCACGATTGAGTAATTTAACTTTAGATGCTTGGGGACTTTTTAGTTGGGGTTGTTCAGAATTTTCTGTATCTGTAGATACGTTTGGTGATTTTTGTTCTGCTCTTGGTTGTGCGTGTGCGGGGGTTTGTACATACTTGATTCCAGTCCCTAGTAGCAAGCAAATTATTCCACCAGCAAATAAACTCTTCTTCATAGACCTCACCATATGCGATATATAGTTGTAAATTTTGTAGTCAAAGATAACATCGACTATAAAATTTATTTGTGAATATTTACCTTAAAACTTTGCAATACACTCTATACCTGTTTTCAAAACAACAGGAGCTTGTGAAATTTTGAGCAATCGAAAGTAGATGTGTTTAAAAACAAGTAAATCTTTACTATCGCTTTGCATCGGACTTATCTGATGGCATATTATTTCGCTGGTTCGCTATTTTTAATAAGTTTATGAGCATTATCGTCTTTGGCAGCATAAATAAAGACTTAGTGGCGACAGCACCTCGGTTACCACTAGCAGGAGAAACGTTGCTAGGACGAGATTTTTTTAGTGTATCCGGAGGTAAAGGAGCAAATCAGGCTGTTGCGATCGCGCGTTTGGGAATTCCAACCCACATGGTGGGACGTGTTGGCGCTCAAAGTTTTGGTAACGAGCTGATTGCGAATTTACAAGCTGCTGGTGTGGAAACTGAAAATGTCTTTGTCGATGAAACCGTTAATTCTGGCGTTGCAATTATTACTGTTGACGATGCGGGTGAAAATCAAATCATTGTCATACCAGGTGCAAATGGAAGGGTAGATCTGGATGATGTCGAACGATTATCCCGTTTATTACCAACAGCACAAGCGCTTTTACTGCAATTGGAAATTCCTATTCCTGCAGTTTTAGCAGCAGCAAAAGCAGCTCGAGACAGGGGTGTAACTGTCATTCTTGACCCAGCACCAGCACGATCTGATATTCCTGAAGAACTCTTATCCCTGGTGAATATTATGACTCCGAATGAAGTAGAAGCCGGACAGTTAGTAGGTTTTACTGTTGATGGGGAAGAGTCAGCCCACAGAGCAGCAGATCTGTTATTACAAAAGATGACCAGGGGTACCAATAAGTTCAACAATGTTAATTTGAAATGCCTACTGATAAAACTTGGCGAGCGAGGAGTTTATTGTGCGACCCCCGACCAAAGATTTTTTCTTCCTGCATTTCCCGTTTCAGCTGTTGATACAACTGCTGCTGGTGATGCTTTCAATGCTGGTTTTGCCACAGCATTAGCCGAGGGAAAATCTTTAAAAAAAGCAGTGGTTTGGGGCGCTGCAGCAGGTGCTTTAGCTACTACCAAGCCGGGAGCACAACCTTCTCTCCCTGATCGATTCATCTTCGATAAGTTTTTGCAAGAACAAGTCAGCGACTATTAGGGTGTCAGGCTTGAGGTGTGATTTCGCAATTCTACGCAACGAAGGCTATATTTTTGTTTCGATATTATTACTGTAATAAAAATCCTTGAAACTAAAACCAGTTTCAAGGATTTATGTATGCCAGGAACGAGACTTGAACTCGTGACACGAGGATTTTCAGTCCTCTGCTCTACCAACTGAGCTATCCCGGCGGACGTATTTGAATTTACGATTATTAACAATAGCAAAGGTCACAGAATTTTGCAAGCTTTAGCGAAATTTTTTTTTAGATTCAAGATTTTGAGACGAGAATTATTTTGGAGCACAATTCATTACATCAAATAAATTACTTTATCCAACCCAAAATATATGTAATAAAAAAATTATATCTAACCAAATTAATGCAAGCTAATATCAATACAGTTAAGCTTAATAAAAGTAGCTTGTTACTTTAAATATTTTGTTTTTGTTCTGTAACTGTTTTATCATACAAAAATAAGTATTGCTCAAATTTCAAGCAAAAATACATTTGCATAATTAATTTAAGCATTATTCAATAGAAATATTACTTTAAATACGCGTAAATAAATTTACAGCTTAGATTAACAAATAACTACTATTTTTATAAGATTGTCGTTAAAAACATTGCTTTTTACACTGATTGGATTAATAATATTTCTCAATAAAATCATGGCTGTAGAGAGTATTTTGTCATACAGCTAATATTCAGTGTGAGGAATAAAAATATGAAAAAAGTTTGGCAATCTTTGCTTACTAGTTCAGCAATTTTTGCAGCGATCGCGAATTTTGGGACTATAGCATCAGCAAATGAAATATCTGCTGCAACAGAATCTCAAACAGAGTCAAATTCTGTGATCGTCAATCCAGAAGTTCACATTGAAAGTGCCAAACAAGATCGACTCATGGCACAAGTTACCTCCGTATCTCAACTATCAGACGTACAACCAACGGATTGGGCATTTCAATCACTACAATCCTTGGTAGAACGTTATGGCTGTATCGCAGGATATCCCAACAGCACTTATCGCGGAAATAGAGCATTGACAAGATACGAATTTGCCGCAGGATTAAATGCTTGTCTCGACCGAGTAAATGAATTAATTGCAACTGCTACTGCTGATGCAGTTAGTAAGGAAGATATTGTTGCTCTGGAAAGATTACAAGAAGAATTTTCAGCAGAGTTAGCAACATTACGCGGTCGTGTAGATGCGGTTGAAGCACGTACAGCAGAACTAGAAGCAAATCAGTTTTCAACTACATCCAAACTCGAAGGAGAATTGGTTGTGGGTATAACTGATGTGTTTGAAGGAAACACAAATGATGATAATACAGCCCTAGGAGCTAGAGCGCGAATTAACTTCGTTAGCAGTTTCACTGGTAAAGATACCCTTTACACTCGAATCCAAACTAATAATATTGTTGCCCCCGATCTGGGTACTCCAGAAGGTGGGTTAGCCTTTGCTGGCGATACAGGAGACAATGATGCAGCTTTAGATGCTTTATGGTACAGTTTTCCGCTGACTAAAAAAACTAACGTTATTGCCATCGCCAATGCTGGTGCAGCAGATGATGTAGTCGATACAGTTAACCTATTTGACGGTGACGGTACAGAAGGTGCTTTATCTACCTTCGGTACTCGTAACCCAATTTATGGAGCAATGGATGGTTCTGGTGTTGGCGTTACTCAGGAATTTGGTAAGGGCTTATCTTTAAGTTTGGCTTACTTAGCGGGTTCTGCTAGCGATCCAAGTACTGATAATGGTTTATTTCAAGGGTCTTATGGAGCATTGGCGCAACTTACCCTAGAGCCTAGCGACCGCTTCAAAGTTGGTTTAACCTACATTAATTCCTACAACCAATTTGGAGGTGCAGGAAGTAATGCAGCGACTTTAAACGTTACATCACCTATAGACAATGCAACTAATCTTGCAGATACTCCATACTCGAGTAATTCTTATGGCGTTCAAGCTTCTTTAGGTCTGAGTAAAAACCTAGTATTAGGCGGTTGGGCTGGTTATTCAAATGTACGCAATCTTTCAACATCTGCAGCCTTCCCCGATCGCGGTCAAGCGGATGTCTGGAATTGGGCTGTAACCCTTGGCTTACCAGATTTAGGCAAAAAAGGCAACTTAGGTGGTATAATATTCGGTATGGAACCAAAAGTTACCGATTCAAGTATTGATGGTTTAAATGAGGATCGCGATACCTCTTATCACATTGAGGCATTCTATCAGTACAAAGTTAATGACAACATTAGTGTAACACCAGGAGTCATCTGGCTCACAGCCCCTGACCACAACAGCAACAACGACGATATTGTAATTGGAACTTTCAGAACAACCTTTACTTTCTAATCAGCAACTCAAAATCTGAAATTACAAAATCTGAAATTACACAATCTGAAATTATTTTTGGCATTTTATTTCTGACATTAATTTATCAAGATCTAGAATTTTACTTCCTTGACTCTTGATTGGAGAAGAGAAAGTAATTTTCAGTCTCAAGTCAAGAAATAAATACTTTGTCCTCAGAGGAATAAAGAAAGACCAGCCTACCACAGCTGGTCCGTAAAATAACCTTTTCTTAACGTTGTCTTCTCAAAAGAGTTAAACCTTATCCGGCGCGTTCCCAAAACGCATCGGGTAATGTTTCTTAACAATATTGTAACAGGCAACACAGATTTTTAGTGAAAATTTATCAAAAAAAGATAAGAGAAACTAAATCAACCTCTATCTTTAAGAAGAATTTACTTAGGATAGGGGGTTTTAGATTGGCAATTGGGTACTGGCGACTGGTGATTGGGTGAGTTTGCGCCGAGCAGAATTTAGTTGCAGCAATTGCGAGCGCTGGTAATTGGTATCTCATACTAAATCCGGATTAATTACCCCTTTTCAGAATGAGAGAGGGAAGTGTGGGAGGTGTGGGAAGTGTGGGGGGAAATCCCAAAAAATATAAAGGGGTTTTAAAAATCGGATTTGGTATCAATCTCCACTCGCTGTAAGGCGCGGACTCACCCCAATCCCCAATCCCCATATGCCGCTTGCGGCGGCACGCAGTGCTATCCCCAATCCCTAATACCCATATGGCTAACGCCACGCTATGCTAACGCCGTAAGGCGCGGGCTCACCCTAATCTCCCTCAACTAAATACGGTTTACCCCAAATAACCTGCTCTTGTTTATAAATCGCAATTCCCGGTTTCGCACCTTTAGGCTTATAAACATATTTTGGCTGGGTGTAAACCACTGGAACTTGTTTACTTTGACGACTGCGACTGTGATAAGCTGCGAGATTTGCAACAAATTGTAAATCTTCTGACTTTGGTGTAGTTCCAGCCTCCAATCTAAGTAGTACATGACTTCCAGGAATTTCCTGAGCGTGGAACCACAGATCGTAATCACCTGCTATCTTGAATGAAAGTTGATCGTTTTGGCGGTTGTTACGACCAATTAAAACTTCAAAACCGCCTGGAGTGTGGTATTGATGAAAATTGGTACTAGCTGTTTGAGTAGAACTGCGACGACGATATTCTGTATCTTCTAAATATTTTTGTCCCACTAACTCTTCACGAATCTCTTCCAAAGCTTGTAAATCTTCCGTACTTTGGTAATTATTTATTTGAGAAATAGATGCTTCAACTTGCTCTAAATAATTAATTTCATCCTTGACTTCTAAAAGTAAAGGTTCAACTGCAAAGCGAGCACGTTTAAGTTTTTGGTGTTTTTTATAAAGACCTTGGGCATTTTGAACAGCATTTTTATCGGGTTCAAGCTTTATCTTCACTGGTTCCCCGTTTTCAAAGTTAGGTAGAACCATCTTT
This sequence comes from Mastigocoleus testarum BC008, assembly GCF_001456025.1. Classification (GTDB taxonomy): domain Bacteria; phylum Cyanobacteriota; class Cyanobacteriia; order Cyanobacteriales; family Nostocaceae; genus Mastigocoleus; species Mastigocoleus testarum. Next base: position 140,577 of record NZ_LMTZ01000066.1, read on the forward strand.
TGAATTCCCGGTTTCCACTCATGCAGATGAGCCATTAATAAATCAGCTTTTTGACGATATTCATCTGCTCGATCGGATTGCTGCAAACGTTCCTCAAAGTTTTGCGCCTTCACACGCAGTTTGGTCAAAAAATTGTTGATTTTCTGATTTAATTGATGTTGCAGTTGGGAAAAAGCTTGTTGATTGAGTTTTTCCGTATAGTATTTGTCGATCAATACTTGGATATCTTGAACGGGTTCAACTCCACCCCAACCAAGAACTGTATATCCAGTTTTTGTCAAAGCCGGATTAAAGCTTTCTTGCTCCAAAGATTGCAACCAAACTCGCCAAGTTTGAAAAAGCTTTTGCCATTCCTGGGATGTTAACTTATCAGTATGAGTTTGAGGATTAATCTCCGATACTTGCAACATTGACTCAAGTAGTGATGGCGATATCCCGCGATAAGTCTTAAGTAATTGACGTTTAATACTTCCTGGTACTAAACTTACTCGTTCCCACCAACGCTCAAAAGGCTCACTTAAACTGGGAATACTGTTAGTTAAAGCAGGTGGAGCTTCATATAATTGTCCTGTGAGTACGGAACGGACGCTAGATTTTTGTTGACTGATTTGATGGGCAACAGTAATAATTTGATTGTTTGCATCGGTAAGAACCATGTTACTGTACTTACCCATAATTTCCACATATAGGTGATACAGTGGACTCTCATCGGGACGACGAGCAAATCTTAAATCAATCGCCCGCTCCCAAGGAGCAATAGTTTCTATTTCTATTAATGCCAAACCACCTAGTTGATGTACCAATTGTTGACTAAAAGTAAAAGTGTCTGGTTTTCGTGGTGGTGGTTCGCCAATACAAATTCTCGCAGCTTGAGGATGGCGAGAAATATCTAGCCAACTTCGCCCTTTGAGAGTACGCAACGCAATTGCAATAGTATATTTATCACGTTGGTGAACCTGTTCTAAACGTGATGGAAGCCAGCGATCGCGAATATCGCTGCAAACAGCTTTGAGAGTTGTATAGTCAAAAGTCTGCACGACGATCGCTCATATAATTACAAGTTTTAATGTTTAGTATAACTTTGAAGTAAGCTAACCCACGGCTTTTTAGTTGACATATATAATTTTTTTGCTGCAACTGAAGTCAATATCTAAAATCTCAGTACAGGACAAAAACTTACAAAAGTAAACAGGAAAAGGATTTCATAGAAATAACTCTTAATCACTAATATTCGTCTATCACCGAGACTGTCGAGTGAGAATCTCTTGGCAAATGTTTAAGGATTTATAGCTCTATATCCATTGCTCGACTTACCTTGTAGAATTTTTTTTATTCATTTTTTTTATTTATTCAGAATACCTGAAAAATGATAGAAGAGGGATATCTCAGGGGGTATCGAAATAGGAGTCCTACAATGATCGTAATATCTCAAGTAAACATAGGGTGATACTTTTGTTTTTGAAAATTTTCACATCGCCTTACATAAGATATTAACAAATGAAAATTCAATAGCTTAGAAAGGTTTTTTAATGTTTCAAGATCAAATAGGTACGTTTAAAAATTTACGTATTTTCGTTTCATCAACTTTTCAAGATTTACATAAACATAAGACGGCTATATTGAATTCTATAAACTCATTAGTTTCCTTCAGTGATGATGAATTCTACTGGCCAAAAGACGAATATTATTCTCATGGAAACTTCACAGATAGAGTAAAAAAAGCAGACTTACTCATAATAATTATTGCACATAAATACGGGTATATTCCAAAGGATATGGAGTATAGTGCCATTGAAGTTGTATACAATACAGCAGTAAAAAATAATATCCCCATTCTTCCTTTCATTATTGATGATTCTTATGCCTGGCCTCCGGCACTATTCGATTTTGAGCACAGGGAGAAGCTGAAAAAATTCAAAGCTAGAATCAAGGAAGCTCAATCGGTTAAGATTTTTTCAAGCCCTGATAATTTAGCAGGGCTTGTAACTGAAGCCATAGTTGATTTTGTAAATAAACATACTGGCATTAAGCTGATAAAATTTCCGGATTATGTTTCTCTTAAAGAGATATCTCTACATACTGAAATTACTCAACTTCCTGATATAAACATTTTACTTGGAAGAGCAGAAGATAAATTACTTTTTCTCCTTGAGATTAATCGTTCCAATGGATTAAATAATTTTTATGACAAACTTCATATTAGTAAACCAGATTTAACAGTAGAATTTCCGGATGCTATTTTTAATGAACTGCTTGTATCACTTAGCAAGCAAAAACGAATATATACTGTACATATGAAAAATGGTCAATCGGAAGAATTGTTTGTTAGTCAAAATAATTTATCTAATCTTTTTGAATCTTTGTTTTTTCGCATAGTTGATAGCTGTTCTTTATCAAATAAAAGAATAAAAACGAGAAGCAGTCTGATTTCTGAATCAGATTCAACCCTATATCAAGAAGAAGAACTATACGACAGAGATATTATTACTAACCCAGAAGTTATTGATAAAGTAAATAAAGCGGAAAAAGTTGAAGAATATGGAAATTTGGAATCTGTGGGAGGCTTAAATCGATTTCTCGGAATATCTCTCAATGACAATAAGTTATATTCTGTAGGTAAACAAAATGGTAAATGGGTAGAATGGCATCCTTTTATTTTAGAGTCACTTGAAGTAAACCTTCCGGATGTTTTCTTCAAACCCAGTATAAATTCTATTGCCGACCCATTAGAAATAAACCTTCCAAAGTCTCACTTCAAATCCGCATTAAGTATAGAAGATAAGAATATTACGATTAAACCAATTAGCTTTCTTGAAGAGTATCTCACATACAATGCTATGGAATATTTTTCCGATTATGGCGAATTCGTAAAAGAGATAGATTTTTACTTAGCTCGGCAATCGGTAGGCAATTTATTTCTCAAGATAGCTCAATCTATTGAGGATTATCATAAACAGAAAGTATTAGTACATGCGGATATTAAGCCCTCTAATATATTACTGTCTAGTGATGGACCAATAATTATAGATGGGTTTGATATAGCTGAAGGTGAAATTGCTCCAGGTTGGACACCAAATTGGTCTGCTCCAGAAGTAATTATGGGCGATCCTATTTCATTCAAATCTGATGTTTACTCATTGGCTAGGATAATGACTGATATTACAGGTGGTTATTTACTTGGTGAGGTGCGTAAACTTATGATACCTGGATTTTATGGAAGTTATAATACTGAAATTGATGTATTTTACAATCCCATTGTGCATATACCTTTACGAAGACACACTTTAAATAAAGAAGGAACCATAGAATGGAAACAATTTCTTCAGAGTTGTCTGCGTTTCGATCCTAATGAACGATTAGATATGAGCAAGTTTCTGTCTACTTTAGAAAAACTTTTAAGTAGTTATCCACTCAGAAACCGAATTAAGTTTCAATTGAAAAGTAAAATTTTTGCTGCCACTTTACCTAATGGTAATCATGTTGTTACACGAGTAATCTCAGATATATTTGAGCAGAATAAACCAGAATCTTCTAAAACTGTTACAAATCAGACGCATGTTCCATTAGACATTCCAACCACAGTAGACCCCTTTAATTACTGACTTTTCACGACATGTAGAAAAGGTAATTATCTGATTTTTTATTACTTTTTCAGCAGACCATAAATAATAGGATATTGTAGGTAATCAAGGTATTTTTTAACTCTTTATTATCGAAAAAATAATCACTAAAAACCCTTTTGTGAAAGTTCGGGTACAGAATTTGGGTTATAGTACAGAATGTAGCTTATAAGTCTTCGCGTGAGAAGAAACCTAGTGGTCTCAACACGAGTCTGGCAAAAGGTCCCCAGCAACTTGAGATATTAGGAGCCATAAAAGTTGGAAGGTGCCCTAAAGGGGCATTAATATTAAAAGTAATTTCTCGATAATACAACCACTGTTTAGTCAACATTCCTTTTCGCCAGCCAACCTGCTCACCAAACTTTTCATAGTCTCTCCCAACACTTTCCCAAATGCGCTTTTGCACGCTAAACCCGAAGCGCCTATTACTATTTTGTATCCAAAGTTGATTTATAGTACGGAGATCGTTACAGGGGAAATTATCGATGGATTCATTATTAAACCACCCTTGCTTCTCTCTATCGGCTGCTTTCAGCATAACAGCAAGAGTTTCCCGATCCGCTTCTTTCCATTGTTCAGCTTTCAGTAAATCTTGAAGATATGTATAGTCGATATTGTGTTCGCTACTAAGTTCATTTTTCCAGGTATTTTGAGTTTCAGTAATTAGTAGCTTCTCTATAGTGAACTCATTTAAGACTTTTTTTTTAAAACTGGTATCACTCCTTGTGAAATATTTTCCATTTCAATCGCAACTATGGCTTCATCAAAGGCTCTTTGAAACACATCTTTATTACCTGAATTTTTGTAACTCAACCCATCATAAAATCCTCTAGCGAACTCAATCGCTACTCTTTCTTTGATTGAATTATTCATACCAATTACATAATCGATATACTTGCTAATTGCTTCAGCAGGTTTTTCTGAATAACAAGCATTAAGCAAAACACATTTCACATAATCAAGATGCAATTTAAACAGAGATGTCAAAGCTTTTGGTGAAACAGGCTTATTATTTCCCACTTCATCTTCTAACAGTAATATGCCATCTTCCAAGCAATGTCCACAAAAATGAACAATTTGAGGCTGTTCTTCTGCAATAGCTCTACGAATATCTTGAGGACGGACAGCAGTTCTTGTCCTAATGTCAAATAAATCCCGTTTATTTGCTCTGCGGATAGCATCCTCAATTTCTCTAATTTCTTTATCCAAGCGGAGTCCGTGGGGAATTGCTGCTAAAATTAGGATTTTTTGTTGCTGAGTACTTTGTTGAATTGGAGTCTTAGGAGAAGGGACAGATAGTATTTCTTGATGATGATTTGCTAACAATTCTTCACCAATAGCTTTTAAACTTGGATTTCCAGGATTTGACTTACGTGCGGTATTAATTAAATCTTCAATCCAATTCTCAGCTTTTGATACTTTGATTAAATTAAAGACAATATCTTGTAAATTACTACCACCTACAATTATATCTAGACTTTTATCTAATTCAAAATATAACATTTTTTCCAGTGATGCCTTATCAGGAAAAGCATCCATTAAAGCATCCATTAATTTCCTATATTGTTGACCAGATAAATTCATCTTTTTTAATATAATTTATATCTAATCGAAATATTATTCGGCATTTTTAAAATCAGGAGGTTTTGCCTGGAATCTACTCACTTTCAGGATTCAAAGCGTTTGAGTAAACTACTTGCCGTCCTTACTATTACATTATATTGGGCTGTCCTAATTGGTAAATGGTTGCACTAACATAAACCTCTAACGATCAAAAAGCACGATCATAGAGCCAAAAGCATTTTTTGTTATGGTTTTGACTATCTTCCTTCCATTCTTCTAAATATTGATGAAAAAATGGCTTCTTTTATTCACACTCTACAATTTTTATCCTGTAATAAGATCTAAAACATCAAAAATCTAAAATATCAAAAGTAAACGGTAAAAGGTAAAAAGCAGTTCTTAGCTTTGCCTTTTAGCCATTACCGATTTTTGGATTATTCAGTTTTTTATTTTACTTCTCAATTAAACTTGGAGCATCTGCCGGTGTTATGTTTGAGATTTCTGTGTAAAGGTCACTCAACTGATGCGCTACACCATTCCAACTAAACTTAGTCTCAACTCGCTTTCTTCCTGCTTGACCCAACTTATCTCGCCATTGCGAATCAGAAATAATACGATCAATTGCGCTACAAAAAGCTTCCACATCTTTGGGTGGAGCTAATAAACCTGTTTCTTCGGGAACAACAGTAAACTGTAATCCTCCCACATCACTTGCGACAACAGGTGTCCCACTCGCCATTGCTTCAATTGCAACTAGACCAAAAGGTTCGTAATGACTCGGAACAACGCATACATCAGCTGCAGCGTAATACAATGGTAAATCTTCCTGGCTCAAACGACCGGGGAAACATGTCACCTGTCTCATCCCCAACTCATCAACAATATTTTCTATTCGTTCCCGTTCTCTACCATCACTTTGACCGGGACGACTACCACCAGCAATAATTAATTTGAGATTGGGTGAGTTAAATAAATTAGATTTTCGTATCGCCCGTACTAAAGTTTCTATACCTTTTCGGCGGTCGAAACGTCCTACATACATAACTATTTCTTCATCGAGGCTAAATTTCAGTTCATTACCTACAGTTTGAGCTTTACTTCTCAATTTAGCTCTTGCTGCTGCTTTATCAACACCACCAAAACGTTCAATATCTGTACCGCAAGGAATAATATCAATTTGACCTTCACTTGAGACCCAAGAACGCATGTGTTCTTCTTCTTGAGGAGAAGTAGCCACTATTCTCTCAGCTGTCTCTAATACATTTTTTTCTACTTCCAAGCGAGTATTGGCAATTAGGGGGACTTTATTAACAGTATTGTACTTTACTGCCCCTAAAGAATGATATGTATGAATTTGCTGACTTCCCTGAATTTGTTTCAATTGCATCCCAACCCAAGCAGATAACCAGTAATTGGTATGAATTAGGGGATATGTAAAATCATTTTCTTGCTGAAATTTCAGCAAATTATCCACAAATTCAGGTAGGTAATCAAAAATATCATCTCGTGGAACAAAATCTGTCGGACCAGCCTTCAAACGAATAGTTCGGCAATTCTCTGTATGCTCAACAATATCATCTTGTTGTGCATTTACTTTACGGGTAAACATATCAACTTTCCACCCTAGTTTCGCCAGTGCTTCACCCACGTGACGGACGTAAACATTTTGTCCTCCTGCTTCTTCTTTTCCTACCTCAATTGCAGGATCTCCGTGAACTGAAATCAAGACGATACGTTCTTCCGTTCTGGAGTTCATAGCCTTCCGATCCTCGATTTAAAGAGGTTTAAACTAGCGCCAAAGTTTCACCTTTGCCGTTCAACCTCAGTTGTCTATTTGTTCTAAGTAATATTTATTTTAATTTAAAACGTCTAATAAATTTACATTTTCGTTACTTTAATAACTTATGTGTTAACTATATTAAAAGATGCAAATTATACTTCTAATCCAATAATTTTGCTCAACTTTTATTTCCATCTTAATCTCAAAAATACTTGTAAAGTCTAATCATTATTACTTGTGGGGATATCGAACTATATATCTAATTGATACTTTTATTGTTTTTTTATACATTTAAACAAAAAATATTTAAAGTCTAAAAAGCAACTTTTAAAATAGTGTTATCACTTACTTGATTTGTACTCATAAAATGATTACTTGATGTCTTTATAAAAATTTATATTTTTTTAACATAATACCTTAATAGTTTTGATAAATAATATGATTAATTACCTCTTGGCCCTAGTGTATAAAATTTACGCTCTATTTATCGTGTTTTAATTAGCAACAAATCATACATTAGCTTAAATTCTCAACAGCAGGTTTCTCATTTATAATTATCATGACAACTGAAATGTCTTAAATTTTTCCGCTTTTCAGAAGCTAAAGATGATATGTGAATACGGTTCCTTAACGAAGTAGCATATGAAAACATATGCCAAAACCTCTTCTCGATCACTTCGAGACGCTTTCAGCGAACGCGGAACGCCTCTTAGGCATTTATCGCACCACCCAAGAAGAGATGTTAGCCAAATTATAAATTTTAAATATCAAGCTTGTAAGAAGAAATTATATGGTGGTGTGGCATTGAACGAAAAAAGCCCACACACCAATCTCCGAAAAATGTCTATTCAGAAAATTCCAGTTTGAACCAAAATGATATATTTGGGGTTCATAAGTTCTGACTCTATCAGCTTTACAGCACTCCCGTTAACTTTAAAGGCAGCACTCAAGCATCACATATACTTTAAAAAACAAATTATTGGATTTTTATATCAAGAAAAAATGATATATACCTGTAAACCTTATATAAGATAGATATTTTTAGATCGCCTTTGACGAAAAATTCTCTTATTTGGAAATATAAAAGTAACATTTTAGACAATAGATATATCTATGCATCAGTAATTTATGAACTGAGACTAGACATCTATTAAATAATCAGAAGTAAATAATCAGAAGTAGGTAAATATTTAAATTTTTCATTCGTTTTTAACTATTAAATTAAAAATTAAAAATCAAAGACAGAAAATACTTTGATTTTTAATTTTTAATACCCCAAGAAAACAAATTAATTTGTTGCTTGTGCAGCTAACATCTCCTTGAGTTTTTCTAGTTCTGCAGCCCAGCGAGGGTCTGGACGAACTGCATCGGAATCATGACTAGATGAAGAAGTCTCTTTTGGTGAATTACGACGAGATTTCTTCCCTTTCTTACCTTCTTTTTGAGGGCTACCAGCACCACTCGATGCTTTTGCAGCTTGTTCCTCGTTGTTTTCCTCTCCTTTGCTACGAGGTAGTGCCTTTTCGACTTTAATCGCAGTTTCTTTAAACATCTGACCATTATATTTTTCAATAATTTGGTCAGCTTTCTCATCATTATTGACTGTAATAAAGCCAAAACCACGGCATTTTCCAGTCTTACGATCTTTAATCAGTTTAGTTGTAACTGCATTACCTTCTTCGGCAAAAATTGCTTGTAGCTCTGACTTATCTATTACTTCTTTCGGCAAATTGCCTATGTAAAGGCGAACAGACATTTACTAGACCTCCACGGTTGAATAAACACAAACAGGTAAAAACAAAATTGGCTTTGACTGTTGCTACGTGCCTTTTGATAAATATTGCCATAAACCAATATCTTTTACTCCCAACTGCCAACTTTTTCAACACAGTTTTTTAATGGGATTGAGCTTGTTTTAGGCAGAAGCGCGCACAACGCTCATAATACCTTTATTCTATGAATTTTTAGTTTAAAAGCCTTCCATTCACTACCAAAAAATACTTAACTACCTTAATTCAGGGAATCAAACACCATTCCCTACAATATCACGCTATCCCAATTGCAGCTAGTTCAACTCACACATTTTGTTGCTTGAAATTTAAATATTGTACTATAAAATACATTTTGTCCAAAATCTAATATTTCAGAAACAAAAACCAGCCATCGGCTGGTAAATTCACTGCTGTGTTTGGGGAATTTAAAAGCAACTATTGGCGTATACAGTCTCAGAGATAGCTAAATTATATATATATCTAAAACTATTGTTAATAAACTTAACACTTCAAGGCATAATGTGCAACTTTTATTTATATATAGTCCCAAGCAATTTTAAAAATCCAGAACTGCAAAGTCGTGAGAGATTAAATGAGAATGGACTACTGTAAGTAAATTAGGGTTATTGAAATAACCCGAAGCTATCCTTTGAGAAAGATATAAGCACCTAAAGCAGTAAAGATGAAAGCAAAAATCATGGACCATATCGGATGAAGTCCATTAATCTTTTTACCACTTTGAGTTTTTAATATTTGAATATCAACCCAAGGTGTCGCACCCCGTCGCAACCAACCGCGAACTATGACTTGTCGACCGATAAAGTCCTGAGGATTAACTCCTTGTCCCAACCAGGAAATATGGTGTAATCGGAGCAAACCTCTATTAGTTTGTAAAATCAAATCTTGTCCTAAATAATTACTGGTACCACAACGACCAAGCAATTTCCCAGCAAGTAAAACAGCATTACTATCGATTGGAAGCGAAGCTGGGTTGTTTAAAACGTCGATAAAATTTTCGTTAGTTTGGGCTGAATTGGGTTTAATTTCAGGGAAGAACTGGTTGATTCTAACTAAAGTTCCAATGCTAAAACCAATTAAAATACAGCCTAAGAGGAAATTCCAATCATCATATATCCACTTTAGATTCAAAACCTCAACAGTATAAGCAATTTGCCACACTAACCAAATGCCAAAACCTAATACCAAGCCTAAAGGAATTCCCCACCATGGTGCCATACCAATAAAAAAAGACTGATGTCGAATTTGCAATGGTTGTTGTTTTTCTATACTTAGCTCTGTTTCCAAACGCCACTGACGAGCAATTTGACATAGGCGTTGAATGCGATGTCCTGTGAGAGGATGACTGCTATTAGCAGCAAACCACCAACGATAGGGATTAAGATATTCCCACATTAAATAGGACTCGAGAGCAATGTGGGGTGCGGTACTCCCCAAAGATAAACTTTGTTTGTGTCCCAGTGGTAAAAGTAAATTCAAGCTTTCTAGCAAATAACTAGTTTTTTCTTGTTTTTCAATGTCTCCAGCAATTCCAATTGCCATTTTAAGTAAAGCACGAATTGCAGCGTTGGGGTGACCTGTAATTTCTGCGGCGCGGCGATCGCTATAGTAATGACGTAACTGGGAAAACCATAAACTGGTACCAGTCAACACATACCAAATACAGTAAAAGAAATTGGCGAAAACCCCTAAAAAGGAACGTCCAATTTTGTTTGGTAACCAGTCCCCCCAACCGGAAATAATTTGGTACAAACCATAAATCGGTAGAGTCACCAACAGGTAAAGGGAGGTTAATCCAACATCACCATAGGTAATATGTCCCAATTCCATTCCATAAACTGCAGCTATCTCATCATTTTCTAGTTGGTCTAAGAGTCCTTGAGTAACTACAATCCTAGCGGTGCGGGGCAAATGTCCATAGGAATAGGCAAATGGAGCAGATTCTTGTAAGACAAATAACGGGGGTAATTTCCACCCTCTTTGCTGACAGTAACGTATTAATAGTCGATTAGCTGCAGGGCTATACCTGTTTAGTTGCTCTTTTTGTAAAGTTTGCTGGGGATAAAACTTACTCAATAAGATATCCAATAACCAAGGAGAAGCTATAGCAAGAACAATAACAACTGCTAGTAAGAAGTAAATTGGATCGTAATAAAGAAACTGTAATGATTCCACAAACGGCAACCAGTTTAAAAGATAATTGACTGATTCCATCAATAAAACCAGTAAAAATCTCATTGTCCAGAACAATGCAACCGATGTTAGAACCATCACTACCCTCAGGAGAAGCAGTTTAGGTTTCGGTAAAGGTTGCCACATTTTTGCTTTTGGTGCTTTTCGCCAGTGGACAGTTACTCCCCTAACTGATAGTTCGTTACTAGATTTAGTTTCTTCAAATGCGACGGTAGATTCTTGTTCATTGTTGGTTTGATTATCTTCAGGTTTATTTTCCCTGGTTTGATGATTTATCTTATGTTGCTGCCTCAGGGATTTATCTGTGTGAAATATATCTTGACTACTTTCACTGTCTGGTACTTCAACCACATTAGAAGTATCCTGAGTTACAAGCCGTGATGAAGATAAATTCTCCTCAAGCAGGTTAGAAGCAGAAGCTGAATTATCAAAAGGAATAAAACCCGTGGCTTCAGGTATATTTTCTGCTTGATTCTTTGATGTTAATTGTTCTTTAGAACGCTTAGCCCGCAGTTTTTTTAAGGAAAGATTCGCCCATTCTCTCACTTCTTGATTATCACTTTCACGCAGATCTTCACACAGAGAAATGGCTGTGCTAACTTCACCGGTCCGGGAATAAGCCACAGCTAGCCCGATTGTTGCTTGTAAAACATCGGAATAATTAGTTGACTGACTGATGAAGCCATCTAATATAGTTATTGCGGCTTGGTAATCTCCCTGTTTGAGAGCATTTAAACCAGACTGAAGTGATAGTTCGGAATGTGATGGCATTGGAACTGTAACTCAATTATTGGACACAGCCACCCATTATTTTGACCTTTTGGGTAACTCTTAGTCTACTAACAATAGGAGGGTAAAAAACTGGTAATTTCTAGCAAAAGCCCAAAATATAACCATCAGCCACATGGATTTAAATTGAGTTTTCAATCTAAATGCTGATAACTTTTTTGCCCAGAATCACACGATCTAATTACTTAAGGAAATATTACTCAGCGGGAAAACCAAAAATAAATATTCCCAAAATATTCTCATAATCATAGCTTTACTTGCAGGATGCGATCGCACTCCACCTTAAACAGGCTAAAAACCCAATACTAAAAACTCAATATTCTATTTACATTTATTGGAAATCGTCAATAACTTGAAATGCAGAGTAGTCAAGTAGGTTATGCAGTAAATAGACTGTTAGCCGGAATTCATTTTTATTATTTGGGAATCAATTCATAGTTTGGCAAAAGTGGGCGAAGGTCGCCCTTGATAATTCGCCTTTAGTCGTTCGCCCTTAATAATTTGCCTTTAATACTTATGCTTTGGTGGGCTGTTTCCCAGAAACAACTGGAGCAATATTATTTAATTTTAATTCTGAATGATCTTGCTGTAATTGCTGACAATTCCATTCGTTACGGAACAGTAATACCGGACGTCCCATACTATCTTTGACAGTAGTTGTATTGAATAAACGTCCCACTTTCTCCAAGGCTTCCCAACCACCTTCAACCCAACGGGCGACACTGTAGGGTAATGGTTCTAATCTTGTTTCGATTCCATATTCTTGAAGTAAGCGAAATTGTACTACCTCAAGTTGTAACTGACCGACTGCTGCTAAGATTGGGTCACGCTTAGCTTCATCTACGGAGTACATAATCTGTACTGCTCCTTCTTCTCGCAATTCTGAAACACCTTTCTGAAATTGCTTGAATTTTGAAGGATTGGGGTTACGAAGTACAGCAAATAACTCAGGCGAAAAATAAGGTATTCCCTCATATTCAAGCTTTTTACCGGTATATATTGTGTCACCAATTGCAAAAACCCCAGGATTATTTAAACCAATTACATCTCCAGCATAAGCGTACTCAATCGATTCTCTTTCTTGGGCAAATAATTTCTGTGGTCGGGAAAGACGCACATTTTTACCAGTACGGGCGTGATTTACCGTCATATCTTTCTCAAATTTTCCCGTGCACACCCGAATGAATGCTACCCTATCCCGGTGTTTTGGATCCATGTTCGCCTGCAACTTAAACACAAAACCGGAAAAATCTGGGTATGTTGGTGAAATTTCACCCAAGGTACTTTGACGTGCGGTGGGCTTGAGAGCATATTCAAGAAAATACTTTAAAAATAACTCCACCCCAAAATTAGTCATCGCACTTCCAAAGAAAACAGGTGTCATTTTTCCTTGGTGCACCAAATCCAAATCTAGTTCTGGTCCAACACCTTCAATAAGTTCTAATTCATCTTTAAGTTGATAGTAAAGTTCTTCTTCTATCAGTTCTTCTACTCTTGAATCGCCCAATTCTAATACATTTTCTAAAGCTTCACGGCTACCGTGGGCGCTCCTTTCAAATAAATGTATTTGCCTCCCGTTGCGATCAAATACTCCCTTGAAGCGATCGCCCATACCGATCGGCCAATTTACAGCATAGGTCATTAAACCTAATTCTTGCTCGATTTCGTCAAGTAGTTCTAAAGGTTCCCTTCCGGGGCGATCAAGTTTATTAACAAAAGTAAAGATGGGTATACCCCGCATCTTACAGACTTCGAACAGCTTTCTGGTTTGTGGTTCCAAACCTTTTGCTGCGTCAATTAGCATCACAGCATTATCTGCAGCAGCCAAAGTCCGGTAAGTGTCTTCACTAAAATCTTGGTGTCCGGGAGTATCGAGTAAATTGATATGGGAATTTTGGTACTCAAACTGGAGCACAGTGGAAGTAATAGAAATTCCTCTTTGTTGCTCCATTGCCATCCAATCAGAAGTTGCTTTGCGCTGCGCTCTTCTCGCCTTCACAGAACCAGCTTCGTGAATTGCTCCTCCGTATAACAGCAACTTTTCTGTCAGGGTTGTTTTTCCCGCATCAGGGTGGGAAATAATCGCGAAATTACGACGCCTGTCTACCTGTTGAGTAAGTTCTGACTCAAGTTCAGTTGACATATTAGTTGACATAATTTGAGTTAAATGTTTATGAGATGCGTTACTTTAATTAAATTAAATTTTCCTACCTAAAGCTGGAGTTTTTATCTTAAGACAACAAAGCTCGTGCTAGTGTCTTAATATTGTCAAAAATCAGCTAAAAATCGGAGAATCGAATGTACGACACGGAGAGCCGAAGATTTTTATCAGCACTGTGTCATGGCGCTATTTTCTTTAGTTGTTTGGTATTATCAATCGGCGTACCTTTTTTCATCCTGTTTATTAGTAACGACCCAATGGTTAAGAATAATGCGAAAGAAGCTATCAACTTCCACTTTAATGTATGGCTCTATTTCCTGATTATTACACCTTTGGTTTGGGTCACCCTTGGTTTGTTAGGGATACTATATGGGGTCTGGTTACTTCTCCATTGGGGGCTTACTATTTGGGCGTTGTTTAACGTTCTAACGAATCCAGATAAACCTTTTCGCTACCCTTTTATTTTCCGTCTTATATAACCCAAAAGCTACAGGTTCGAGCGGAAGTCAGCTAGTATTGAACTCAAAATTTTAACCGAAAAAGTAAATTCACCACGAATCGATAATCAATATTTTTCTGTTTGCATCCTTGGCAAAGGAGTTTAACTTATGAAACTCAAGGCATCAATTCAAACAGTAAATTAAAATTTCCAATTCAAAAAGTAAATTCTGTATTTATTGCAGGTGGACAGCAAATTAAGTGGCAAGTATTCTGGTGTCAGTAAATAATATTTCCAGATATATTAAGTTTTGAATTGGGATAGAGATTATTTAGTGTTAGCAGAAAATTTTTCTGTTATATTCTCTCCGAGCGATAGTTATAGTAAATACTTTTCCAGTCCTTAAAGTAATTGAATGCATTTCCCACATAAGTGTAAAGGAATATAAAGATAGGTTTGGAAAACTAATCCCTTAGGTCACACTGATACCTAAGATATAGAATTTAGCCGATAGTGGAAATTTATTTACTTCTCTAAGATTAGTTTCCTGGAGCTAATTTTCTAGGTTAGTTTCCTGAGGCTAATTTTCTAGGTTAATTTCCTGAGGCTAATTTCCTGGGGTTATTACTTAGGTTTATTTTGACTGATCATAATTAACTATTCACCCAAAAACTATTCACCCAAATTGCTAGTTATAGGCAAAATTTTTGAGATTATCTCATATTCTCCCTAAACTGCCCTTAAAAAAGGCGAGTTTGAATTAATTTTCTCCCCTATTAGGGGGTTCAGGGAAATCTAAATCTGACAGACTTGTAACTAGTGACTTACGTTATTTCCGGGAAACACAGCTCCAATCAACAGTTCTCGTAGCGATAAATTTACCTGATGGCTGATAGATTGATGCTTTGTATTCTGCTTTGATCGATTTTTTAACATTTCAGCTTAACACTCTGACTGTAAAATACAAAATTGCCCTACAACTCTCGATCTAAAAAATTGAGCAGTAGGGCAGAGGCAAGTTAAGCGCTGATTCCAGTCTGTCCGAGTAAAGCGAATTTCTTGCTTTATCATGTGACGCTTTATTTATTGTCCGCTCTAGCTTTTAGTTGATAAAATTTTATGTTTCCAACTCATCGACCTCGTCGTTTGCGTACCAGTTCTCTACTACGCCAGATGGTACGAGAAACAATACTTACAACAAACGATTTAATATATCCCTTATTTGCAGTTCCAGGAGAGGGAATTGCCAAAGAAGTGAAATCTATGCCTGGGGTATATCAGCTATCTGTAGATAAGATAGTTGAAGATGCCAAAGAAGTTTATGACTTAGGAATTCCGGCAATTATTTTGTTTGGGATCCCAGATGAAAAAGATGATGATGCCACTGGCGCATGGCATGATTGTGGAATCGTACAGAAAGCATCTACTGCTGTTAAAGAAGCAGTACCCGAATTAATAGTTGTTGCTGACACTTGTTTGTGCGAATACACCAGTCACGGTCATTGTGGTTATTTGCAAGTTGGAGATCTAAGCGGACGGGTTTTAAATGACCCAACCTTAGAATTATTGAAAAAAACTGCGGTATCTCAAGCTCAGGCTGGAGCTGATATTATCGCTCCTTCAGGAATGATGGATGGTTTTGTGCAAGCTATCCGTGCAGGTTTAGATGAAGCTGGTTTTCAGGATACCCCTATCATGTCCTATGCAGCGAAGTATGCATCATCTTATTATGGTCCATTCCGAGACGCGGCTGAATCGGCACCCCAGTTTGGCGATCGCAGAACTTACCAAATGGATCCAGCTAACGCCCGCGAGGCAATTAAAGAAATCGAATTAGACATTGCTGAAGGTGCGGATATGCTTATGGTCAAACCGGCTTTATCATATATGGATATCATCTGGCGAGTTAAGCAGGCTTGTAATTTACCAGTTGCAGCATATAACGTTTCCGGAGAATACTCCATGATTAAAGCTGCAGCCCTCAATGGCTGGATTGATGAAGAAAGGGTAGTGTTAGAAACTCTAACTAGTTTTAAACGTGCCGGAGCCGATTTAATTTTGACTTACCATGCTAAAGATGCTGCTCGTTGGTTAAGTTAAATCCAGGGCGAATACAACCAATAAGTAATAATTCCAAATTATCAATCTCTCGAACGCAGCTATAACAGGTTTAATTTGACGGGCGATCCAAGCAATTTGGGTTAGAAGCCGCCAATCATAACTTGTGTAGTGGTGAATCGAGAGATTGAACTTATTTATGTAGATAGGGGATCGATAAATTCATATTCACCGGACTATAGGATGTTATTTTCTCCATGTCTTTTATCCATATCTTTTATAAATTACTGATGAGTAATAATAAATGAGAAATGTCTATTTTTTTATTGCCACTGTGAAAATACTATTATCTACAAAGATGATTTTTAAAATTACTATGAAGTTTTCGGTATAATCCGCAATAAATTTGCCAGGAAGTACACTGATGGCTTATAAAATAATATAGTTAAAAAAAAATTGTCGATTGACTATTTTTGTCGATTGAATGACCGATTTAATAAGCCAATTCTGTTGTAATAAAGAGGGAGCAATTAGGTATGGATATGCAAGTCCTGAGAGAACGGGCGGGTCTTAGCCGGACTGAAGTAGCCTTCAGGCTTGCAATAAGCGAAACTAGTGTTCGCAATTGGGAAGCAGGACGTACTGAACCAACCATGACACCTAAGAAATATTTGGAAGCTATACGCCTGTTTAAATGCACGCCAGAAGAGTTGGCAACGGCAAGTGAAAAGTCTATAAATCAAAGACATAAGCGTAAACCTGGTAGACCCAGGAGATACCCAGAAAACGGTGTAAGTCAGTCTCCGGCTATTAGTCAGATGAGTGATTCACCCATTTATACTCCAAATATTTAGTCTTAATTTTTTAGTGCTTCGAGCTGATTTTATCTATATATAATTTCAGTTTGTAATGTTTGCTTCCCATCAAGCATGTCTGAACAATTTTAAGTATTGAGAAAAGTAAAAAAATAGGTTGAGCAGTATAAATGTGATCTTAAAGGTTACTTATTTATCTGCTTGATAAGTAAGGTAGACGTTTTTTAGCGTCTATTTTTTTTTGATATTAGAATGCAAGTAACTGTTATTAGTGATGTTGCCAAAGCACTGTAAAGGATAAAAATCAAAAATTAATTAATGGGGCAGGTGTAATTGATAAGATAAATAACTAGTGAAAAGATTTGTTTCGTATGAAGTACTTTTGATGAAGTAATTTTTTTGAGTTGGAAATTTTAACAGTAACTCTTAACTTAACTGTATGATTAAAGCTTCAGAAAGTGTAAAGTAGAGAATTTTTACCAAATTTGTTTGAAGTCTGAGTATGGGAAATTTTAGATACATTGCTCAGAATTACAAGGGCGTGACAAATATAACTACTTACGTACTTAACAGCAGTGCAAATTTTGTGATAAATTTTTCGTTCAGTAAGTCCTACGACAACCTTGAAACACCAAAATGTAATTTATCCTGCATTCTCTTTCTAAAACATAGCGTTCGTGCAATTGGAGTTTCTTTAACTAAGCTAACATCATTAAAGCTTGTTTGATGTACTAATAACAGCAGGTTAATACTGGTATTTTCAACCTTAGTTGTCTGTATAAAGACATATCGCTGACGATATTTTCAGCAGATGCACGATAAGATTCTAAAACTATAGGGTAAATAAAAGGTCTCATGGCTCAAACTATATTCTTTAATGCTCTGCGAGAAGCAATTGATGAGGAAATGGCTCACGATCCAACAGTATTCGTTCTTGGTGAAGATGTTGGTCACTATGGTGGTTCTTATAAAGTAACCAAAGATCTTTATAAAAAGTATGGAGAATTGAGAGTTTTAGACACACCCATTGCTGAAAATAGCTTTACTGGCTTAGCTGTTGGAGCAGCCATCAATGGTCTGCGACCAATAATTGAAGGTATGAATATGGGTTTCTTGCTTCTAGCATTTAACCAAATTGCCAATAATGCCGGAATGCTACGTTATACATCTGGAGGAAACTTTAAAATTCCAATGGTAATTCGTGGTCCTGGTGGTGTAGGAAGACAACTAGGAGCAGAACATTCTCAACGTCTTGAGGCTTACTTCCAAGCAGTACCTGGGCTGAAAATTGTTGCTTGTTCTACGCCCTATAATGCTAAGGGTTTGTTAAAGTCTGCGATCCGCGACAATAATCCAGTGTTATTTTTCGAACACGTATTACTTTATAATCTTAAAGAAGAATTACCAACAGAAGAATATTGGCTGCCGTTGGATAAAGCAGAAATAGTTAGGCCAGGGAAAGATGTCACCATTTTAACCTACTCCCGCATGAGGCATCATACTCTACAAGCATTGAAAACCTTAGAGAAACAAGGTTACGATCCAGAAATCATTGATTTGATATCTCTTAAACCGCTAGATTTAGAAACTATTGGCAATTCTATCCGCAAAACCCATCGAGTTATTATCGTTGAAGAGTGTATGCGGACTGGCGGTATTGGTGCTGAATTAATCGCCTCCATCAACGAACGCTTTTTTGATGAATTAGACGCACCAGTGGTAAGACTTTCTTCCCAAGATATTCCTACTCCTTACAATGGGACTTTGGAAAGATTGACAATTGTGCAACCAGAACAAATCGTAGAAGCAGTAGAAAAAATGGTAGCTTTGCGCGTTTAAAATCGGGGACTAGCGACTGGGGATTGGTGAATAGTACCGCTGCGCGGAAGTCAAAAGACGTCCTCCGGACACGCTTTGCGAACAAAACAGACTGCGCCCGTAGGGCGTTAACGCAGTGGTGGGGCGTAAGCATGGGGCGTAAGGTAAGCACAGCAAAAGTCAAAAGTATTGTCTTATCTAGCTTTTAACTTTTATGAATAGTTGCTTTATTCCGCCGACCTGCACTAGTAAGAAATATTAAGTTGAGAAAATTACTGGTTTCATTTCTAATTCCTGACCCCTCATTCCTAATTTTCATATTGTGTTATGCACACTTGGGTGTATTGGGACGCTAACATGCTACGTATGTCTAAGATACACTACCAGTTAAGAGAGTGGGAGCCATCTAGGTGCTAGCACCAATCCCTTATCCCCGAGTTCCCACGGAGAACCTACACCCGGTTCCTGAAACGATTGCTATGCTTACGTCTGTCAGGACGTATTGTTATACCAATCCCGGTTCTACTTGAGAAAAAGTTATGATAACCTTTGTTACACAATTGAAGGTATGCAAAGACAAAAACCGCTATTAATTTTAATTTTTGTATTGGTCTTTGCCGCTATTGCGGTACTCGTAAATTTTAATGTACCCCTTGGACTAGACTTACGAGGTGGTTCGCAGTTAACGATTCAGGTAAAGACTACCGAGAAAATCAAACAGGTTAGCGAACAGGATTTGGAAGCTGTTCAAACAGTTCTGGGAAATCGAGTCAATGGTCTTGGTGTTTCCGAACCAGTCATTCAGTCGGTGGGAAATAATCAAATCTTGATTCAATTACCCGGAGTGGATGACCCCCAATCAGCAGAAAGAGTTTTAGGTACAACTGCACAACTAGAATTCCGACGTGAAAACCCTGAAAAAATAAAACTTTTAACAGTCAGACAGGAAGAACTGAGAGAACTGCTGACTAAACAACAAGATTTGCAAAAAAAAGAGGATAAAGCCGCAATTGAAGCAAACCAAGCCAAAATTGCTGAGAAACAGAAGCAAATTCTTGAAGGACAACAACAACTATTTGAAAAAACCGAATTGACCGGTGAATATTTAACAGATGCAATAGAAGAACCACTTCGTGCTGGTGGTGCTTGGGCTGTTGCAATCAGATTTAATAATAAGGGAGGTCAATTATTTGCTGACCTCAGTCGGGAAGCAGCCCAAAACTCTACTAGACTGGGCATTTTCCTTGACGATCAATTAATTAGTGCACCCAGTGTTGGTCCCGAATATAAAGATACTGGAATCACTGGAGGTAGCGCTCAAATTTCTGGGAGCTTCGATTCTAAATCGGCAAAAGAATTGGCATTGCAATTGCGTGGGGGTTCATTACCTTTACCGATTGAAATAGTCGAAAATCGTACTGTTGGCGCTACTTTAGGGCAAGATAGCATTAAAAGTAGTATATTTGCTGGTTTAAGTGGTTTGGCTTTAGTTTTGGTATTTATGGTTTTCTACTATAGACTACCGGGGCTGATTGCTAATATTGCTTTAATTATTTATGCTTTACTTACTTGGGCTTGTTTTGCTTTATTAGGTGTAACTCTTACACTACCAGGAATTGCTGGTTTTATCCTTAGTATAGGAATGGCAGTAGATGCTAATGTTTTGATTTTTGAACGTACCCGGGAAGAACTACGCGCAGGAAAGAGTCTGTATCGTTCTGTTGAATCTGGTTTTTATCGAGCATTCTCCAGTATTTTAGATAGTAATGTTACTACACTAATTGCTTGTTTGGCCCTGTTTGTTTTGGGTGCAGGTTTTGTTAAAGGTTTTGCTCTTACCCTGGCGATTGGGGTATTGGTGAGTATGTTTACAGCAGTTACTTGTTCTCGGACATTGATGTTCTTGGCTATTACTATACCTTCATTGCGGAAACCGGAAATATTTTGTCCCAATCTTCCTAGTTCGAAAAAGGCAGAGGTAGCTTGATGAAAATTAGTATAAATAAATCACGACCACTTTGGTGGGTTATTTCTGCTGTCATTATTATTGCCGGTGTGATGTCAATGGTAATTTCTTGGCAGCAAATTGGTTACCCCTTGCGTCCCGGCTTAGATTTTGTTGGTGGTACCAGATTACAGGTAGAACGAGACTGCAGCAAACCTGAGAATTGCAAACAAGCAGTTGATATCGCTACAGTCAGGGAAGTTGCAAAAGAACAAGGACTTGGGAATAGCAGTATTCAAATTAGTGGTAAAAATGGCGTCTTGATTCGGAGTAAAACTCTGAATGTTGAAGAACGGAGCAAACTACAAACTGCTTTGAGTGAAAAGATTGGTGAATTTGACCCCAAGAAAACACAAATAGATACTGTGGGTCCAACTTTAGGGCGGCAATTATTTTCTTCTGGAATTAAAGCTCTAACCGCAGCATTTATTGGTATTATTATTTACTTAGCCTTTCGATTCCAGTTGGATTATGCTGTGTTTGCTATTGTCGCAATATTTCACGATATCTTAATCACTGTTGGAATTTTTTCAATTTTAGGTTTGGTTGGAGGTATAGAATTAGATAGCTTATTTATTGTTGCATTGTTAACGATTACGGGCTTCTCGGTCAACGATACCGTAGTGATTTATGACCGAATCCGCGAAACACTGAAAAATGATTCTGGGCGTCCAATTGCGGAGGTAGTGGATGATGCTGTCAACCAGACCTTACCTAGATCTGTAAATACTACACTAACAACATTATTGCCATTGTTTGCCATTTTTCTATTTGGTGGCGAAACTCTGAGAAATTTTTCTTTGGCATTGATTATTGGTTTTGCTATGGGAGCTTATTCTAGTATTTTCATTGCTAGTACTCTTTTAGCCTGGTGGCGCGAACGTTATCAACAGGAAGCAATTCTGGAAAGTAATCAGTCTGTTGATGCTTAACTTTAACTTTAACCTTAGAGGAGAAGTCTTCCATGCAGATTATTGCTCATCCAGAATAAAATCTGTGAACAAAAGGATCCTGAGACCTTGGGAAAATCCTATAAGGAAGAAAGCAGCAAGTTAAACGTCAATTTTGTACAAAAACGTGCAATCTTGTATAAATTTTATGGAGCAGAAGAGAAGTTCAGCAAACGGAGAAAGGGTTGGTAAATTGAAATTTGCGAGAATTAACACTGGTAAAGCAAACCTACTGCGAATTGATTACTCAAATTTTGAGTTTTAAACCCTAACCCAAGCATAATCTTCTCCTCTCCTTTATAAATATGGAACAACAACCCAAACAAAACTCAATTAATCATGAGGACAATTCCGATCCTGAGTTCGAGCGACAAGTTCAAAGGTTATACGAACTAACTGTCTACAGTAGATGGCTACTAATTGTATTTGTCTGGCTAACAATAGTACCTATCTGCTTGTGGAATTTACGTATGGAAATTGCACTGTGGAAAGAATATTTTACATTTGCAGCAGTTAGATACGGACTTATATCCCATCCACTTGCAGCCTTAGGATTAGCTTTTAGCGTCGGAATGATACTCGCAGTTTTGATCTGGCAAAGTCGCAATATCTTGTTCGGTCTGTCATCTGAAGAAAAAAAGCTTTTGGAAGATCGGGTTTGGCGGATTCGCAAACAAGGCTCCAACCATCCTTTATGGAAATGGATTTGTAACTAAATACAGATTTTCTTTAGTTTTAATTTTTTTAGTTTTAATTTTTTTAAAGATATATTTAGATAAGTACTATATAGTGCTTGCTGGAAGTGCTCTTAAAAGGTATTTGATATGAAATCTACTCAGATTCGCTTTAGCGATCGCAAATCTGACATTGACCTCGTGCAACTGCAAAAACTATTTAATCTTGCAGCTTTCTGGGCAGAAAATCGAAAGGTTAGCGACCTGAGTACTGCAATTGCTAATAGCCAACCAGTGGTTAGCGTATGGGATCGAGCAAAAATGATCGGTACTGCTAGAGCAACTAGCGACGGAATTTACCGGGCTACAATCTGGGATGTTGTTGTTCACCCAGAGTATCGTGGTATTGGTTTAGGAAGTAAATTAGTGGAGACTATTCTGAGTCATCCTCACATCAGAAAAGTAGAAAGAGTATATTTAATGACTACTCATCAGCAAAGCTTCTATGAAAAAATTGGTTTTCAGCAAAATTCCACAACTACAATGCTACTTTATCAAGATGCAGAGGAAACTAATTTTCCGACTCAGTTGCTAGAGACTCAACTTCAGAATTCGCTCGGGGGATAGATACCTGAATTCTTGTTAAAGTATCTACTTCGTGATGATTTTCAGGCAAAGATATAACTTCCAATTTGCCCTTCATAGTGTCCAATAAAGTTTGATTCAGAAGCAATTTCATTCCTGAAGAAGTTCTCCCATCATTTTCATTTATGGTTATTGCCTTGCGCTCTGAAATATTACTCACTTGAGGCTGTTGTTTAACAGATGAAATTAATCCTACTGGCTCTTGATCGAGTAATGCATGATTTGGCACATCTAACCATATGTGTATCATGTCATTGTTGATGGAGTTTATAGCAGAAAGACAAATCTTACCTTCCTCCATATGGGCGATCGTAGTTGAAACTAAGTTATTCAAAACTTGACGTAACCAGCCCTTATCAGCAAAAGCATAAATTTCTGGTTGTGGTGACTTAACTGTGAAGGGAAAATTGCGATTTGCCGCCAGCATGTAATTTAATTCATAAACTTCTTGGAATAGTTTACTAATGGGAACTGGTTGCGTATCTAGTTTATTTGCACCATAATCAGCTCTGGCTACCTTCAAAATCTCATCAAGTAATTTCAATAATATTAGAGCCCGTTCGTGAGCCTGAGAAATAAACTCCCGCTCTTCCGATGGGCTTTCACACAAGTCTTCTAAAATAAGTTGATGTAAGCCTATTAATCCATTAAGGGGCGATCGCAACTCGTGGGTAACTCGAGCTAAAAATCCACCCTTAAAGTCGCTCATTTCTTGAGCCATTTGATAAGCAAGTTCATTATATTCGTCCGTATTATTTATTGTTGATTTAGCCAATAAATCTTTTGGAACAGATGAATTGTTATCCCAAGTTTTTTTTTGCTTACTTAGATTTTGAATGAGTTTACTAATACCCAAACCAAAAATTAATCCTATAAGTAAATATATCCAGTTATCCCAACACATAATTCAATAACTATTAATCCATTAAATGATTATTCTTTTAAATCTTGAAGTAGGAAGCATAAATATTAAAAACTGTAAATTTTAAAAACTGTAAATTTTAAAAACTGTAAATTTTAAAAATGCTGGCAGCCTTTAGTCTATCTTTTCCCGTCAGGGCTATCTAATTATAATCAGTTGCGACCAAAATTTTAATTTCAGATTAATAGGTTAATTCTAATCAGGTGAAAGAATAAAGTCGAATAAATAATATTCAAAATACAAAATACTTACGTATCTAAAATTACCGAGCCTTCGCGTAATATTTTCCAATTATTCCCGTCCCATTTTGCGACTGTAGAGGGTTGACCCGTACCCATTTCTAATTCAAGTGGCACTTCCTGGGGAGATAAAGTAAGTACATTAGGAAATGTTGCTGCTATTTCAGCCATCCTTCGCAAAGGCGGTTGCCCCGATAAATTTGCACTAGTGGTTGCTAAGGGTCCGGTTTGTACAAGAATTTTGCGAGCAATTTCACTATCTGGAACTCGAACGCCAATTGTAGTGGGATCGGTAGGGTTGAGAGATGCAGGTATTTTTTGTGATGCCGGAACAACTAAAGTTAATGCTCCAGGCCAGTAATTTTGTGCGATCTGATGCCAATTGTCTCGCTCGAAATCGGCGCTTACGTAATCCCAAAGCTGAGAAATATTTGCAGCCATCAGAATCAAAGGTTTCTTTAGACTGCGCTGTTTAGCATTAAATATTAGTGATGAAGAGCTTGGGATTGTTGCCAATGCCGGCACGGTGTCCGTAGGGAAACTAGCTAACTGACCAGAGCGAATACCAGAAACAAGTAAATCAAAAGAAACTAATGGCATATTTGTCAATACAAAAATTATTATCAATATTAAGATTACGAGAATATAATCTCAAGAAAATAAAATACTAATAAAAATAATTGATACCAAAACTGATAATAGTTAAAAGCGTATATAGTAATCGTATTTGATTTATAAACGGGTGACTCCTGTAGAGACGTTGCAGAGCCTGCAGCCTCGGTGCTACCCCTAACGAAAACTTGGACAAAACTGCCCAGCCTATCTCCTTACGGAGACGCTACGCTAATGCTGCGCGGGGGTTTAACGCGTTGCAAAAATGGGTTATTTGTATAAAATCCCCCGCGCAGCAAGCCAAAATTAGTGGAAATACAGGGTAACTTTGGGTAAGGCTGGGCAGTTTTGTCGTATCCCCTCAAAATTCCGGGGTAAGGAGTTACTCAGGTATCCATGACCAACCAAAAGGATTAGAAGAGGACTTATCCCGAATTA
>NZ_LMTZ01000067.1 GCF_001456025.1 Mastigocoleus testarum BC008
AACAACTCGAGAATTTTGGAACACTGCGAGAAGCCATGGAGCATGTCTTGACTTTAGCGTCCTAGCTAACCTGGCGGTTGCTATAATATCTGATTTTTCTTCAAAATCATTTAGGATTACTATAGTCAGCGAGGAACGTAGCCAAAATGGTTTTAGAATTTCTAATTCTTCACAAGAAGGTGTAGTGTTAGTGCAAATATACATTTTATGTAACAGCTTAAAGTTTTATCGGAGAATAATCAGATTAGATTGTAACTATTTTGACCATTATTTTCTTTAGTAGTGCAATAAAGGGACGTTTAGAAATTACTGGTATTATTTTTTGTAAATCACTCAAACCCAAGCACTTCACCAAAAGCTAACAAGAACCTTATTATTTTGTGATTTGGGGAACATGGGAAGTAGTAGCCCGGAAAAAGGATTGTTTTTCAAATCCTAAAGCCTTGGCGATAAGAGAGTTAGGGAATCCCTGAATTTTCTGATTATAGTTTTGCACGCTTCGGTTGTAGCGCATTCGTTCTACGGCTAAGCGATTTTCTGTACCTGCTAGCTCGTACTGAAGATTGACGAACAATTGAGAAGATTGTAATTGTGGATTGGTAGAAACCAAATTACGAAAACGTCCAATGGCTTGATTGACTTGTACCATGGCGGTAGCTTTTTCTGAGGAAGTAACTGCCTGCAAATAAGCCTCGCGGGATTGAACCAGTAGAGATATTAGTTCTTTTTCATGTTGTGCATAGGTTTGGGTTACGCTGACGAGATTGGGAATCAGATCTGTGCGCCGTTGTAGTTGATTTTCCACTTGCGCCCAAGCTGCTTCAGTTTTTAAGGCTGCACCAGAGAGAGAATTGTAAGTCCAGACGTTCCACAGCGCGATCGCCACTAGTAAAACTGCACTAATCTTCAGCAGCATTTGGCGATGTTTGATTGCTTGTCTGTGCTGCTCTATCTTGTGCTGATGCTGCGCCCGAATATCTTTAATTGCTTGCTCGATAAACCGAGCAGGAATTCCCGCTTCTGTTGCTGCTTCTACCAATTCTGAATCGGAATAGCTTTTTTCTTGTTCAGCATAATACCGAGAGGCTAACTCTAAAACCTCTGGAGCAATATCAGAAGGAATACGAATCTCTTGGTTAATCATGGCTAAATAGAACTAATCTTAAGACACTGACTCATACAAATAGCTTCAAGGCGATTACCAATCACCACCAGCACCACCACCGCCACTGCTACCACCCCCGAATCCACCGCCACTGCTACCACTCCAAGAACTGTTACCAGGAGGTAAGCGAGGAATCGTTTCTTTACCCTGTCGAGAATAGTTACAACAGTGGCACTTGTCAGTTATCAGGCTTTGTCCTGAACTGTAATGCGTAGCCTGCTCGAGAATCTTCTTGGTCCAAGTAACTGTCAATTCATTACATTTAGGACATTGCTTAAATTGAGGTGAGGAAGAAACATAGGTAATAAAATGGAATCTCTCATCATCTTGGCTACATTTGGGACATCTCCAGCCCTGAAATCTAAGACTACCAAGGTCTTGCGCTATTTTCTCTGGTTGACTTAGCATTGACTGAACTTTGGCGTTGTCTACTTTTTTCATCTTCTGCTGACAATCAGCACAGAAAAAAATTCGACTACCACCACTTAGACGAGAACGTCCAATCGGTTTAATCCTAACTCTACGACTCATCAGGATAACGGCAGTTCCGATCGCAAGTGCTAAGATACCTCCAGCTAGTAAAAACCCAGTAGCAGGAATATTTTGACTAGGTTTATCGCTGACGGAGGATGTTCGATCACTTCCTAAAGCAATAACCAGTGCTTTTGTTCCAGCTAAAGTACCCCCATCAAAGTCACCTTGTTTAAATTGTGGTTTGATCTTCGTGTCGATAATTTTCCCTACTTTGGCATCGGGTAAAATCCCTTCCACGCCATAGCCAGTTTCAATTTCTACTCGGCGATCGCCTACTGAAATTAAAAACAGCACTCCGTTATCCTGTTCTTTTTTGCCAATTCCCCAATAATTAAATAACTCTGTTGTAAATTCCTTAGGTGAGGCAGCAGGAGCAGTTTCTGCCACTGTTACCACTGCTATTTCTGTGCCATTTTTCGCCTCTAATTCCTCAATCATCTGATTCAATTGGGCTTCTGTGGAATCTGTAAGAATCTCTGCCATATCTGTTACCCAAGCGCCATACACTTCTTGCCTGGGATTAGGAACTTCTTGAACAGTCAAAGCCTCACTTTTAAGGGGGAAAAGGAAAACAGCAAGACACAACGAACTAGCCAAAAGAGTGCTTTCGAGTTTTTTTAGTAAATTGATTTTCATGGTTTCAGTCTCCAGTCTGAAACTGCAAGTTCCGCTTGAACAAAGGTTCATACAGACAGGAAGTAGGAAGAAGGACTTCCCCCCTCATTTCTTAGACCTTACGAAGAAAAAACTTTAGGGGCTGTTAAAGACCCTCTTATTTATATTTTCGCTTTAGTTCCAGAAGCAGTAAGAAAAAACACACAAAAATAAACCACTGAGGAAATGTACGATTAAAAGTCTATTTGCTCATAACTTTAGTGTAATAAAAAATACTTATGCCTAAATTTATCTAGATATTACGTAAAAAGGTAATTATCTCACTCTTGTATTTAAAGTTACCATAATACCAAAGGTAATAAATTGATTTAATAAAGTTATAAATAAGTAATTAGAGAAAATGAATAATATTGGTATCACAAGAAAGTAAAGGAAATATCACATCTTCAATTAAGTAATGGTGACAATTTGACAAACAGAAAGTCAATCGACACCCCTATTGCCTATCATCGAACATTATTGAGTGTGATGGGGATTTCAATTATAAATTCTGTTCCATACCCAGATTCAGATTTTACCTCAATCTTACCCCGATGTTTTTTAATAATTTGATAACTAATGGTTAATCCTAACCCCGTTCCTTGATTGACGGGCTTAGTTGTAAAGAAAGGATCGAAGATTTTGCCCTTAATTTCTGCATTCATTCCGCAGCCATTGTCTTGGATTCTTATATTTACTTTTTGATCGTCAGTTTTTATAGTTTTAATTATAATTATTTTTTCAGTTTGTTCTGGATTGTCTAATAAAACATCAATGGCATTGCTAATAATATTCATAAATACTTGATTGAGTTTTGCTGGATAGCATTCAATTAAAGGTAAATCTCCATATTCTTTAATAATTTTAATTCCAGATTTGAGACGGGGACTCAAAATTAAAAGTGTACTTTCAATGCCATCATCAATACTCACAAGTTTCTTGTCAGCTTCATCTAATCGAGAAAAATTACGCAAAGACTTAACAATATCGCGAATGCGTTCGGTTCCCAATTTCATTGAAGAAACTATTTTAGATAAATCCTCAATAATAAAATCAAAGTTAATGTTTTCAGCCTCTTCTTGAATTACAGGGGTTGGCTGTGGATATTCTTGTTGATAGAGTTTGATTAAATTTAATATAGATTCAACATGGTTATGTAAGTGATTTAAATTCCCATGAATAAAATTCACAGGGTTATTAACTTCATGTGCTACTCCTGCAACCATCCGTTTCAAACTTGACATTTTCTCGGTTTGAATTAGTTGGACTTGGAGTTGGGCTGTAGCGGCTGCTTGATTAAGTGCTTTAAAGTTATTGTATGCCCTGGAGTGGTAGCGGATACGGGCAATTAACTCAACTGCATCGGGTAACTTAATTAGGTAGTCATTTGCTCCGTCGGTGAATGTTCGCGCTTTTAGTTTTGCTTCTTCTTTGTTGGATAACATAATTATGGGAACATCACAAGTGGCAGGATGAGAGCGAAACCAACGCAGCAGCATCAATCCATCTACTTCTGGCATTACCATATCGAGAAGGATGACTGTGGGAGCAAGTGCGATCGCCCTCTGAATTGCTTGGGTAGGATCGCTGATGTAGTTAAAAGCAATATCTGTTTCGGTTTCTAGAATGCGACGGACTGCTTCGCCAATGAATGGTTGATCGTCAATCAGCACAACTGTGACTAGATTTGTGTGAGAAGTTTCTATAATGGGGTTTTCTAATGGTTTTTTTTGCAGGGATTGTGAGTCAATACTATGATTTGAGACAGTCACTTCTGCCGGATGGGAGACTGCTTTTGATTGGAACATGATCAAGCATCTCCTAATATTGATTTGGGATATTTTTTGAATGAGCAAGTATTTGGTACGAGCTTCTAGAGTTAGGGATTGCATGTCATTGGATTGTTTATCTGCTATTGGTTAAGGGGTAAATTGGGAATGTCTGATAATTTGAGAGGCGATGGCCTCAATAGATAGAACCTCCACAGCGGCTTCTAACTCAACTGCTGCTTTGGGCATACCATAAACAATGGAAGTCTCCTGATTTTGAGCAATTGTATGCCAACCTCTTGAGCGCATTTGCTTTAAGCCTGCGGCTCCATCTCGCCCCATACCTGTAAGTAGCACCCCAACCCCTTCTCCCCACCAATAGCTAGCCAAGCTTTGAAAGAAAACATCAATGGATGGACGGTAGACACAATCAAGTGGTTGGTTCTCATAAGCCAGACTCAAGTCAGGACAGATTACCAGATGATGATTTGTGCCTGCAACCAGAACCTTACCAGGCTCTAACAAACAGCCTGGTGTGGCAAGCTGCACGGGTATGGAAACTTGCTGGTTTAACCAATTAGCAAAGCCAAGAGCAAACTCCGCATCAATATGCTGGATAATCACCACAGCAGCATTAGCATCTCTGGGAAATTGGGAGAGAATAGTTGTCAACGCCTGGGGACCGCCAGTAGAAGCTCCGATGGCGATTAGTGGTGGAAGTCGTTTCCCTTGGTGAGAATTTGCAGGTGGTGTGGTGAGTTGCGAACGCTGGCGAGATGATTTACCAATCAGCCTGGCAATGGTAGCAATTTTATTTAGCAACCCCGTACTACCATCCTTCTGTTGACCGGACAATATTGGGGTATTTACGGCATCCAAAGCTCCATAACCCATTGCTTCAAAAACCTTGGCTGCGTATTTATTAATGCTAGCAGTAACCATGAGAATGGCACAGGGAGACTGTTTCATGATTTGCCGAGTAGCTTCAACTCCGTCCATTCTCGGCATCACCACATCCATCAAAATCAAGTCAGGAGTATCCAAAGCACAGTTGCTTACTGCTTCCACACCATCGTAGGCAACCCACGATAACTCACAGTCTGATATATTTACTACGATGCGCCTCAGAACTTCTACTACCATGAAGGTATCGTTAACAATGGCAATTCTCACAGTTTACGCCTCGCCAACTAGGTCAATTACGGCTTCCATGAGGGTGTCATCATGAAAGCTACTTTTAGTTAGGTAGTAATCAGCACCCACTTTTAGTCCTTGTAAGCGGTCTTCTTCACGGTCTTTGTAGGAAACAATAATCACGGGTATATGCTTTAATTCGCTATGGGTTTTAATATAGCTGGTCAGTTGAAAACCATTCATGCGGGGCATATCAATATCTGTAATTACCAAGTTGTAATTACCACTACGGACTGCATTCCAGCCATCTATGCCGTTTACCGCCACATCTACTTGATAGCCATTATTTTCCAAGAGTTTGCGCTCCATTTCGCGTACGGTAATGGAGTCATCGACTACTAGGACATGCTTGTATGTTTTGTTAGCATTCTGCTGGGTAGACTGATTTAGTTGACTAATTTGCCCGCTCGCCAGCACCTTAGCAATAGAACGCACGAGATCCTCCACATCTACAATTATTACTGGAGACCCATCTTCCAGGAGAGCAGCAGCACTAATGTTAGGTACTTTCCCCAGACGGGGATCTAATGGTCTGACAACTAAACTGTACTCACCAAGAAATCTATCTACTATCAACCCATAATGGCTGGAGTGATTATTCATCTCAACCCGGAAATTTGGGTTTGCTTCCTGAAGCTGAGTATTCCTCCTAGCTTGGGAATGACTGCTAGAGCGATCGCTGATGACGATGACTGGTAGTAATTCCGAATTTTCGGCAGGTGACGGTAAATCCAATACTTGATGCCCTGATATTAATAAGACTGGACAATCATCCAGTATAAAAAAATGCTGATTTTCTGATAACAAGATATCGGACTTAGACAGCATTACCACCCTTTCAATCCGCGATATAGCAAAAGCATAGGGTTCTCCGGAAATTTCCACCAGCAAGGTTCTAATTACGGATAAAGTTAGGGGTAATTGCAAGGAAAATGTGATTCCATGTTCGGGTTTAGAAACTGCCCGCAGACTACCGCCAATCTCTCGCAGAGTATTGTAAGCTACATCTAATCCCACCCCACGACCGGAGATTTCCGTAACAGTTGTCGCTGTTGAAAATCCGGGCAAAAAGAGAAACTGCATCAACTCTGCTTCCGTGAGATGAGTAGCCATTTTTTTATTGGTTAGTTGTTTTCTTACAACTTCTTGACGCAAAAACTCTAAATCTATGCCTCTACCATCATCTGTAACGGTAATCAACAACATTCCAGCGTGATGGGTAACTTCCAGGGAAATATTTCCGGCTTCCGGTTTCCCTACAGCTAGACGTTCCTGGGGAGATTCTATTCCATGATCTATGGCATTTCGCAAAATATGGGTAAGGGGAGCCTTCAGCCGTTCTAAGATATCTCGGTCTATCAGAGTGGACTTACCCACAATTTCTAAATTCACCCGTTTACCCAATTGTCTGGCTAAATCCCGCACCAAACGGGGAAATTCCAAGCCAGCATCAGTAAAGGGACGCATATGAGTAGTGATCGCTTGTCGATACAAACGTTCAGCCAAGTTAGCACAACGCTGGGAAAAAATTTCCAGTTCGTTATGGCGATCACTCAATATCTGGCGACATTCATTAGCTGTTTGATGAGCCACACTTAACTGTTCCTGAATCTGCTGATCCAAGTGGCTGTTCCTCAGCAAATCCTGTAAATTCTCTAACAGACTGAATAAATCCGTCTGACGGTGTTTTAATTCCAGCAAAGAATCAGCAAATGGTTCTAACCATTTTGCCTCTACTAAAGACTCCCCCGCTAAACCCATCAAGCGATTGAGATTATCAGCACCAACTCGGACTACGCGGTTTTGGGTGATAGTTGGTTGTTCTGGAGGTGGGGATTGGGAGAGTGGGGGAATGGGAAATTCTAATTTTTTTTGTCCCCGTGTCCACACATCCTCATTTCCTACTTCTTCATTCCCCAAATTGGAGGGCATCTGCGTTTTAACGCGGCAAGGCGAACTCATCCGCGCGTTCTCAGCAATCGCTTTCACCAAGGATGTGATTCTCTCATCTTCAGCAAATTGTACTTCCGGTTGATTCACACAATCATCCGCAATTTGCAAGAGTATATCTACTGCTTGCAATAACACATCAACATGAGCCGCATTTAAGGTAATTGTTCCCTCCTGAACTGCAACGAAGTAGTCTTCCATGACGTGAGCGAGGGAAACAGCAGCATCCACTTGGACAATTTTTGCAGCTCCCTTAATAGAATGGGCTGCTCGCATCAAAGCCGTCAATTCTTCAGTTGGTTCGGGTTTATTTTCCAGTGCCAACAGATTATTATTCAACAGGGCAACTTGGGTTTTTACTTCCATGTTGAATAATTCCAGCAAGGAGAGATTAGTTAAATTTGTCTCTGAACTCATGGCAATACCTTTTTCGCCAGGGTTGTAAATAATAGTTCATCATCCAAATAGCTCACAATGCGCGAATGCCAGTGGAAGAATCCCTTGCTATAAGTTTGGTTTGCTCGCGCCATGTTTTTGGGAGGATCTCGTAATTCATTGTGATGAAATCGTTGTATTCCGTAAATTTCATCCACCGCAAACACCCAAGTGTTACCAGTATTTTCCATCACTAGCATCCGTGGATACACCACTGCATTGATTGATTGAGGAGTAATATCAGTAACTTGGAGATTTAATAGGTGGCTTAACGAGATACACAAATGCAATTCCCCTCGGATATTCACCAATCCCCGCAGGATTTGATTGCTGCGATGGGGTATGGTATGAACTACACTGGGCGGAGTTGTTTCTTGGAAAACCTGAACGGCAAGTGCCAGCCATTCCTGTTGCAAACGAAAAATCATCACCGTCAGGGTTTCGGTAGTAGGTAAGGTGTTGGAGTCGATATGCTTCCCTACCCCCGTTTGGGCAAATAATTCCGTCCACTCATGGCGATAATTTTCAAAAGGGGAACGCTCTAGTAAATCCCGTCCCGCACTAGAGTGTACGGGGCAATTCCGACAGTGGATATGTGTAGATAATTCCGGACAAGAGTGATCGCCCGTAACGCCAATTACGTTCCAGCAATGTTCAATATTTGATGGGGCATTGATGGTGCTCATATTTACAAATCACGAATCAAAAATTACGCTATCCCTGGTGAAATTGTTTGATTACTTTCAGTGTAATGGGGTGTAAAATCTTCTGTCTTCAACTTAAAGCGGGAAATTTCTTGGCTCAGTCCTTGGGAGACTTGATTCAGTTGGGCGATGGCATGATTAATATCCCGTAGGGAATCTGCTGTTTGCATCGAGGTATTGCTTAGTTGGCTCATTGCTTCACTAATTTGCTGCGCTCCCTGGGACTGGGTTTCCATACCTTGGTTAACCTCTTCAAATCGCGGTGTTAACTGTTGTACCTGTTCGATAATTTGTGTGGTTTGAGTACTGATGCGGGCAACATCTTCCACACTCTGTCCCACCTCGGTAGCAAATTTATCCATCTCCATTACTCCTGTGGACACTGAAGACTGCATCTGCTTGACCATTTGCTCAATATCTAGAGTGGCAACTGCGGTTTGGTCTGCCAGTCGGCGAATTTCTCGAGCAACCACAGCAAATCCCAAGCCATATTCTCCGGCTTTTTCTGCTTCAATAGCGGCATTTAAAGATAGCAAATTGGTTTGGTCTGCCACCTTAGTAATGGTGACAACAATATTATTAATATTGTTTGCTTTTTCGCTAATAACCCCCAGTCTGGCAGCAATGGAGTTGGTAGCTTCTGTCAGCTGCTGCATGGTTGTTTCCATCTGCAATAAGTCTTTTTGGTTCTCAGTAGCTGCTTTTGCCGTCATTTGGGACATTTCTGCGACTTCCTCCATTGTTTTTACCAGTTGTGTGGAGGTGGCAGAGATTTCCTTGGCAGCAGCAGCAACTTCGTTAGTGGCAGCTACTTGTTCGGTGATGGTTGCTTCTAATTGTTTACCAGAAGCCGCTATCTGGGTGCTAGAAGAGGTGACTTGAATACCTGACCGTTGTACCTTGTAAATGAGCATGTTTAGACTGTGGCTCATATTTTTGAGTGCAGTCATGAACTTACCAATCACATCATTTGAGTAGACATCCAACTTATTTGTTAAATCACCCGCAGCAATTTTCTCTGTAAAATTAAACGCGCTTTGTAAGGAAAGATTTAAAGAGTGGTTGAGTACAACAATAATCAAAAATGATACGATAATTGCAACAATAATTATGCACACAAGACTTGCCCAATAAATAAAGTTGGCAACATTTTGGATTTGTTCGGCTTTCTTTTTTCGCTGCTCTAGTAATTGTTTTTCTATTTGCAGCATTTCATCAATTCTTTGCCTGATTTCATTCATAATATTTTTGCCTTTATCAGAAAGTATTAAAGACAAAGTTTCTTGTTCTTTTCCTGCTTTTTTCAAAGCGATTGTTTCTGCTAGTTCCTCAAATTTTTTATCGGCAAGGGCTTCTATCTTACTCAGTCTATTTACTTGTTCGGGATTATCACTGATTTTTTCTTTAGATGTTTTGATAACTTCCGAAATGTCTTCTTTCGCCTGAATATAAGGTTCTAAATATCTTTCTCTATTTGTAATTATAAATCCCCTTTGACCTGTTTCTGCATCAATCAAAATCTTTTTTATACTTATTAAACTTGCTGTAACATTATTAGTATGTATAATCCAATCATTGGCTTTTGAGAGAGAATCATTCAGTGACTTAGATACAAAATTGGTAATTCCTGTGAGGACAATAATTATTCCAAAACCACCCAGGACTAGCTGGTTAATTTTTGTTGTTTGCGTTCCTTGTTTCATATGCTTATTCTAGTGTTTAAATTTATTTTGTAAGACTTATATTTTATTTTTTAATATGTAGTATCTAGACATACCTAAAGTGATGGAATAGATTTGATTGTGGTGCGGGTTAGAAGCCCATCCCACAAGAATTTCACACATTTTTTAGCTGTGCGACAACAGTGGGGTGTATTAGCGATAGCGTCAGGAACCAAACTCTGACGAATGATGCCTAATGTATATTTATAATTCCCAAAAAAATGAATAATATCTACAATTTTATTTGACCTCACGGGGTAACAAGCACCCCGTGAGGTATTTGACTTTATCTAAAGTTAACTAATTTAACGTGAGTTTGATGGTAATCGAAGCCTGAAAAGTTTGATGCATAGGTATTTGAAAAGCAAGAACACTTTACTTAACCTCTCACCTTTTCTTCAGGAGTCGCCGTATTCGCTGCCAGAGCAAAGTTGCACTTCCCACATCCCCCTGATTTTCTCTCAGTAATGCTAGATGTGTTAGTGCTTCTTCACAATTAGGTTGCAGGTAAATTGCTTTTTGTAAAGACTGTGCTGCTTGCTCATTGTTACCCATGCCTTGCTGTACCTCACCAAGTAGAACATATGCCTCAGCACTGACGGGATTTTGGCTAATATAGTCATTGCATAGTTGTGCTGCCTCATGCAAATGACCTTGATTTGCTAAAGTTTTGCTTGTTTCGAGCAAGTTAGCCTGAGAATTTGCTGATGGCTTTTCAGTATTTTTAGTGATAATGTCTTGTTTTTTATACTGTGTTACTTGTAAAAAAGGAGTTTTGTTTGTAGTTCGTTTTCCTGGGTGAGTTGAGGTGGGTTTTTTCGTAGTTTTTGCGTGATCGCTCCTTTGTACTCTAGACTTACGATAGGCAAAGACTCTGGGATGACGAACTGGGATAAACCGAGTATTGAGAAACAACCCAGTTTCAGCATGGCTCAGAAATAGCAAGCCATCTTTGGTAAGCAATCTTTCCAGAATTCGCATTGTACGTTTCTTGGTGGCGGCATCGAAGTAGATCAACAAGTTGCGACAAAAGATGACATCATAGGGCGATACGCCAACCAAAAAATAAGGATCTGCTAAGTTCCCATGCATAAAATTAACCATGCCCCTCACCTGTTGGCATAGTTGATATCCTGCCTCTGTTCCTTGAAAATAGCGCTCTTGAAAGGAGGGAGGATTACCACGAAATGAGTAATTGTGATAAATGCCCCGTTGGGCAGCTAATAAGTTGTTTTTACTAATATCAACGGCATCAATATGAATGTTTGCAGCAGCTAATCCTGCCTCTAAAAGAGCAATCACAATCGAATAGGGTTCTTCTCCTGTAGAACAGGGAATACTGAGAACCCGCAATACGCCCTGAGATTGAGTTGGCAACCACTCAGATATTACGTAACCCTTGAGAAAATTAAACGATTCTCGCTCTCGAAAAAACCAGGTTTCTGGAACAATCACACCTTCAACTAGTGCCTCCCATTCCTGGTTAGATTCCTGCAACCTCTGTAAATAACTTTCTATCTCTAGAATTCCACAATCTGCCATCCGTTGAGCGATCGCTCTTGCAACTATGCCAGAATTAATTGAATTTACATCTAAACCTATCTTGCTTTTCAGTAAAACTTCGATGAGAGATTGTGTCATTTACATTTAAAAGTTTTTATTTAGCTTGGGGTAAAAAATGCATTCGCTCAACTTTTGACAACAAACAATCTAAATCTATACACTGAATCGTATCTTGGTCGTCTACAATCATCTTACCCAAGTAGGCAGCTGCATCTATCTGGATATTTGGATCGATCAATTCAGCGTCAGACTTGCGTAAAGTTTCTACAACCCGTTCTGCCATCAAACCAAAAACATGGGAAGTTGCTGATTCTGAAGAATTGTCACCTTCATCATTGTTGTAATTAGTTAGGATAATGCGAGTACTCAAATGTTCACAGCAGGGTTTACCCCGTATTAACTGGCATAAGTCAATAACTGGAACTATTCGTCCCCGGTAGTTAAAAACACCAGCAATGTATTCAGGTGTGTGGGGAAGGGTTTCTAAGATAACGAGGGGAAGCACTTCTACAACTTGCTGGCTTTCTAAGGCATAACGTTTATCATCGATATTTAGTAATAAAAATAACATTTGCTGTCCTCCATGAATATCCACATCTGTTACTAGTTCAACCAGAATTCGGGTTAAGACAAAAGCTAAAAACCTTATTCTTTGAAAAACAAAGCCGTCCACTACGGACGGCTTTTTTAGTGAACGCAGGAAACTCGAGGTAATTGGATTCTGCAAGATTATAGGTACTTACGATATGTCTTAAACTTTGTAATTATATCTGGATTAGAGTTGTGCTTCTACTTTCACTCTAACCACACCTCCGTTATATGTTCCAGTAGCAATAGCATTTGTGAGATCGAATGTAAAGTCAGCACCACCAACTAAAGGTTGAATTGCTGTTGGAGATCCACTAGGTTCAGTAGGTGTAACAGCAGTAGGGAAAAACCTGGACAAAACTGCCAGCCCTTGCCACGAGCGGGGTCGGGTTAGTTTGTACTATTAGATTACTCATGCTACAGCCCCCGCAGAATGACGCGCGGCTAGCGCCACGAACGTGGCAGCCCCAACCAACAATTTATCGGCTAAAACATATAACTGATAAGGGCTGGCAGTTTTGTCTATATTTTATGTAGCAGTAATTAGTGCAGTAGATGTACCATCTGCAGTGTTTGTTAATGTATCTTGAGTTGCTTCAATACTTACATTTACCGTTGTACCGCTATTAGCCCAAACAGCATAGAGTTCTTTAACTTGTTTTTGTACTGCTGATAATTCAATTCCATCAACAAGAGATGGTCTTGGGGTCAAAGTAATGCTAGTATTGCCATCAGTTGTAGTATTAGTTGAATCAAAAT
The DNA here is from genome assembly GCF_001456025.1 of Mastigocoleus testarum BC008. Lineage (GTDB taxonomy): Bacteria > Cyanobacteriota > Cyanobacteriia > Cyanobacteriales > Nostocaceae > Mastigocoleus > Mastigocoleus testarum. The sequence continues at coordinate 13,037 of NZ_LMTZ01000067.1, forward strand.
CTTTATCGTTTGCTCCTAGGTCTCCTTGAGTAATATCTAAACTGATATTCTCAAAAGTCCGCAAGAACATTGTTGGTTGAATAGTGATTTCAACATTGACCTCTTGCTCTACTGCATTTGCAGGTACAGCTGTAATAATGCTACCAACCGCACTTAAACCAGCAGCAATAATGGCTAAAAATTTGGTTTTCATTAAAATTGTCCTTCAGTTTTGTGGTGTAAATGTTGGAAGTTTGATTAACTTTCTTTTTCCCAATCTTCAAAACTAATTGGATTATGCTAATTAATTTTTGTTTTTAGATTTCCTCGTAATCCCGAGAGTCGAGGGTCGGATTATTTTTGCAAATAATGAGATTTCTTACAATGCAAATATAAATTCATAATTAAGCACTGTTATGAATTTACTTAGAAATCAAGATAAAAAGTATCAGAAAATACATATACTTAGGACTTGCGCATCGTACAAACTTACTACTCTAAATGAACAGAAATACCTTGTTTCAGACTTATTGTCAATAATTCTATAATTGATGTATGATTGCATCGATTTTTGCCATTGTGGCCTACTATCTTGTAGCGCCTTACAGATACCCTTGCCACTTACGTCTAAGTTTTAAGTGAAGATTATACTTTTTATACATTCTTTGAGCGAATTGCTTTCTTAAAGGGGAACCAGAACTCGGTCGTGGTCAGCTGGGCTATCCTCAAAAATTGCTCCGCTTTGAATTAGATAGAGCTTAAGTTCTTCAGAAATTCCTGGGTTATTTGCAAATCTGGCGTTTTCGACCTTAGAAGTTATGAGGTCGGCACCACTGAGATCGGTGCTACTGAGGTATGCACCACTGAGGTTAGCACCATAAAGGTAGGCGTTTGTGAGGTTGGCAGTGCTAAGGTTAACACCATAAAGGTAGGTATCATATAGATAGGCATTTATGAGGTATGCACCACTGAGGTTGGCACCGCTGAGGTTGGTACCGCTGAGGTATGCACCACTGAGGTTAGCACCACTGAGGTTAGCACCACTGAGGGTGGCACCATAAAGGTAAGCACCACTGAAGTCTTGCCCATGAACTCTGTTTTTAAGAATTTTTTTGACTAAAACAGATTTATCATCATCTTCAGTATTTTCTTGATTTGAGGTTTGAATAAATGTAGCTTTCAAGTTGGGATTTTCAGGATTTCTATTTCGTGCAGCATCAATTAAATCTTCAATCCAGTTCTCTTTATAAGCTGTTTTTATTAAATGAAGTACAATATCTTGTATGTTAGTTTCTTTTTGTATTTCATATAGGTTTTTATCTAACTCAAAGTGTAACATTTGCTCAAGAGAAGCTTTGCCAGGAAAAGCATTAATTAAAGCATGTTGTAATTCTTTATATTTTTGATCAGATAAACCAAGATTCATTTTGCAAATAAACCCTAAATAAAAATAGGCAGAGTCACAGAGCTATCTGCCATGTACAAAAAAGAAGAGAAGGGATAACTTTAAATTTATACGATTTTTGCTAGAACAACATTATTCACCTTTGGAGAGTATAAAACTCAAACTCTCTGGTCTTCAAACTTGTTGTTTCTTATTGCCCTTGAAGGTGGAGATTCCAGTAAATCCGCCTAGTGCAAAGATTGCGATTGCAGCTGTGGTTCCGGGCTCTGGAACTGTAACTTTGTTGGTAGAAGATTCTTGGCTACCAAGGTAAGTAGGTTCTCCAGTTTGAGTGTTGGATTGTTGGTTGTGTGAAGTGTTACTATTTGTTTGATTAAGTCCTGGGTCGGGAAGATTAGAAACTTGTGAGTATTGATAAGTTTTATCTGCTCCATTCTTATCAAGATTAGGTAAATCTTGTAAGGAATATCCATCTAAGACGAAATTTAAAGATTTGAAGGTACTAGCTTTCACTTGGTAAGCTAATACTTGAGAATCAGGATATTCTGTTTTCAAGAAATTTGTGGCATCGTAAGATGTTGTACCAGAGACACTATCAATTTTAACTTTAGTAATATCCCCCGAATTATCTTTCATATAGAAAACAATATGGGAAATATCTTGTATTACACCTTTATTGTTTGTTGATTCAGATTCAACTATTAATGCTGCTGCTGAGTTTGCAGCACCAAGAATTGTGGAAAATCCAATTACTGTACCAATTGTGCTGTAAACTAAAACTTTTTTTAATAAATTAGTTATCATTTCAAATCTCTTCTGTTAAGAAGTACTGTTTGGTTTAATAAGCAAAATTTAACAAAATTGTTTTGAAATCGTAAATAGGAGAAATAACTGAGTATTACTATGAAGAATTATTTTTAACTTTAAGATAATTGATAAGAAAAGATGAAGTTAGTCTGTGATAAACAATAATTTCTTTTAACCAGCTTTGTTTTTATCAAATTTAATTTTCATACTAGTTTCTACCATATTAATAACAAAGATAAGTTCAATACTGATTATTTAGTGTATTTATATACTATAAATTGCGAGTTATACCAATTCTCTATGAAGATGCATATAATAATGCTTCATAAAATAGAGCTTCAAGGATAAAATCATAGCTTGTCAAAGAA
>NZ_LMTZ01000068.1 GCF_001456025.1 Mastigocoleus testarum BC008
TTTTGGAACACTGCGAGAAGCCATGGAGCATGTCTTGACTTTAGCGTCCTAGCTAACCTGGCGGTTGCTATAATATCTGATTTTTCTTCAAAATCATTTAGGATTACTATAGTCAGCGAGGAACGTAGCCAAAATGGTTTTAGAATTTCTAATTCTTCACAAGAAGGTGTAGTGTTAGTGCAAATATACATTTTATGTAACAGCTTAAAGTTTTATCGGAGAATAATCAGATTAGATTGTAACTATTTTGACCATTATTTTCTTTAGTAGTGCAATAAAGGGACGTTTAGAAATTACTGGTATTATTTTTTGTAAATCACTCAAACCCAAGCACTTCACCAAAAGCTAACAAGAACCTTATTATTTTGTGATTTGGGGAACATGGGAAGTAGTAGCCCGGAAAAAGGATTGTTTTTCAAATCCTAAAGCCTTGGCGATAAGAGAGTTAGGGAATCCCTGAATTTTCTGATTATAGTTTTGCACGCTTCGGTTGTAGCGCATTCGTTCTACGGCTAAGCGATTTTCTGTACCTGCTAGCTCGTACTGAAGATTGACGAACAATTGAGAAGATTGTAATTGTGGATTGGTAGAAACCAAATTACGAAAACGTCCAATGGCTTGATTGACTTGTACCATGGCGGTAGCTTTTTCTGAGGAAGTAACTGCCTGCAAATAAGCCTCGCGGGATTGAACCAGTAGAGATATTAGTTCTTTTTCATGTTGTGCATAGGTTTGGGTTACGCTGACGAGATTGGGAATCAGATCTGTGCGCCGTTGTAGTTGATTTTCCACTTGCGCCCAAGCTGCTTCAGTTTTTAAGGCTGCACCAGAGAGAGAATTGTAAGTCCAGACGTTCCACAGCGCGATCGCCACTAGTAAAACTGCACTAATCTTCAGCAGCATTTGGCGATGTTTGATTGCTTGTCTGTGCTGCTCTATCTTGTGCTGATGCTGCGCCCGAATATCTTTAATTGCTTGCTCGATAAACCGAGCAGGAATTCCCGCTTCTGTTGCTGCTTCTACCAATTCTGAATCGGAATAGCTTTTTTCTTGTTCAGCATAATACCGAGAGGCTAACTCTAAAACCTCTGGAGCAATATCAGAAGGAATACGAATCTCTTGGTTAATCATGGCTAAATAGAACTAATCTTAAGACACTGACTCATACAAATAGCTTCAAGGCGATTACCAATCACCACCAGCACCACCACCGCCACTGCTACCACCCCCGAATCCACCGCCACTGCTACCACTCCAAGAACTGTTACCAGGAGGTAAGCGAGGAATCGTTTCTTTACCCTGTCGAGAATAGTTACAACAGTGGCACTTGTCAGTTATCAGGCTTTGTCCTGAACTGTAATGCGTAGCCTGCTCGAGAATCTTCTTGGTCCAAGTAACTGTCAATTCATTACATTTAGGACATTGCTTAAATTGAGGTGAGGAAGAAACATAGGTAATAAAATGGAATCTCTCATCATCTTGGCTACATTTGGGACATCTCCAGCCCTGAAATCTAAGACTACCAAGGTCTTGCGCTATTTTCTCTGGTTGACTTAGCATTGACTGAACTTTGGCGTTGTCTACTTTTTTCATCTTCTGCTGACAATCAGCACAGAAAAAAATTCGACTACCACCACTTAGACGAGAACGTCCAATCGGTTTAATCCTAACTCTACGACTCATCAGGATAACGGCAGTTCCGATCGCAAGTGCTAAGATACCTCCAGCTAGTAAAAACCCAGTAGCAGGAATATTTTGACTAGGTTTATCGCTGACGGAGGATGTTCGATCACTTCCTAAAGCAATAACCAGTGCTTTTGTTCCAGCTAAAGTACCCCCATCAAAGTCACCTTGTTTAAATTGTGGTTTGATCTTCGTGTCGATAATTTTCCCTACTTTGGCATCGGGTAAAATCCCTTCCACGCCATAGCCAGTTTCAATTTCTACTCGGCGATCGCCTACTGAAATTAAAAACAGCACTCCGTTATCCTGTTCTTTTTTGCCAATTCCCCAATAATTAAATAACTCTGTTGTAAATTCCTTAGGTGAGGCAGCAGGAGCAGTTTCTGCCACTGTTACCACTGCTATTTCTGTGCCATTTTTCGCCTCTAATTCCTCAATCATCTGATTCAATTGGGCTTCTGTGGAATCTGTAAGAATCTCTGCCATATCTGTTACCCAAGCGCCATACACTTCTTGCCTGGGATTAGGAACTTCTTGAACAGTCAAAGCCTCACTTTTAAGGGGGAAAAGGAAAACAGCAAGACACAACGAACTAGCCAAAAGAGTGCTTTCGAGTTTTTTTAGTAAATTGATTTTCATGGTTTCAGTCTCCAGTCTGAAACTGCAAGTTCCGCTTGAACAAAGGTTCATACAGACAGGAAGTAGGAAGAAGGACTTCCCCCCTCATTTCTTAGACCTTACGAAGAAAAAACTTTAGGGGCTGTTAAAGACCCTCTTATTTATATTTTCGCTTTAGTTCCAGAAGCAGTAAGAAAAAACACACAAAAATAAACCACTGAGGAAATGTACGATTAAAAGTCTATTTGCTCATAACTTTAGTGTAATAAAAAATACTTATGCCTAAATTTATCTAGATATTACGTAAAAAGGTAATTATCTCACTCTTGTATTTAAAGTTACCATAATACCAAAGGTAATAAATTGATTTAATAAAGTTATAAATAAGTAATTAGAGAAAATGAATAATATTGGTATCACAAGAAAGTAAAGGAAATATCACATCTTCAATTAAGTAATGGTGACAATTTGACAAACAGAAAGTCAATCGACACCCCTATTGCCTATCATCGAACATTATTGAGTGTGATGGGGATTTCAATTATAAATTCTGTTCCATACCCAGATTCAGATTTTACCTCAATCTTACCCCGATGTTTTTTAATAATTTGATAACTAATGGTTAATCCTAACCCCGTTCCTTGATTGACGGGCTTAGTTGTAAAGAAAGGATCGAAGATTTTGCCCTTAATTTCTGCATTCATTCCGCAGCCATTGTCTTGGATTCTTATATTTACTTTTTGATCGTCAGTTTTTATAGTTTTAATTATAATTATTTTTTCAGTTTGTTCTGGATTGTCTAATAAAACATCAATGGCATTGCTAATAATATTCATAAATACTTGATTGAGTTTTGCTGGATAGCATTCAATTAAAGGTAAATCTCCATATTCTTTAATAATTTTAATTCCAGATTTGAGACGGGGACTCAAAATTAAAAGTGTACTTTCAATGCCATCATCAATACTCACAAGTTTCTTGTCAGCTTCATCTAATCGAGAAAAATTACGCAAAGACTTAACAATATCGCGAATGCGTTCGGTTCCCAATTTCATTGAAGAAACTATTTTAGATAAATCCTCAATAATAAAATCAAAGTTAATGTTTTCAGCCTCTTCTTGAATTACAGGGGTTGGCTGTGGATATTCTTGTTGATAGAGTTTGATTAAATTTAATATAGATTCAACATGGTTATGTAAGTGATTTAAATTCCCATGAATAAAATTCACAGGGTTATTAACTTCATGTGCTACTCCTGCAACCATCCGTTTCAAACTTGACATTTTCTCGGTTTGAATTAGTTGGACTTGGAGTTGGGCTGTAGCGGCTGCTTGATTAAGTGCTTTAAAGTTATTGTATGCCCTGGAGTGGTAGCGGATACGGGCAATTAACTCAACTGCATCGGGTAACTTAATTAGGTAGTCATTTGCTCCGTCGGTGAATGTTCGCGCTTTTAGTTTTGCTTCTTCTTTGTTGGATAACATAATTATGGGAACATCACAAGTGGCAGGATGAGAGCGAAACCAACGCAGCAGCATCAATCCATCTACTTCTGGCATTACCATATCGAGAAGGATGACTGTGGGAGCAAGTGCGATCGCCCTCTGAATTGCTTGGGTAGGATCGCTGATGTAGTTAAAAGCAATATCTGTTTCGGTTTCTAGAATGCGACGGACTGCTTCGCCAATGAATGGTTGATCGTCAATCAGCACAACTGTGACTAGATTTGTGTGAGAAGTTTCTATAATGGGGTTTTCTAATGGTTTTTTTTGCAGGGATTGTGAGTCAATACTATGATTTGAGACAGTCACTTCTGCCGGATGGGAGACTGCTTTTGATTGGAACATGATCAAGCATCTCCTAATATTGATTTGGGATATTTTTTGAATGAGCAAGTATTTGGTACGAGCTTCTAGAGTTAGGGATTGCATGTCATTGGATTGTTTATCTGCTATTGGTTAAGGGGTAAATTGGGAATGTCTGATAATTTGAGAGGCGATGGCCTCAATAGATAGAACCTCCACAGCGGCTTCTAACTCAACTGCTGCTTTGGGCATACCATAAACAATGGAAGTCTCCTGATTTTGAGCAATTGTATGCCAACCTCTTGAGCGCATTTGCTTTAAGCCTGCGGCTCCATCTCGCCCCATACCTGTAAGTAGCACCCCAACCCCTTCTCCCCACCAATAGCTAGCCAAGCTTTGAAAGAAAACATCAATGGATGGACGGTAGACACAATCAAGTGGTTGGTTCTCATAAGCCAGACTCAAGTCAGGACAGATTACCAGATGATGATTTGTGCCTGCAACCAGAACCTTACCAGGCTCTAACAAACAGCCTGGTGTGGCAAGCTGCACGGGTATGGAAACTTGCTGGTTTAACCAATTAGCAAAGCCAAGAGCAAACTCCGCATCAATATGCTGGATAATCACCACAGCAGCATTAGCATCTCTGGGAAATTGGGAGAGAATAGTTGTCAACGCCTGGGGACCGCCAGTAGAAGCTCCGATGGCGATTAGTGGTGGAAGTCGTTTCCCTTGGTGAGAATTTGCAGGTGGTGTGGTGAGTTGCGAACGCTGGCGAGATGATTTACCAATCAGCCTGGCAATGGTAGCAATTTTATTTAGCAACCCCGTACTACCATCCTTCTGTTGACCGGACAATATTGGGGTATTTACGGCATCCAAAGCTCCATAACCCATTGCTTCAAAAACCTTGGCTGCGTATTTATTAATGCTAGCAGTAACCATGAGAATGGCACAGGGAGACTGTTTCATGATTTGCCGAGTAGCTTCAACTCCGTCCATTCTCGGCATCACCACATCCATCAAAATCAAGTCAGGAGTATCCAAAGCACAGTTGCTTACTGCTTCCACACCATCGTAGGCAACCCACGATAACTCACAGTCTGATATATTTACTACGATGCGCCTCAGAACTTCTACTACCATGAAGGTATCGTTAACAATGGCAATTCTCACAGTTTACGCCTCGCCAACTAGGTCAATTACGGCTTCCATGAGGGTGTCATCATGAAAGCTACTTTTAGTTAGGTAGTAATCAGCACCCACTTTTAGTCCTTGTAAGCGGTCTTCTTCACGGTCTTTGTAGGAAACAATAATCACGGGTATATGCTTTAATTCGCTATGGGTTTTAATATAGCTGGTCAGTTGAAAACCATTCATGCGGGGCATATCAATATCTGTAATTACCAAGTTGTAATTACCACTACGGACTGCATTCCAGCCATCTATGCCGTTTACCGCCACATCTACTTGATAGCCATTATTTTCCAAGAGTTTGCGCTCCATTTCGCGTACGGTAATGGAGTCATCGACTACTAGGACATGCTTGTATGTTTTGTTAGCATTCTGCTGGGTAGACTGATTTAGTTGACTAATTTGCCCGCTCGCCAGCACCTTAGCAATAGAACGCACGAGATCCTCCACATCTACAATTATTACTGGAGACCCATCTTCCAGGAGAGCAGCAGCACTAATGTTAGGTACTTTCCCCAGACGGGGATCTAATGGTCTGACAACTAAACTGTACTCACCAAGAAATCTATCTACTATCAACCCATAATGGCTGGAGTGATTATTCATCTCAACCCGGAAATTTGGGTTTGCTTCCTGAAGCTGAGTATTCCTCCTAGCTTGGGAATGACTGCTAGAGCGATCGCTGATGACGATGACTGGTAGTAATTCCGAATTTTCGGCAGGTGACGGTAAATCCAATACTTGATGCCCTGATATTAATAAGACTGGACAATCATCCAGTATAAAAAAATGCTGATTTTCTGATAACAAGATATCGGACTTAGACAGCATTACCACCCTTTCAATCCGCGATATAGCAAAAGCATAGGGTTCTCCGGAAATTTCCACCAGCAAGGTTCTAATTACGGATAAAGTTAGGGGTAATTGCAAGGAAAATGTGATTCCATGTTCGGGTTTAGAAACTGCCCGCAGACTACCGCCAATCTCTCGCAGAGTATTGTAAGCTACATCTAATCCCACCCCACGACCGGAGATTTCCGTAACAGTTGTCGCTGTTGAAAATCCGGGCAAAAAGAGAAACTGCATCAACTCTGCTTCCGTGAGATGAGTAGCCATTTTTTTATTGGTTAGTTGTTTTCTTACAACTTCTTGACGCAAAAACTCTAAATCTATGCCTCTACCATCATCTGTAACGGTAATCAACAACATTCCAGCGTGATGGGTAACTTCCAGGGAAATATTTCCGGCTTCCGGTTTCCCTACAGCTAGACGTTCCTGGGGAGATTCTATTCCATGATCTATGGCATTTCGCAAAATATGGGTAAGGGGAGCCTTCAGCCGTTCTAAGATATCTCGGTCTATCAGAGTGGACTTACCCACAATTTCTAAATTCACCCGTTTACCCAATTGTCTGGCTAAATCCCGCACCAAACGGGGAAATTCCAAGCCAGCATCAGTAAAGGGACGCATATGAGTAGTGATCGCTTGTCGATACAAACGTTCAGCCAAGTTAGCACAACGCTGGGAAAAAATTTCCAGTTCGTTATGGCGATCACTCAATATCTGGCGACATTCATTAGCTGTTTGATGAGCCACACTTAACTGTTCCTGAATCTGCTGATCCAAGTGGCTGTTCCTCAGCAAATCCTGTAAATTCTCTAACAGACTGAATAAATCCGTCTGACGGTGTTTTAATTCCAGCAAAGAATCAGCAAATGGTTCTAACCATTTTGCCTCTACTAAAGACTCCCCCGCTAAACCCATCAAGCGATTGAGATTATCAGCACCAACTCGGACTACGCGGTTTTGGGTGATAGTTGGTTGTTCTGGAGGTGGGGATTGGGAGAGTGGGGGAATGGGAAATTCTAATTTTTTTTGTCCCCGTGTCCACACATCCTCATTTCCTACTTCTTCATTCCCCAAATTGGAGGGCATCTGCGTTTTAACGCGGCAAGGCGAACTCATCCGCGCGTTCTCAGCAATCGCTTTCACCAAGGATGTGATTCTCTCATCTTCAGCAAATTGTACTTCCGGTTGATTCACACAATCATCCGCAATTTGCAAGAGTATATCTACTGCTTGCAATAACACATCAACATGAGCCGCATTTAAGGTAATTGTTCCCTCCTGAACTGCAACGAAGTAGTCTTCCATGACGTGAGCGAGGGAAACAGCAGCATCCACTTGGACAATTTTTGCAGCTCCCTTAATAGAATGGGCTGCTCGCATCAAAGCCGTCAATTCTTCAGTTGGTTCGGGTTTATTTTCCAGTGCCAACAGATTATTATTCAACAGGGCAACTTGGGTTTTTACTTCCATGTTGAATAATTCCAGCAAGGAGAGATTAGTTAAATTTGTCTCTGAACTCATGGCAATACCTTTTTCGCCAGGGTTGTAAATAATAGTTCATCATCCAAATAGCTCACAATGCGCGAATGCCAGTGGAAGAATCCCTTGCTATAAGTTTGGTTTGCTCGCGCCATGTTTTTGGGAGGATCTCGTAATTCATTGTGATGAAATCGTTGTATTCCGTAAATTTCATCCACCGCAAACACCCAAGTGTTACCAGTATTTTCCATCACTAGCATCCGTGGATACACCACTGCATTGATTGATTGAGGAGTAATATCAGTAACTTGGAGATTTAATAGGTGGCTTAACGAGATACACAAATGCAATTCCCCTCGGATATTCACCAATCCCCGCAGGATTTGATTGCTGCGATGGGGTATGGTATGAACTACACTGGGCGGAGTTGTTTCTTGGAAAACCTGAACGGCAAGTGCCAGCCATTCCTGTTGCAAACGAAAAATCATCACCGTCAGGGTTTCGGTAGTAGGTAAGGTGTTGGAGTCGATATGCTTCCCTACCCCCGTTTGGGCAAATAATTCCGTCCACTCATGGCGATAATTTTCAAAAGGGGAACGCTCTAGTAAATCCCGTCCCGCACTAGAGTGTACGGGGCAATTCCGACAGTGGATATGTGTAGATAATTCCGGACAAGAGTGATCGCCCGTAACGCCAATTACGTTCCAGCAATGTTCAATATTTGATGGGGCATTGATGGTGCTCATATTTACAAATCACGAATCAAAAATTACGCTATCCCTGGTGAAATTGTTTGATTACTTTCAGTGTAATGGGGTGTAAAATCTTCTGTCTTCAACTTAAAGCGGGAAATTTCTTGGCTCAGTCCTTGGGAGACTTGATTCAGTTGGGCGATGGCATGATTAATATCCCGTAGGGAATCTGCTGTTTGCATCGAGGTATTGCTTAGTTGGCTCATTGCTTCACTAATTTGCTGCGCTCCCTGGGACTGGGTTTCCATACCTTGGTTAACCTCTTCAAATCGCGGTGTTAACTGTTGTACCTGTTCGATAATTTGTGTGGTTTGAGTACTGATGCGGGCAACATCTTCCACACTCTGTCCCACCTCGGTAGCAAATTTATCCATCTCCATTACTCCTGTGGACACTGAAGACTGCATCTGCTTGACCATTTGCTCAATATCTAGAGTGGCAACTGCGGTTTGGTCTGCCAGTCGGCGAATTTCTCGAGCAACCACAGCAAATCCCAAGCCATATTCTCCGGCTTTTTCTGCTTCAATAGCGGCATTTAAAGATAGCAAATTGGTTTGGTCTGCCACCTTAGTAATGGTGACAACAATATTATTAATATTGTTTGCTTTTTCGCTAATAACCCCCAGTCTGGCAGCAATGGAGTTGGTAGCTTCTGTCAGCTGCTGCATGGTTGTTTCCATCTGCAATAAGTCTTTTTGGTTCTCAGTAGCTGCTTTTGCCGTCATTTGGGACATTTCTGCGACTTCCTCCATTGTTTTTACCAGTTGTGTGGAGGTGGCAGAGATTTCCTTGGCAGCAGCAGCAACTTCGTTAGTGGCAGCTACTTGTTCGGTGATGGTTGCTTCTAATTGTTTACCAGAAGCCGCTATCTGGGTGCTAGAAGAGGTGACTTGAATACCTGACCGTTGTACCTTGTAAATGAGCATGTTTAGACTGTGGCTCATATTTTTGAGTGCAGTCATGAACTTACCAATCACATCATTTGAGTAGACATCCAACTTATTTGTTAAATCACCCGCAGCAATTTTCTCTGTAAAATTAAACGCGCTTTGTAAGGAAAGATTTAAAGAGTGGTTGAGTACAACAATAATCAAAAATGATACGATAATTGCAACAATAATTATGCACACAAGACTTGCCCAATAAATAAAGTTGGCAACATTTTGGATTTGTTCGGCTTTCTTTTTTCGCTGCTCTAGTAATTGTTTTTCTATTTGCAGCATTTCATCAATTCTTTGCCTGATTTCATTCATAATATTTTTGCCTTTATCAGAAAGTATTAAAGACAAAGTTTCTTGTTCTTTTCCTGCTTTTTTCAAAGCGATTGTTTCTGCTAGTTCCTCAAATTTTTTATCGGCAAGGGCTTCTATCTTACTCAGTCTATTTACTTGTTCGGGATTATCACTGATTTTTTCTTTAGATGTTTTGATAACTTCCGAAATGTCTTCTTTCGCCTGAATATAAGGTTCTAAATATCTTTCTCTATTTGTAATTATAAATCCCCTTTGACCTGTTTCTGCATCAATCAAAATCTTTTTTATACTTATTAAACTTGCTGTAACATTATTAGTATGTATAATCCAATCATTGGCTTTTGAGAGAGAATCATTCAGTGACTTAGATACAAAATTGGTAATTCCTGTGAGGACAATAATTATTCCAAAACCACCCAGGACTAGCTGGTTAATTTTTGTTGTTTGCGTTCCTTGTTTCATATGCTTATTCTAGTGTTTAAATTTATTTTGTAAGACTTATATTTTATTTTTTAATATGTAGTATCTAGACATACCTAAAGTGATGGAATAGATTTGATTGTGGTGCGGGTTAGAAGCCCATCCCACAAGAATTTCACACATTTTTTAGCTGTGCGACAACAGTGGGGTGTATTAGCGATAGCGTCAGGAACCAAACTCTGACGAATGATGCCTAATGTATATTTATAATTCCCAAAAAAATGAATAATATCTACAATTTTATTTGACCTCACGGGGTAACAAGCACCCCGTGAGGTATTTGACTTTATCTAAAGTTAACTAATTTAACGTGAGTTTGATGGTAATCGAAGCCTGAAAAGTTTGATGCATAGGTATTTGAAAAGCAAGAACACTTTACTTAACCTCTCACCTTTTCTTCAGGAGTCGCCGTATTCGCTGCCAGAGCAAAGTTGCACTTCCCACATCCCCCTGATTTTCTCTCAGTAATGCTAGATGTGTTAGTGCTTCTTCACAATTAGGTTGCAGGTAAATTGCTTTTTGTAAAGACTGTGCTGCTTGCTCATTGTTACCCATGCCTTGCTGTACCTCACCAAGTAGAACATATGCCTCAGCACTGACGGGATTTTGGCTAATATAGTCATTGCATAGTTGTGCTGCCTCATGCAAATGACCTTGATTTGCTAAAGTTTTGCTTGTTTCGAGCAAGTTAGCCTGAGAATTTGCTGATGGCTTTTCAGTATTTTTAGTGATAATGTCTTGTTTTTTATACTGTGTTACTTGTAAAAAAGGAGTTTTGTTTGTAGTTCGTTTTCCTGGGTGAGTTGAGGTGGGTTTTTTCGTAGTTTTTGCGTGATCGCTCCTTTGTACTCTAGACTTACGATAGGCAAAGACTCTGGGATGACGAACTGGGATAAACCGAGTATTGAGAAACAACCCAGTTTCAGCATGGCTCAGAAATAGCAAGCCATCTTTGGTAAGCAATCTTTCCAGAATTCGCATTGTACGTTTCTTGGTGGCGGCATCGAAGTAGATCAACAAGTTGCGACAAAAGATGACATCATAGGGCGATACGCCAACCAAAAAATAAGGATCTGCTAAGTTCCCATGCATAAAATTAACCATGCCCCTCACCTGTTGGCATAGTTGATATCCTGCCTCTGTTCCTTGAAAATAGCGCTCTTGAAAGGAGGGAGGATTACCACGAAATGAGTAATTGTGATAAATGCCCCGTTGGGCAGCTAATAAGTTGTTTTTACTAATATCAACGGCATCAATATGAATGTTTGCAGCAGCTAATCCTGCCTCTAAAAGAGCAATCACAATCGAATAGGGTTCTTCTCCTGTAGAACAGGGAATACTGAGAACCCGCAATACGCCCTGAGATTGAGTTGGCAACCACTCAGATATTACGTAACCCTTGAGAAAATTAAACGATTCTCGCTCTCGAAAAAACCAGGTTTCTGGAACAATCACACCTTCAACTAGTGCCTCCCATTCCTGGTTAGATTCCTGCAACCTCTGTAAATAACTTTCTATCTCTAGAATTCCACAATCTGCCATCCGTTGAGCGATCGCTCTTGCAACTATGCCAGAATTAATTGAATTTACATCTAAACCTATCTTGCTTTTCAGTAAAACTTCGATGAGAGATTGTGTCATTTACATTTAAAAGTTTTTATTTAGCTTGGGGTAAAAAATGCATTCGCTCAACTTTTGACAACAAACAATCTAAATCTATACACTGAATCGTATCTTGGTCGTCTACAATCATCTTACCCAAGTAGGCAGCTGCATCTATCTGGATATTTGGATCGATCAATTCAGCGTCAGACTTGCGTAAAGTTTCTACAACCCGTTCTGCCATCAAACCAAAAACATGGGAAGTTGCTGATTCTGAAGAATTGTCACCTTCATCATTGTTGTAATTAGTTAGGATAATGCGAGTACTCAAATGTTCACAGCAGGGTTTACCCCGTATTAACTGGCATAAGTCAATAACTGGAACTATTCGTCCCCGGTAGTTAAAAACACCAGCAATGTATTCAGGTGTGTGGGGAAGGGTTTCTAAGATAACGAGGGGAAGCACTTCTACAACTTGCTGGCTTTCTAAGGCATAACGTTTATCATCGATATTTAGTAATAAAAATAACATTTGCTGTCCTCCATGAATATCCACATCTGTTACTAGTTCAACCAGAATTCGGGTTAAGACAAAAGCTAAAAACCTTATTCTTTGAAAAACAAAGCCGTCCACTACGGACGGCTTTTTTAGTGAACGCAGGAAACTCGAGGTAATTGGATTCTGCAAGATTATAGGTACTTACGATATGTCTTAAACTTTGTAATTATATCTGGATTAGAGTTGTGCTTCTACTTTCACTCTAACCACACCTCCGTTATATGTTCCAGTAGCAATAGCATTTGTGAGATCGAATGTAAAGTCAGCACCACCAACTAAAGGTTGAATTGCTGTTGGAGATCCACTAGGTTCAGTAGGTGTAACAGNACAGCCCCCGCAGAATGACGCGCGGCTAGCGCCACGAACGTGGCAGCCCCAACCAACAATTTATCGGCTAAAACATATAACTGATAAGGGCTGGCAGTTTTGTCTATATTTTATGTAGCAGTAATTAGTGCAGTAGATGTACCATCTGCAGTGTTTGTTAATGTATCTTGAGTTGCTTCAATACTTACATTTACCGTTGTACCGCTATTAGCCCAAACAGCATAGAGTTCTTTAACTTGTTTTTGTACTGCTGATAATTCAATTCCATCAACAAGAGATGGTCTTGGGGTCAAAGTAATGCTAGTATTGCCATCAGTTGTAGTATTAGTTGAATCAAAATCTTTATCGTTTGCTCCTAGGTCTCCTTGAGTAATATCTAAACTGATATTCTCAAAAGTCCGCAAGAACATTGTTGGTTGAATAGTGATTTCAACATTGACCTCTTGCTCTACTGCATTTGCAGGTACAGCTGTAATAATGCTACCAACCGCACTTAAACCAGCAGCAATAATGGCTAAAAATTTGGTTTTCATTAAAATTGTCCTTCAGTTTTGTGGTGTAAATGTTGGAAGTTTGATTAACTTTCTTTTTCCCAATCTTCAAAACTAATTGGATTATGCTAATTAATTTTTGTTTTTAGATTTCCTCGTAATCCCGAGAGTCGAGGGTCGGATTATTTTTGCAAATAATGAGATTTCTTACAATGCAAATATAAATTCATAATTAAGCACTGTTATGAATTTACTTAGAAATCAAGATAAAAAGTATCAGAAAATACATATACTTAGGACTTGCGCATCGTACAAACTTACTACTCTAAATGAACAGAAATACCTTGTTTCAGACTTATTGTCAATAATTCTATAATTGATGTATGATTGCATCGATTTTTGCCATTGTGGCCTACTATCTTGTAGCGCCTTACAGATACCCTTGCCACTTACGTCTAAGTTTTAAGTGAAGATTATACTTTTTATACATTCTTTGAGCGAATTGCTTTCTTAAAGGGGAACCAGAACTCGGTCGTGGTCAGCTGGGCTATCCTCAAAAATTGCTCCGCTTTGAATTAGATAGAGCTTAAGTTCTTCAGAAATTCCTGGGTTATTTGCAAATCTGGCGTTTTCGACCTTAGAAGTTATGAGGTCGGCACCACTGAGATCGGTGCTACTGAGGTATGCACCACTGAGGTTAGCACCATAAAGGTAGGCGTTTGTGAGGTTGGCAGTGCTAAGGTTAACACCATAAAGGTAGGTATCATATAGATAGGCATTTATGAGGTATGCACCACTGAGGTTGGCACCGCTGAGGTTGGTACCGCTGAGGTATGCACCACTGAGGTTAGCACCACTGAGGTTAGCACCACTGAGGGTGGCACCATAAAGGTAAGCACCACTGAAGTCTTGCCCATGAACTCTGTTTTTAAGAATTTTTTTGACTAAAACAGATTTATCATCATCTTCAGTATTTTCTTGATTTGAGGTTTGAATAAATGTAGCTTTCAAGTTGGGATTTTCAGGATTTCTATTTCGTGCAGCATCAATTAAATCTTCAATCCAGTTCTCTTTATAAGCTGTTTTTATTAAATGAAGTACAATATCTTGTATGTTAGTTTCTTTTTGTATTTCATATAGGTTTTTATCTAACTCAAAGTGTAACATTTGCTCAAGAGAAGCTTTGCCAGGAAAAGCATTAATTAAAGCATGTTGTAATTCTTTATATTTTTGATCAGATAAACCAAGATTCATTTTGCAAATAAACCCTAAATAAAAATAGGCAGAGTCACAGAGCTATCTGCCATGTACAAAAAAGAAGAGAAGGGATAACTTTAAATTTATACGATTTTTGCTAGAACAACATTATTCACCTTTGGAGAGTATAAAACTCAAACTCTCTGGTCTTCAAACTTGTTGTTTCTTATTGCCCTTGAAGGTGGAGATTCCAGTAAATCCGCCTAGTGCAAAGATTGCGATTGCAGCTGTGGTTCCGGGCTCTGGAACTGTAACTTTGTTGGTAGAAGATTCTTGGCTACCAAGGTAAGTAGGTTCTCCAGTTTGAGTGTTGGATTGTTGGTTGTGTGAAGTGTTACTATTTGTTTGATTAAGTCCTGGGTCGGGAAGATTAGAAACTTGTGAGTATTGATAAGTTTTATCTGCTCCATTCTTATCAAGATTAGGTAAATCTTGTAAGGAATATCCATCTAAGACGAAATTTAAAGATTTGAAGGTACTAGCTTTCACTTGGTAAGCTAATACTTGAGAATCAGGATATTCTGTTTTCAAGAAATTTGTGGCATCGTAAGATGTTGTACCAGAGACACTATCAATTTTAACTTTAGTAATATCCCCCGAATTATCTTTCATATAGAAAACAATATGGGAAATATCTTGTATTACACCTTTATTGTTTGTTGATTCAGATTCAACTATTAATGCTGCTGCTGAGTTTGCAGCACCAAGAATTGTGGAAAATCCAATTACTGTACCAATTGTGCTGTAAACTAAAACTTTTTTTAATAAATTAGTTATCATTTCAAATCTCTTCTGTTAAGAAGTACTGTTTGGTTTAATAAGCAAAATTTAACAAAATTGTTTTGAAATCGTAAATAGGAGAAATAACTGAGTATTACTATGAAGAATTATTTTTAACTTTAAGATAATTGATAAGAAAAGATGAAGTTAGTCTGTGATAAACAATAATTTCTTTTAACCAGCTTTGTTTTTATCAAATTTAATTTTCATACTAGTTTCTACCATATTAATAACAAAGATAAGTTCAATACTGATTATTTAGTGTATTTATATACTATAAATTGCGAGTTATACCAATTCTCTATGAAGATGCATATAATAATGCTTCATAAAATAGAGCTTCAAGGATAAAATCATAGCT
>NZ_LMTZ01000069.1 GCF_001456025.1 Mastigocoleus testarum BC008
TCTGAATATATTCCTTGGGTCTGATAATGTATTAACCATCACCTTTTTGTATTTATTCAGCAAGCCCTACCTAGTCTGATTTATCAGACTTTTACTATGAGCCTGGGAATTTATTTCTAGGCAGATTATTGGACTAATTGAGAATTGTGCAAATTATCAGATTTACAGAATCTTATCGGAATCTTATCTGAAAAAAGCGGTCAAGCAAATGTAGACTAGATGAGGCTTCTTCCTCACATTAGAAAAACTGCAAGCTAAAAAACAAAAAAAACTACTCTCGTTACTAGCCAATGGAAACGGAAGCATTATTAGCATGGTTAGATACCATCATTCCCATTCAGACTGGGGAACGCTTAAATGAATTGGAACGAGTAATTCTCGAACAAGTTTGTTTGGGACGAAAGTATTTAGAAATTGCTGATACCTATGGCTGTACCGAAGGACATGCTAAGGATACTGGCTCTCAGCTATGGAAGTTACTTTCTAAAGTCTTGCGAGAAAAAATCACGAAAAGGAATTGTCGAAGAGTTTTAGAGAAGTGTTTTAGGAAGGCTTATACTATATCAGGTTTATCAGATTATGCAAAATATTCTAGAAGTCTTAGATATTCCAAACATTCACAAATATCTCAGAGTCCTATCCAGTCGAAAGAAACAGAAGATGTAAATTTAGATTTAAATGTAGATAAAAATACAAGTAAAGCTAAAAATAAAAATACCAATATAAATTTAAATTTTATCGGACGCTCAGAAGAAATCCATCGTCTCAATAGTTTGGTTACTGAAGAAAATAAAGTAATTGTTATTCAAGGTGAAGGGGGTTTAGGTAAAACGACTTTAGCCCAACAGTATTTGCAAACCCAGGAGTTCGATCTAGTTTTGGAACTCCTAATGGCTAAGGAAACACAAAATATAACTCCCGCCCAACAGGTTGTGGAAGAATGGTTAAAACAGGATTTTCAAGAAGAACCAGGAATTGAATTTGGTGTCACCCTGGGAAGATTAAAGCGTCAACTTAATAACCGGCGAATTGGGATCTTAATTGATAATTTAGAACCAGCGCTCGACGATCGTGGTAGATTTATCGATCGCCATCGCAATTATGTAGAACTGTTAAGGATTTTAGCCGATGCAAGGGTGGAATCTGTGACTATCATCACTAGTCGCGATCGCCTGTGCGAACCAGAACTAAACGTGAAACACTATCGGCTTCCTGGTTTAGATATTAACGCATGGGAGAAGTTTTTCGAGTGCCGAAAAATAGAGATTGACTTGCAGACTTTATCTACGATGCATCGGGTTTATGGTGGTAATGCTAAAGCAATGGGTATTCTCTGCGGTGCGATCGGGGAAGATTTTGATGGTGATATGGCTGCATATTGGAAAGCAAATAATGCAGATCCTTTAGCAGTAACAGATTTAAAAAATTTAGCTGTCAGTCAAATTAACCGACTGAAAGTTTTAGATATTCGAGCATATCATTTGCTTTGCCGTTTGGGATGTTATCGCTACCAAGATGTACCTGCAATTCCGACGGAAGGATTATTATGTTTGCTCTGGGATGTACCATTAACAGAACACCATCAAATTATTGCTTCTTTGAAAAATCGTTCTTTGATTGAGTGTCATAAAGGTGAATATTGGTTGCATCCAGTAATTAGAGCGGAAGTTATTTCTCGTTTGCGCTCCAGTAAAGATTGGCAAAATGCTAACATTCAAGCTGCAAATTTTTGGACAGCGAGCGTACCAGAGATACAAAATATTAAGGATGCATTGCAAGCTTTGGAAGCTTATTATCATTACATAGACATTAATGCATTTGAATTAGCCGGTAAAGTTATTCTTAAAAGTAGAGATAACCAATGGGGTCAGTTTTTACCATTGGGAAGTACTTTATATCGTATGGGTTTAATTCAACCCGTAATGGCAGCAATTGACCGAATAATTCATAACTTAAATTCGGATCGTATTGTTAGCGAATTATATAATATTTTAGGAGACTTATTTTGGATAAATGGCAAAATCAATGCTGCGATTGAATGTCAGGAGAAAACAATTAATCTGGCTACAAGAGCATTAGAAAATCTAGTTCCTAAAGAAGATAGTAAACATGCTTTTTATTATTTTCGCATGTTAGAAGTTGATTCCCTACTGAGTATTGGCTTATATAAAATAGATTTATGGGAATTGGAAGCAGCAGCTAGTTTATTTGAGCGAGTTATTTATTTAGTACAAAATACAGATCATCATCCTTGGGCGGAAAAAGCTTCGATTTGTTTAGCCTTAGTTAGTTCTAATTTAGGATTATATGAAAAAGCTAAAGTATTAGCTGATGAAGCTTATCAAAATATTACGACAGAAGTAAATATAAAAAATAATGGTAGGATTTCTTATTTTCTACAAATACTTGGTCAAACTTATGTGAATTTAAAAGATTTTACTAAGGCGAATGAGATGTTTTCTCAAGCATTGAGTTTTGCAGAGAAAAGTCATTACACCCAAGTAAAGGCAAAAACTATTAATGGTCTAGCACAAATCTATCGTCAGCGAGGAGAGTTTGAGTTAGCTCTGATAAATCATTTTGAAGCAATCGAGTTATTAGAAAATATTGATGCAAAATGCGATATCGCAGAGTTTTACTTTCAATTAGGATTAACTTACCAGGAGATAGAAGAATCTGTTGAAAGTAAGATATATTTTGACAAAGCAATTCAATTATTTACTGAGATAGAGGCTCCCCAACAAGTTAAACGTGTTGTCAGTTAACAGTTAACAGTTATCAGTCATCAGTTAACAGTTAACAGTTATCAGTTATCAGTTAACAGTTATCAGCAACTTCTTACTCATTACTCCTTACTCATTACTCATTACTCATTACTCATTACTCATTCATACTTCCAGTTTTTCAGATAATTAATTGCTAATTCCGCAGGTGTATCGTTTTTAAGCGAAATCTTTTTATTGAAAGTTGGGTAAATATTATTTACTATAGATACATCTTCACCAATTACCTTGTCACGAAATTGATTTCCCAATTGAGGTAACCTAAGAAGTTTGTGCCACCAGGTATATTCAAAGTTAAAATAAGCATCTAAAGAAAATCTAGTTTTTGTTGGTGATTCCGGATAGAGATAACCAACTGCGACAAAAAGTTGTCCTTGAGCTATTTCATTGGTAAGAACAACTAAGCTTGGTAAAAATGTATTGAAACATTGAATCATGACATCATTTACCAATGCACTCATCTTATTATTTTTTGCATATTTATCATTTCGTTTATTTAAAAAAAGTTGCCAAGATATTTGATTATCTTTCTGGATCAGGTTATCAATTTTGATATCTTTTGTCAGCATGCTGTCCCGATGAATACCCGCGAAATGCTCCCCATCATGTGCATTCCATATAAATCGGAGGATATTATTATTTACTGATTCAGTAAAAGAATAAATATGATTGAGCTTACTTACATATAACTGGGAATGATATTTAGGTAAAAAAGGAATATCAGTATAGTCTGGAATTGGTATTTTTGGTTGAATTGGTTCAGAGACTAATTCCCCTCTCCTTTCTTCCCAATGAAGACCATAAGTCCACACCAAACCGTCGATAACTTTTAACGGTAAGACTGATTGGATCGGTTTGCGGGAAATATTTCCTTCGATAATTGCTTTCCCATCTCCGAAAAATTGAACTTTATTCCCGTGGTAAGGACAAGCTAAACAACTTTTTCCTTGAAAATCTACGATATAACCTCCATTAGCTAAATTAGATCCAGCATGGGGACAAATATTATCTAAAGCATTTAAATTACCTTCTTTATCTTTCCAAATTACGTAGTCATGACCCAGAAGAGTAATTAATTGGGGTTTATTAACTGCAAAACTTTCATATCTTCCCAAACACCAAGGAGCACCTTCATACATTTGGAGAGTTTCTATTTGAGTGTTTATTTGTGTTTTGTTTTCAACTTTCATTATTGCTGTTATTTATTTTTGTGCTGCTATAACGATAAGTATGAAAGTTTTTCTGGATGTCTGGCTTGTAAATTCTGAGTATTTTTGGATATTCTTATTATTTAACTATCGTCTTGTGTAAATTAACTTGATTTAAATCTTCAAAATCTTATTGGATAGGATGAAGGATTTTTGCAAAATCACTATATTTCATTTAGTTTTTTTGAGAAATCTGAGATTAGCAACTTGTATGCAGAAATATGGTTAACTTGCAGGGCAAAATATGCTTTTATCTAGTCAACAGCGTCAAAAACTACAAAATGCTTTAATTGATGCTTTCCCTGAAAAGATATTAATAGAGGAAATGCTATCTTTTCACTTAAATAAAAATTTGGACGCAATTGCTTCTGGAACTAATTTAAGAGAAGTTGTTTTTAAGCTAATAAAAAAAGCAGAATCCCAGAATTGGGTTGAAAACTTAATTTACGGCGCAATAAGGGAAAACCCTGGTAACCAGAAGTTAAAATGTGTAGCAAGAGCACTAAATCTTAATCTCTCTTCAAATTTTAATAGTGAACCTCAAAGTAAATTTTTAGAAGGAGAAGTAACTGATTCTGCATTATCAAAAATCCCTGTGACTGGTGATAAAGCATCCGAAGTAGGAGCAGACTATACTAAATTACGTCATTTACTTGAAAATAAAGAATTTGGAAAAGCCGATTTAGAAACATTAAGAATTATTCTTTGGATTACTAATAAACAAGAAGGAGAATACTTGAACGAAAAAGATATTGAAAATTTTCCCAAATTAGATTTGCATACAATTGACCGACTTTGGCTGGTAAGTAGCTATGAAAAGTTTGGGTTTAGTATTCAAAAACAAATTTGGATTGACAATGGTGGTAAACCAGGAGTTTTTGATAAGGAAACCTTTGAGCGTTTTGTAGAGAAGGTGGAATGGGGGAAGAAGGATAAAGTTACACCTGACCAAAGGGCGAGAAAGGGACACCTACCTTTAGGATTATATGTTGCATGTGGTGGTTCTAATTTTATGAAATTGTGGGCATCAATAAGTCGATACGAACCACAACTTCTACAAAAAATGTATCATAAAAAACCGGGGGCAGAACCGACTTCAAATAAAACTCGTAGACGGAAACTACAGAAACCAAAACCTCTACCAATAGATCTTTATCTCTCTCTTCTGTTCTCACATTCATAGATCTTTCAAGCCTACCGCATAATTCATATTATGATTCAGCAAAGCTCAAATTATATTATTAGTAAAACTTTTATTCTTGAAATTATTATTTACGAAACTCTTGTAAAAAGACTTTTGGTGTAACACCCACTAAACGCTTAAAATAACGATAAAGATGACTTTGATCTACAAAACCTACTTGAATAGCAACCTCAGCAATGGATAATTTTCCCTGTTTTAGTAAATCTTTCGCTCTTGCAATGCGACAGCGAATAACATATTGATGGGGTGTAATTCCTGTAGTTTCTTTAAAAAGTCGCGAAAAATAAGTAGGACTCATTTGCACACAACTTGCTAATTCTTTTAAACTTAAATCGCCATCGAAATGAGCATAAATATAGTTAATAACTCGTTTCAATTTATATTTAGGTAACTTTCCTGTTATACATTCAGAAAAACTTCGGCGATCGCCCGAATAATTCTCTAATAAATGAAGGATAAGTGCATTAATCAAAGTCTCAGCATAAAGACGACTACCATTACCATTTTTAGTTAAAGCAGATTGAAGTGATAATCCAATTTGATGGACGAGTGGATCGGGAGTCGCAAACTGCGGTAAAAGTTCAATCCGGTCTGGATCTACAACTTCGTAGATAGTCTGAGCAAAAACCCTAGGCTCGATCGCAATCTTAACCGCACTAATTGGCTTATCCCACACCACTTGATGACTCATATTTGCTGGAACAATGACAAAATTCCCTCGGACATCCTCCTCTTGTACTAAACGTCCATCCATTTTTCTTTCTATTTCAGTGGATGAGAACGCTTCAGTAAAAATTCCTATGCAGTGTTGTTGGAAGGATATCTTGGATATTTCCCCAGGAGGATCTACATCGTAAACTATATCCAAATTATCCCAGCCCACAGACATACTAGAGATAAGAGGCGATCGCTTAAAAACACGTTTGTAGATATTTTCTTTATCTGTAATAAAATTTACTGATGAATCTTGCGATGAGTTATTCTTCATACTCAATTAAAATCTTAAAATTTTACAAGACACAGTTCATTAATTACGGGTAGAAAAATGGAATATACATTGTTTCAACGAAAGACCTCAAGTAAATAATTTTAAGCAGATTTCAAAAGCCACAGACGAAAGAGTTCCACAATAATTTGCCAGCTATCATCTTTTTGTGCAACTACATCATGGCGTTTGAGGGTTTTAAGTGCTTTCTGTAAATCTGATTCAATTATATCTGTAGCTGTAACTAAATTCTCAATACTTAATCCTTGTGGTTGGAAAGCAAGGGCTTTGAGTATTTTTTGTTGCTGGGAGACACCTCGTGCTGCTTGACCCCAAACACCGTCAAAATAATAACGTCCTTGGCGAAAGAAATTAGAATCATTGATGACTGTTTCTACATCTTCTGGGGTAAAGTTAGGATTGCGAGAGCGTCCTTGTTCAAAAACATAGTTATTATAACGACGGACTAACTGAAATCCGATTAACTGTACTAAATATGGTTGTCCGGATGTGAGATGATAAATCTTATCTAAGGCTTGTGGAGTATAGTCCAGGGGAAAATCTGGGTCTGGGTTAGCGAGAATTTGACGAGTTGCAGCACGACTCATAAAACCTACCCGAATTGGAATTACGCTCGCAAAGAAAGGTTGGAAATAATCTGCAGTCATTTCTTCCAAGGTATGTAAACCAGCGAATGCAAACGCAATTTGAGAATTCATCTGTACCAAACCCCTGAGAAATCCCATAAAATCTGCTGGAATTTTACCCGCATCAATTAGTTCTTCAATTTTTTCAAATTCATCTAGGGCGATAATTAAACCTTTTTTACCTCCCATAGATGTACTATTAGAACCGTCGTAAGTCTCTACATTTAATTTCTCTACAACCTGCTGCAAATATCTTCTAAAGGTAGGTAAAGGAAAATTGAATAAATCATCATTTCCTGGAGGGGGTATTTGCACAACTTGAGAAATTCCATCACAAATCGCCATTAACACTTCTACAATACCCTGGGGAGCATTTCCCACCTCTAACATATTGACATAAGCAACTTTAACTCCAGAACCAAGACAATTAGTTGCATTACGCAAGATTGAGGTTTTCCCCATGCGTCTGTGACCGTAAATGACTACGGACTGCAGTTGTTGACCCATCACCCACAGTTCTTCTAGTTGTCGGATAATATCCTCTCTTCCCATGAAGCGATCGCCTACTACCGGATCGCCCACAATGTAAGGATTACTTACAGGTTTAGTAATATTAACTTTACCAATATCACCGGTGAGATTGAGGAGTGATTCTTGCCAAGTTTGAGCAATACTAAGAATTAAGGCTTTTTCTGTCCTAGGTAAAGAGTTAGGATGGTCCAGTATATTTTTTAGTTCTCCCAATGCACGATTGAGTGCAAAAGCACGGGTTGCACGAGATACACTACGTTGTACTAATTGGATATCTTCAACCACACGATACAAACTTGCAATAGTTTCCCACGAATCGGAACGTAATAGAGGTTGGGATGGAAGAGGAAGTAATTCTATTTGGTTAATTTTATCGACTTCTTTTGCAGACTGAAAAACCTCTAAAATTTGAGCAAGAGTAAACATTTCTTCACCGTAGAGAAGAGAACGGGTATGTGCAAAAGCTTCTTGAGCAAGTTGGGGTTTTTGTACGTGTAAATACCAGAAACCAGCAGTTACTCTACTAGCAGGAGTATCTAAACGAATATCTGAAACTGGAGGGGGAAAAGATTTTTCATAATACTCAAGAGAAAATAACCAGAAACGTTTGGTCAAAGCAGACCTAATTAATTTAATAAAAGAAATAGAAGCGAAATTTATTATATTGCGATGATTAATAATTTCAGATAGACGAGAAACACGCCAGATAATTTGTTCTGATGGAGTATTCTTCAGCACCTGATTGACTGCTCGCGCAATAGGATAAAATTGCATTGTATATGCAAGTATTTCGTTGAGATTATGCAAACCTGTTTCCCAATCTTCTCTTAACCATTTTTGCAACTGCAAATTAAGACCAGGTAAAGGTAGGGGAGTTACACAGGGAATAAAACCATTCCGACTTTCAAACAAGCTTCGGTTAAAAATAAAGCCAATCAACCAATTATCTGGGCGAGGTATAAATAAAAACAAACTAGAAGCTAACCATAGCACCAATATCATGCCACATACTAGGAGTAACCCTATACCGACAGGTAAATCTGCTGAGAGAATTTTATCGAACGTTACTCCAAGTGCGACCCCTGTTCCCAAGCCTAGAATTACAACTGTTGTAATATCATATTCTTGCCAATCTTCCCTTATAAGCCATTTTCTGACTTTAGGTGATTTATAAGATATTAATTCAAGCGCTACTAAGAAAAACAATACGATGGACGGAACCACAAATATTCCAGATATCTGAGAAGGAGAAAAGTTAAGTTTGGAAAGATCTATAAGACTGAGGTAAACGGTAGTGGGATTGAGTAATAACAATACTAAAGCTTCTGCTACACTAACTGCTATGAGTAATGATGCAGCTTTAGCAAATTTCTTGGAGTTGATATACTGTAGAGCTATTCCTGGATATACAGTTATAGCAAAAAGTGCTTTTCCAGTAACTGTATCTACAAGCAAATTGATTGCAAGTACCAATAAAATACTTTGGATTAATAACTGTCGTTCAGTTGGATTGTCTGATATGAAATTCAACACACTTTTTCTATTTTGTTCCTGTTCAGAAACAGATCTACTTGCAAAAGTATCTACATACCACTGCAAAGCCCGAGGGAAGAATAATACCCAATATAAAATACGTAAATAATCTACTGGCTTCCATAAAGATAAAGGACGTTTAAGTTTTGGAGCCAAATCTAAACGTGGAACAGTATTTTGTTGCTTCATTGGTAGAATTAAGTAATGAGTAATGAGTAATGAGTAATGAGTAATGAGTAATAAGTAATGAGTAAAAATCAGAATCTAATTGCTATCATCAATTCCAGTAACTAATCGCCATATGGCTAACGCCACGCTACGCTAACACCGTAAGGTGCGGGCTCCCCCTAATCCCTAATCCCATCAACATAACGAGAATAAGTTTGATAACACAACCTCATTAATTCCCGAGGATGACCGCTACTTTCTTGTAATATTTGTTGAATTTCTGTCTCTGTGAACTTAATTTTCGTTATTGCGAGACGCGTTGCAATAAATTGACGTACAGTATTTTCGTTCCAAGGTGCAATTATTTCTTCCTGACAAACACCAGCTAAAGGTGATGTCTTACCTTCATCCTGACTATCGTTAAATAAATCGTTTAAAGATTCACTCGCAGCTAAAATTAAACGCAGAGGTGCAATACTTCCCTCAGCTAAACCACGTAGTTGATCGCGGACTTGACGGGTAAAACCTTCCCAGGTCATTTTCCCGACGTTATCTATAGCTAGGAGTATTCTGCGATCGCGGAGATTGCGAGTTAATGTATAGCCTTTGGCGCTGGGAATTCCAATCTCTTCACATAAAGCTGTATAAAATTCATTTTCATCATGAATCCAATTTAAATCTAAAAAAACTGACTCGCGGGATGAATGAAGAAAGTTACCGGCTTGTTGACAAATACTCCATAGGATAGATGACTTACCGATACCCTCTTCACCAATCAATGTGACACTACTACCGCTATTGAGAATTTCAAATATTTGCTTAATTTCTCGATCACGTCCGAAAAATAGTTGTGGGTCATCTACTCTACCAACCAAAGGAATAAAAGGATTAGCGAGAACATTAGGGCTTTTCTGCTCGAGCGCTACTTTTTTATTAGTTTCTTTCTCAGTAACTTTTTGATGGATAATGTCTGGACTAATAAACCCTTGATTTTTGGCTGCCGGATTTGTCGATCTAGAATCAATAGTAAGGCTCTTCCATTTCAAATACTTTTCTTTTAACCAAGCTTGAAAGAGTTTATCTTTAGCACTACTACCTTTGCGATCGTAATCTGGAAAGTGTTCTCGGTTCTCTTTAGGAGAAAAACGTTCGTTATATATTGTCCAGAGTTGTCTTCTGATAGTTTCTGGATCTGCTGGTAGGCGATCGTCTTCAAATGCTCGGTCTGCAACTTGTCTGTTGACTTTGACAGTTTCTTCGTCAGGAAATTTTGCAAGCATAATCGCCTGCTCCTTTTTACTTAAATCATATTCACGAAACACCTCCGAAATTAAAAATAGTTGCCAATTTTTCATGCTTGCGCCAAAGTTACCAAACTATTTAAAAAAACTAGCATTTATTTTCTTATTTGAACAGCAAGTATCACTAATATAAAAAACTTTTCCGCTATTTTTTGTGTCCGGAAAAATTTTTCCGTTATTTTTCAATTATCCGGAAAATATTATCTGGGACAGTCAACTTATTTGTTTGTATTATACAGATATCAAAGCAAACCAAGCATATTAATAGTAATTAGCTAAATACTATTAATAAAAATTGCTTTCCTCAGGCGATGTCAAAAATTAATTGTATATTCATAAGTTTAAAATGATGAAAAATATTTTTGTAAGTAGCTTATTATTAAGTCTAGTTTCCATTGTGACCCTTACAAATAACCAATTAGCTCAAGCGGAAATTATTTTGTTTGAAAACGAAGAAGATAAACAACAAGAATACAAAATTAAATACTGTCATCCTGTTACTCACGAGATTGTTAATGAAGATCCTGCGTATCACCCAAACGCTTATGTTGATGGGTATCGTCAAGGGAAAAGAAGTTTTCGTGGAGGGAAAGATTACAAACCTCGTACTGCTGGAGGTGAATTTGGTCGTGGTTTTGACGATGGTTATTTCGGTAGAGACTTTAAGGGTCAAAAAGTTACTGTACCCAATAAAGTTAGCCATTACACAACCATTAATTGTATATAACACTTCTTATTTACACCTTATGTGAATTAGAAGCTGAAATAACTAAATCTGTGAGAATAATCACAAACATGATTTAAGGCAGTTCTTGGAACTCTTGATATTACAAGGCTGAATTTAATTTACATTAGCCGTTATTTATAATGAAAGAAGTTTTGTCAATATACCCAAAAGCACGTTTTTCTTGTTACCTCGTTGGAATAATAAAAATCAATAAGTACTGAAATGTATCTAATTTCAAGGGTATAAAGATGAGCAAGCGCAGCAAAGTAAAATTAAATATTGTGGCTTTGCGTCAAGATTCTGAGTTAATTGATGTTATTAAAATGAAAAATAAAAATTCCCTTAAAATTAGAATAACGCCTGCAAGATTATCATTTTTCTCTACTATTATTGCTCGAACTTCAAGTACTTTTGCTGGAATATTATTTTTTCTTATCTCTATCTCTTTGATTGGTTTTGCCCAAAACAGTTATGCTCGGGATGTTACTCGAGGAGATATGGAAAGAAAAATCAAACTTCTTGGAGAAAAAACTGAATCCGTTTCAACAGATGTAAACGAGTCTGTAATTGCAAGAGGAATTAAGACCAATGCCCCAAAAGTACGTAAAACAATTTTAAAAAATGGTCTCACGGTACTAACCAAAGAAGTCAAAACTGCACCTGTAGTTACAGTACAGATCTGGTATGGTGTAGGTTCCTATGATGAAGCTGAAGGGGAAAACGGAATTGCTCACCTACTAGAACATATGCTGTTTGGAGGTACTAAGGAACGTCCAATTCAGTTTGGACATTTATTTAATGCCTTAGGTAGTGATATTAATGCTTTTACAACCTATAACACAACTGCCTACTATAACACCGTTGAACGAAATAAATTGCAAGCCCTGCTAACCTTAGAAGCTGATCGGATGCAGAATGCTTTAATTTCCCCAGAAAAACTGGAAGTTGAAAAACAGGTAGTAGTTTCTGAGATTCAAGGTAATGAGAACAGCCCAGAATATAGACTAAATCGGGCAGTGATGCAAGCGGCTTTTCCTAACTCTCCCTATGGTTTGACCGTTGTTGGTACTGAAAATGATATTGAAAATTTTACTGTCGAGCAGGTGGAAAGATTTTATCACAAATATTATAAACCTGATAACGCGACCCTAATCATTGTTGGTGATTTCGAGACAGAATCGACCCTCCAAGACATTAAAAAAATATTTGGGAAAATTCCTAAGGGAAATAGTTCAGTAGCAATAACCCAAAATTCAGGATCGCGTCCTATAACTACAAGTAATGTTAAATCCCCCATAATTCTCAAAGAACCAGGAAGTTTACCAATTCTACAAGCAGTCTACCCTTTACCTAACGCTAAACATCCAGATGTACCTGCGTTGCGATTACTGGATATTATCTTAGCTTTTGGGCGTACCGCAAGACTCTATAAACCATTGGTTAAATCCGGTATGGTGAGTGGAATTAGTGGAATACCAGCAAATATGAAATTTCAAAGTTGGTACACTTTAAGAGCTACAGCTATACGAGGACAAGAACTGACAAAAATAAACGAAACTATTCAGCAAACAATAGCTAAATTAATTACCAAGGGAGTGACCCAAGAAGAGCTAAAAAGGGCGAAGAAACTAGTTCGTGCTAATGTATTTTTAGGCAAACGTAATATTTCTAACCAAGCACAGCAGCTAGGTTATGACACCATCACAACAGGAAATTATAAGTTTACTGAAAGTTTGCTAAGGGATATTGAGAATGTTACTGCTTCTGACATTCAAAGGGTTGCTAAGATCTACCTCGACCCAAACAAAATGACATTGGGTTTTTTCGAACCCACACAGTTAGATCCAAAAGCAATTACCAACAATCAACCGATAGATACAACTCAAACCAGTTCTACAAACCAGCAGCTGAATCTTAACACTCCAGTGGATCCAGATTTAGTTGCGAAGTATTTACCTCCAATACCAAAACCAACTAAACAAGCGAAACAAAACTCACCGGAGAAAATAGTTTTATCCAACGGCTTGCAAGTTTTGCTTTTACCTGACTCCAGTACCCCAACGGTGTCACTAAGTGGTCACATAAATGCTGGTGATAAGTTTGATACTAGAGAAAAAGCAGGTCTTGCGGAATTGACTACAGTTAATATGATAAGTGGTACCAAGACAAAAAATACCTTGAACATTGATAAAATATTACAAGAAGGTTCAATTGGTTTAAGTTTTGCTTCGAATTTAGAAGGAGTGAGAATACGGGGTATCGGTTTGGCGGAAGAGTTACCCACGATGGTAGAAATCCTCGCAGATATAATAAAAAATCCCACCTTTCCAAAAAAGCAATTGGAAACTAGTCGTCAAAGACAGTTGGATCGGCTAAAAGCTGTAATGAACGATCCAATAGGTTTGGGAGAACGAGTATTCCAGCAGACTATTTACCCACCAAATCATCCATTCTCTAATTTAGCAACACCAGAAAGTATAAGTGGTATTCAACGCCAAGATTTGCTCAATTTTCATCAAACTCATTATCGTCCAGATGCAACCGTATTAACCTTTGTAGGCGATTTTGAACTGCAGCAGATCGAGCGTCTACTCCAAGAAAAGCTTGGAAACTGGAATGTTACTGGTAAATCGCCTAAATTAACTGTACCCGAGGTTCCCTTAGCACAGAAAATTACTCGCAAAAATTTAGATATGCTGGGAATAACTCAGTCAATTACTTACATGGGTTATATTGGCATTGATCGCAAAGATCCTCGTTTTTATGCAGCCCAAGTATTGAACAATATTCTGGGTGGTAACACTATAACCAGTCGTCTAGGTTCAGAAATTCGCAATCGTCAAGGATTAACTTATGGTATTCGCAGTTCACTAGAGGGTGGAAAATATGCAAAACCATTCATGATCGCAATGCAAACTAATCCCGAAAATGTTCGAAAAGCTATTGACTCCACCTTAAAAATACTTCAACAAGTTCGTGATCGAGGTGTAACCGAGAATGAAGTTCAAACAGCTAAGCAATTTCTAACCAGTCGCTACACTATCAATTTAGCAAATCCAGATTTTCTTTCAAATCAAATCCTATCTAACGAAGTTCTGGGGTTATCTCCAGCAGAATTAGAAGAGTACTCCGAAAAAATTGAAGCTGTGACTTTAACACAGGTCAATCAAGTTGCAAAAGAATTACTTCATCCAGATAAAGTAACTATTGTAACTGCAGGACCTCCCCGGAATCGCGCAAAGAATTAGATCAAAAGTTCAACTAAAACATTTGAGGAGCCGTAAATAAACAGGACTAGGTGAAAAAAGGATCTGCTGCGGCTAAGTTAACTTCATAACTAAGGTCTCCTAGAGAAGCTACGGTGAGGCTACTGAGAGGATTATTAACACCAGAATTAATAAATCCTGTCATCAACTCATTAGTCAATACCGATTCGCGCCAGTGTCCTTCGCGAGTTCCTTCTTCTCCCGTATCAGCAACAGGGACAGAGGACTCATTTAGCCCAAAAATACGATTATATTCAGCAGTAGCACGAGGACCAGTAAATCGCGGATCGTTAGTACCAGAACCAGTTACCAAATTTTTTTGTCTCCACAGAGTACCAATACCTAATACATGACCCATTTCATGTACGATTACATCTACAAGTTGTCCGCTTTGTTCTAGCTGCTCTAAATCTGCAGAGTCAAATTCCATGTTTCCTACTGCAGGTAAGCCAGAATCAGAGCAAAAAATCACCCCCCATTCCTGGAGAGTGATTTTCTACATTAAGTAATTAATTATNTTGATTGCGGGAGCGCTTACTGCTACAGGAGCTACCTCACCTGCAGCCAAGTCTAAGGGGAAGTTGTGAGCGTTGCGCTCGTGCATTACTTCCATACCCAAGTTGGCACGGTTGATGATGTCTGCCCAGGTGTTGATTACACGACCGCTAGAGTCGATTACAGACTGGTTGAAGTTGAAACCATTGAGGTTAAACGCCATAGTGCTGATACCTAAAGCGGTAAACCAGATTCCTACTACAGGCCAAGCCGCTAAGAAGAAGTGTAAAGAACGGCTGTTGTTAAAGGACGCATATTGGAAGATTAAACGACCAAAGTAACCGTGTGCAGCTACGATGTTGTAGGTTTCTTCTTCTTGA
>NZ_LMTZ01000070.1 GCF_001456025.1 Mastigocoleus testarum BC008
ACTACAACAAGGAATACAACGTATTCCTCCGGATAAAGGTCTTCCTGTACTTTATACAACTTGTGGGAATTTACTAGCCCAAGATGCTCGGATAAAAGAAGCAATTGAATTACTACAACAAGGAATTCAACGCATACCTCCGGAAAAAGATCTTCGCACGCTTTATACAAACTGTGCAAATTTACTAGCTCAAGATCATCGGATAAAAGAAGCAATAGAGTTACTACAACAAGGAATACAACGTATTCCTCCGGATAAAGGTCTTCCTGTACTTTATACAACTTGTGGGAATTTACTAGCCCAAGATCATTGGATAAAAGAAGCAATAGAGTTACTACAACAAGGAATTCAACGCATTCCTCCTGATAAAAATCTTTTTGCCCTTTATGATAGTTGTGCAAATCTATTAGCCCAAGATAGTCGAATAAAAGAAGCAATAGAGTTATTACAACAAGGAATTCAACGCATTCCTCCTGATAAAAATCTTTTTGCCCTTTATGATAGTTGTGCAAATCTATTAGCCCAAGATAGTCGAATAAAAGAAGCAATAGAGTTATTACAACAAGGAATTCAACGCATTCCTCCTGATAAAAATCTTTTTGCCCTTTATGATAGTTGTGCAAATCTATTAGCCCAAGATAGTCGAATAAAAGAAGCAATAGAGTTACTACAGCAAGGAATCCAGCGTATTCCTCCCGACAAAGGTCTTCGTGTGCTCTATACAACTTGTGGAAATTTACTAGCCCAAAATGCTCGGATAAAAGAAGCAATTGAATTACTACAACAAGGAATTCAACGCATTCCCTCTGATAAAGAACTTCATGTACTTTATATAAATTGCGCTTCTTTGCTAGCACGAAGCAATAAAGTCAGAGAAGCGATCGCTATCTTGAGAGAAGGTTTATCTATTATTCCTTTTAATAAATATGGTAGACATCGTTTAGCTGAGAATGCGATGCTATTTTGTTTAGCTAGTAAAAACGATTTAATTTTAGAAGAAATTTTAGCAGGTAATGGCAAGAATTCTTTAGAGCCAGAAATGCTTGAATTAGGAAAAGTATTGAGCGCTCAATTAAAAGGAAATTGGCAAGAAGCTGCAGAAATTGCTCATCAAGCAAGAACAACATTTCATAATCTTCTACTACTCACTGAAGAAGTTTTTTCCTGGCTTTGTGCTGGAGATTTAAATTCTGCAGAGAAAGCAATTCAGAGTTTTACTTCTCGCAAATCTCCAGTGGGACATCCGATTAATTGGCTCAAAGCATTTATTGCGATCAAGAAAAAAGATTATCAATTGGCAGAAGAAATTATAATTGCTTATTTAGATCGTCCATTACAAGCAAATGAAACTATCGACAGGGATTTTTTACTCTACCTGTGGGATACATCTGTAGATTTTAAGGAAGGGATAAATATTGCTTTTAACTTTCCTACTTTACCGCCGTCTTTGACAGGATTAGAAACATCAATTACCCGCCAACAGAATGATGTTAATGTTCTCCCCAATATATTAAACGGGAAAAATAATTCTTATAAAGATACTCTAGAAATTCCTACTCCATTAGAAATCACTCCTCCACTACATAAGGAACAAACACAAGAACAAACCCCCATAGTGAATGCAGCTGATGTTTTGATTGTGACTGTAACAAAAGTAGAAAGTCGTGCTGTGATGCAGGTTTTTGAGGGGTCTACTGGTCATGAAGCTAATCCACAACCAATCAATAATCGTATTTACTTTAACTTGGGAACTGTCAATGGTGCGCGGGTTGTTTTAACACAATCGGAAATGGGTACTAGTGGTTTAGGCGCTTCGTTACTCACAGTACATAGTGGGATTGACGCGCTTTCACCTGCTGCCGTTATTATGGTAGGGATTGCTTTTGGAATTAATGAGGACAAGCAGTCTATCGGCGATATTTTAGTTACAGAGCAATTGCGTCCCTACGAACTGCAAAGATTGGGTAATAGTGGAGAAGACAATCAACTTAATATTATTTTGCGCGGCGACAAACCCCATGCTTCACCATGGCTAATTAATCACTTCAAAAGCACAGATTTATTTTGGAACGGTGCTGATGTACACTTCGGTGTCATGCTGACTGGTGAGAAGCTAGTGGATAATGTAGATTTTCGCGAGCGACTTCATGACTTTGAGTCAGAAGCAATTGGCGGTGAAATGGAAGGGGCTGGCTTGTACGTCGCTTGTCAAGAGAAAAAAGTGGACTGGATTCTGGTCAAAGGTATTTGTGATTGGGCTGACGGGAATAAAGCAGAAGATAAAGAGATTCGCCAGCAAAAAGCTGCTCAAAATTCTGCAGAGTTTGTGCTCGAATCACTAAAATTTGCACCAATTACTAAACAAAATTGATAAGTAAAAATCTACAGATTACTTAAAAAATTGCCTAGTACAGACAAAATAACTAGTAGTCCTTTTCATTAATTATGACGGATTGGTTTGTTGTCAAAACCCCGGTAGAGACGTTGCATGCAACGTCTCTACAACCCATCAAAACTAATGAAAAGGACTACCTACTAGCATGGATACTACACCACATAAACTACGAAGGTTTCTAGAGACGTAGCATGCTACGTCTACGATAGGGTTTCTTCGATAAACAAACTCATCAAAATTGATGAATATAAAAGGAGTATGAAGATAAAAGGAATATCAGGTAGAAGACAAAATTTCCAGATAAGCCTTAACCGTATTATGCAATCCCATTTCCAATGCTTCAGCAATTAACGCATGACCGATGGATACTTCCAGGATGTTGGGAATAGAACAGAATTTTCCTAGATTTTCTAAATTTAGATCGTGTCCAGCATTAACACCCAAACCTGATTCTAAAGCAACTTTTGCTGCTTCAAAATATTTAGGAAAAACTGTTTCTACATCACCATCGCGAAATGCAGTCGCGTAAGGTTCCGTATATAATTCAATTCGGTCAGCACCAACATCCTTCGCTAAGGGTATTTGAGTTACATCTGCATCCATAAACAGACTTACCCTAATCCCAAAAGATTTTAACTTTTGCACGATTGGTTTGAGGCGATCGCTATCTTTGCTTAAATTCCAACCACTATCAGATGTGAAAGCATCGGGAGCATCGGGTACTAAAGTACATTGTGTGGGTTTGACCTCACAAACCATATCCATAAAGTTGGATTCAAACGGATTACCTTCGATGTTAAATTCGATATTTTTGAATTCAGGTAGAGCAAGCATTTCTGCTAGTTCATATACATCTGCAGGTTTGATGTGTCGCTGGTCTGGACGGGGATGAACTGTAACCCCATATGCACCTGCATTAATAACTATTTTGGCTGCATTTATAACACTAGGGATGCCAATATTCCGAGAATTTCTGAGTAAGGCTACCCTGTTGATATTAACACTAAGCTTGGTCATAATGAATATATTTACAAAAATGGCGACAGTACAAACCCAACTATTAACCTTATGTAAGTCGAGATTGGATTGGAAATAGGAAAATGTAAAGCGTAATAGGTCGTGAAGAACTGATTATTTTAACAAAATTCCTATTTCGGTATATTTTAGAATAATTCCTTTGACAGTTTTTACCTTTGAGAATTGGGCGTTTGAACTCAGAGTTTATTTATCAATATTTTTTGTTTTATTTTTATTTGCAAAATTACTAAGAATATCTTGGCAGGTCTCATCACAGAATAATTTCATCAAAAATAAATTTCATCGCAAATAAACTGTGAATAAAAGTAGAGATATTGTAGAGTTTGGCGATTTTCAAACTCCCCTAAACCTGGCGAAACAAGTAGCGCTTATTGCCATCAATTCGCTTGGTAATATTAGAACAATTATAGAACCGACTTGTGGTTTGGGTACATTTATCGAAGCACTGATAGAAATTGAAACAGAGTTTTCAAGAAAAAATCCAACAGAAACATCAATTAAAAATATAATCGGGTGGGAAATTAATCCCAAATATGTCGAGATTGTTAAAAATAATTTATCTGTCAATAATAAAAAAATTTTGATATCAGTAGAGGAACAAGATTTTTTTCAAGTTAATTGGTCTGAAATTAATCATCAGCTTCAAGAACCAGTATTGTTTATTGGTAATCCTCCGTGGGTGACAAATTCAGAATTAGGTAAACTACTCAGTAAAAATCTTCCAGAAAAAAGTAATTTTCAAAAGTTTACTGGTTTTGCTGCAATTACGGGAAAAAGTAATTTTGATATTTCAGAATGGATACTCACGAAAATATGCGAACAGATTTCCCATACTAACTCAGCTATGGCATTTTTGGTCAAAACATCGGTAGCAAGAAAAGTTTATCAAAATATTTGCCAAAATAATTTATTAATTTCATCTATGTTTATTCGTAAAATCAATGCAAAAAAACACTTTGGTGTAAATGTAGATGCTTGTTTATTTTTTGCCAAGGGGACAACAAGTATTATTAATGAATATCTTTGTCCTGTATATAATAGTTTAAAAGCTTCAAAACCATGTACAACTATTGGAATATCTAAAGGAAAATTAATTTCAGATATCAAAGTATATAAAAAATTATCAGATATTGATTCTGGATGCGAATTTAAATGGCGTTCTGGAGTTAAGCACGATGCATCAAAAGTTATGGAATTTCAAGTTACGACCGAGGGTTTACTAAATGGATTGGGAGAAATAGTAGAACTACCTGATGACTATTTGTACCCAATGTACAAAAGTTCTGATATTTCTCAACAAGAATTACAATCTCCTACCAGGAAGATGTTAATTACCCAAGAAAATATCGGAGATGACACGCAAAATATTATTAAGTGGTCTGAGAAAACTTGGGAGTATTTAATCCTTAATTCTAAATATTTCGACGCAAGAAAAAGTTCGATTTACAAATATGCTCCCCGCTTTTCAATTTTTGGGGTCGGTGATTACACTTTTAAACCTTGGAAAATTGCCATATCCAGCCTTTACAAAAATATAAAATTTACTAAAATTGGACTTTTTCAAAATAAGCCTATAGTTCTAGATGATACTTGTTATATGTTGGGTTTTGAC
Organism: Mastigocoleus testarum BC008; assembly: GCF_001456025.1. Classification (GTDB taxonomy): domain Bacteria; phylum Cyanobacteriota; class Cyanobacteriia; order Cyanobacteriales; family Nostocaceae; genus Mastigocoleus; species Mastigocoleus testarum. The sequence goes on from NZ_LMTZ01000070.1 coordinate 5,046, forward strand.
TTGGAAAAAGAAGCAGATTTGATTTTTCAAATACTCACATCCGATATCGCCAGCAATTTTATTAATTCCCTAGTATTTAAAGATAATAAAAGAACTATCACAGTTAGTCTTCTAAATCGGATAAGCTTAAGGTCTATTGCCCTGAGGCTTGGGTTAGATACTGATTTCGAACGTTGCTTTTTTGTTGATAGTAAATAGACATCTCTGGGAAATAATCTAGAGACGTACCAGAGCCTGCGGCGTCGGTGAAGCCTCTGGTACGTCTCTACAAGGGTTTCGGGTATACATATTTGATTCCAGAGAGTTCTAATGAGAATATAGGTTAGAATATTATATTTCCACGGGAAATAAGGAACATAGAAACATTTTCTCGCTATATCCCCTATCTGAAATCGAATCGAAGCAAATATACTTCTATAACAATTGAGAATAATTCTTACTTTTACCTATATTTTGATACACATATTTTTTAATTAATCCTCTCCTTTTATCGCTTCAGTTTTCCAATTAAAGGGTTCCAAACATTCTATCTCCAGCGTCTCCCAAACCGGGGATAATATAACCATTTTCATCTAGTTTTTCATCAACAGCAGCAGTGAAAATTGGAACATCTGGATGTATGTCACAAAAGTGTTTTAGACCCTCTGGAGCTGCAAGTAAACAAATAAATTTGATAGATAAAGGATTTGTGGATTTCAAACGCTCAACAGCTGCGACTGCGGAATTACCTGTTGCTAACATCGGGTCTACCACTACAACGTTACGCTTATCAATATCCTGTGGAACTTTAAAATAATATTCAATTGGGATAAAAGTGTTAGGGTCGCGATATAGCCCGATATGTCCAACTCTCGCAGATGGTATTAGCTCTAACATACCATCTAATATTCCCTGCCCAGCCCTTTGAATCGAGACAATAACTAGTTTCTTTTCTGGTGCTAGTATGGGAGCATGCATTGAAGCCATGGGGGTTTTAATCGATTCGCTTTTCAAAGGTAAATCGCGAGTGACCTCATATGCTAACAGCAGACTTATTTCTTTAAGCAGAGAACGAAATTTAGCTGTGCTTGTTTCAATTTTACGCATTATTGTCAGCTTATGCTGAATCAGAGGATGCTTGATTAGGGTTACTTGCTGTTCCATATCTGAGTAAATATTAAGGAGCGCGGAGGAATTAACTCGCGCTCATAAAATCTAAGTATATAAGCTACAGCTAATTAGTCAATTATCTCAATAAAGAACGTTGCACAAGGGAGTCAGAAGTCAGAAGTCAGAAATCAGGAGTCAGGAGTCAGGAGTCAGAAGTTAGAAGTCAGAAGTCAGAAGTCAGAGACGTTAACATCACTCATTACCCATTACCAATTACCCATTACTCAACTCAAAACACCGTACCATCGCTTTCTATCTGTATCGGAGGTATTCCACCCGTTCTTAGTTCTGAAGCTATTTTACGACCAGCGAGCCAAGTTCCACCTTGAAGAATTTTAACTAACGGTAACTCTTGAGAAGTCATATCTAATTTCTCGCGGATTTTCGCAGCGATACGATCCAACATAACAACCGTCAGAGCACGCCACTCAACTATAACTTCTGATGAGACGGGATGGGGAGAACGTAAAACATTAGGACGTTTTACTTCAATCAGTCCTAAATCAATACATAAACCACCATTACGATATTCCGGTAGTCCAGTCAAATCATCTAAACCAGTAATCTCCCAACCTAACTCCTGTAGAGGTTCCAACAGAGAATAGGTCAACCATTGGGAAAGCTTATGAAACGGTACAAAACCATCATCTTCAATACTGCGGTGAGACCAAACGTCACCCAAGTTAACCCCATCAAATTGTAATCTTCCCGGCCAAATATCACTAAATCCTTCTAATAAAGCTTCTAAAATACTTGCTGCAGCTAACTTATTATTTTTAACTTTAGAACTCAAATAATGTACCAAATTTCCCGGACGAGGATTTGTTGCTCCAAACATCTCTGGTTTGGAAAGCAAGACTCTACCTAACTTTTGTAATAGTTTTAAACGTCCGCTAAATCCTACCAAATAATTTTCTGAACTTACCTGAAAACCAGTTGCTAGTTCTGATTCTCCCAACGCTTGTAATTTTCTTGCATCCACACAATATATCTGATGGCGATCGCTAGAAAAACTTCCTTGACAAAACATATGGAGACTCGCGATCGCTAACCCTTCAGAGCGTTTAAAACTCGAGCCCGTACTTTCTTCGTAATAAACCCAACTACTACCAGCGCCAGCATCCAATAAAATACTGAGAATAGCTAAATCTAGCTTAGCTACTGCTTTTTCTGTGGGTTTTAAATGGGCTAATGCTCGGTCGAAATCCTTTAAACGTTCTATTCCTCCAGCTTCAAAATGTCGCCAACGGCTGTGGAAAGGAATATGTAAATCTGGATACTCAGCATGCATCACATCAATGACGTAATCTGCTACTTTTCCTAGCCGATCCAAATTACAAGTGAAGTAGGATGAATTACCTTCGAGCACCATTGCAAACAACTCTTGACAACGTTCGCGAATCGCAATTGGCGATCGCAAGTAAGCAACCAAATTCCTTTGAGTTATTGGTGTACTGATAATTTCTTGATTCATCTTAGTTACCCCTGTTTTTATACACCAAAACTTGATACAACACTATTAAAATCCTTTGCAGTTGCTGAAAAAAAGCAATCCGCTCAAAATAGAGATGTTTTGTGTAATAATACACCTTTTCCCCAAAATATCCTACTTAACTCCAGAAATATATTTCTTGTTCGATATTTATTCAAGCTGCCATATTAATGAGATATTTTGCCCGTATCGCAAGCAAGTCAGTAGATAAAGTACGTTTACTCGTGAAGTGCTAACAAGTCAACGAATACAAGCGAAAGCCATCTGACTGACTAATCCGTCCAAATGCGATCTATGCTTTACATTTAATTCCACATATTTGCGTACTTAAGTAAGTAGGCGAGAAAAAAGTAAACTATGTGAATAAATATAAAATATCTGTATTTGGCTAGTAGTAGCGCTAAAGCACTATTACAAACAAGTTATGATTTTTCTTACTAACGTACTTACCTGTAATTTTTTTGTGTATATTTCATTCATTATTGATATTAATGTAATAAATTATGTAAAAAAATATTTAACTTTTCCGGACTGTTTAGCTCAGAATTAAATCAAAATTTATTTGATAGTTGTATTCCGGTTTGTTTAATAATTAGTTCTCAAGATAGATAAAATTACCACTTTTATTTGGGAATAATATTGTTTTTATTAATAGAAAATTATTTGTAGTTAATAATATTAATATTTACGTATTTTTTACATGTTATTAAAAATTAAATTAAAGATACTATTGCAATTAATAAAAGATAAACATTAGTAAATTTAACAAATTAAAATCATGTTAAATCGCAAGTTATTCATTTCTGCAATTCTACTTACTAGTACTTTCTTCGCAGGGTCTTCTTCTGCTCAAGCAGCTCCAGAAACTCAGGATGTTTTATTCAATGGTACCTATGAAGGTGGGTGTCAATTCAGTGGCAAAAAAGATGGTACTGTCACCCCCAATGCATTATTTGGTGCTACTTCTTTAGGTTCTAGTACAACTTATCCCGATGCTGTATCAGGGGAAGTTACAGTTAGCTGTAATGGTCTGCTTAATCAAGTTACAGCTTCTGAACCGGAAGTTATTAACGCACCAGGAGGGGCGAATTTTTCTGCAAAGCTTTCATACTTAGATGATGCTCCTGGGGCTACTCCTAAGGTGATTCTTACCAATACTGAAACTACAATCAAAGTAGATATGACAGCAACTAGTCTTTCAGCAATTCCCACAGGAGATTACGAATTCAAAGTAGTTGTCACAGCAACTCCTAATTAATTTGCAGGTTTTAGATGCATAAGCTTTAGATGCGTAAGTTTTAGATAACAAGACCGAGTTGAAGACGTCGTATAACTCTTGCTAAGACAGGGTGTGTTTACCAATTTTATTGAGTAATGTTTGAATATCTCTTCATCATTCAATCAAAGCTCTAATATTTACTTTTCAAATAAATAAAATTACTTTTTATATGTTAAATATTTTACGTTATTTCATCCCATATTTTTGGTTTGTAAGTATTGCTTCGAGTATATTTTGGTCCCAAAGCAGTGCTGTCGCTGAACTTGGAGTTTCACCGATAATCATTGAATCACAAGCGACACGAGGTCGTTCGGAATCAGTAATTAATATTAATAATACTAGCGAGGAACCAATTCGAGTACGGATTTTCGCTGCACCTTTTACATATAGTCGAGAAGGAAAATTTAAAACACTATCTTCTAGCGATTGGGACTTGAGTTCGTATCTGCAATTTTCACCTAGGGAACTCACTATCTCACCCAAAAGTTCGCGAAAAGTTCGTCTGTTAGCTCTATTGGATCCAAATTTACCTGATGGTGAATATCGTGCTGTTATTTTTTCTGAAACTCTTACTAAAAATAACAGTACAAATACTACCAATGTGGGTATGGTGACTAGAGTTGGAACAACATTATATGTTGCGAAGGGCGATCGACGAGTACCATTATTAACTGTAACTAACAGCAGCTTTGATGAGCAGAAAAACCAGTTACGCTTACTGGTGCAAAATCAGGGTTCTGCTTCTGCGCGTCCTCTCGTATCTTGGGAATTGAAACGGAGTGGAAAAGTTGTTCTTAAAGGTCAAACTCAACCTGCAACAATAATTTCATCTAGTGAAAGAAATCTTTTGATAGAATCTTTATCTAAGAAATCTTCCTTATTACCTCCAGGAAAATATCAGCTTAGTGGAAAATTAATCTGGAAACAAGATAGAAAACATCAAAGTTTACCGTTCCAAGTTCCGGTAAATGTTGGTCGATATGTTGGGGAAGCAAAATGACAGATATCGCTACACCAACCCAAGATTATATTCCACAATCACAGCAGCTATCATCTCAAATCTCTATTTCTACTTTGCAAGCAAATAGGAATGATAAGGATATCAATAATTTTGATTACAGTACTGCTGCACCTCCAGAACAAATGGGAATGGAGTTAAGTTCGAGTGTTGAACCGTACCATATAAATAAACTCAACGGTCAAATTAAAGATGAACAAGCAAACACTCAAAACGGTCGAGATAATAAATTTAAGTTGCTAAGAAGTAAACTCAAAAAATCAATATTATTACGGTCATCTCCGAACTCCACAAATTCCCCAACTCAAAGTCAAACTTCAGACCCATCAACAACTCCTCCCTCGACTAATTCAAAACTAGAACCATCTATAGACCCAACAGAAGTTAATATTCCTACAACTTCGAACTCCATAAATTTCCAGACTCAAAATGAAAATCTAAGCTCTTCAAAAAATCAATTTAGGGATGAAAATTCATTCGAACCTCCCTTTCAAGACTCGAAAATACAACAATCTCAATCGACGACTAATTCTGACATCGGGAATAGGAGTCAAATAGCAGTTTCAAGTTCGTCGCAGTTTAGAACTTTCCCTGTCGGAGTGTTGATTGGGAGACGGAATGTCAGACAAAGTATGTTGGTACGCGGTGGAGAAGATGGTTCTCAGGTTATAGAATTTGAGAAATGGTTATTACCATACAATGAAGTTATTAAGATATTGCAGTTTAATACTCAAAACTTACCGGATGGACGAGTAGAATTACGATCACCTACTGTTAATACTCGAATAAGTCTTAAGGAACTGACTAAGGATCCAAAATTAGGATTAGCATTTTCTATTCAAGACTTGAAAAAATACTTTGGAGTTAGTGCTAATTTTGATCTTAAGGACTATGCTATTCGCCTTGAGATTCCACAGTCAAATCGTCGTGTTTATACCGAAATTGATGAGAAGCCCGTAAATTTAGAAGGGTTACCAACTTTACAAGCACCTAAATTTTCTCTATCTACTGTATCTCAGCGATTAACAGTGCAAGGGGGTGAAAGTCAATCCTTGAATTGGCGTGGCGATGCTAGTGCAATTGGAACAGCATTTGGTGGTAGCTGGTTTTTACGTACTGAACGGTCACAGATACAAGATAAACAAAAGTGGAATTTAGCCGAAGCTCAATTTTTACGTCAAACAGAAGCTGCAGATTATATTTTGGGTTCTCAAAATCCCTTCTGGTTGAATACAGAAAATACTGGTAGTTATTGGGGATTTACTACCATTCAACGTCAGGGTTTTGTACCATCACAATCGATTTTGAACCTATCACCAGAGCAACGCCTGCAAGCAGATTACCTGGGAAGAACTATTACAGGAAAAGCAGAACCGGGAACTTTAGTACAGCTAGTAGAAAGTTTTACTAATCGCTTAATCGATGAAGTTTTAGTGGATAGTGATGGTACTTACGAATTTGATAATGTTGCTGTCAGGGGTAAAATTCCCTTAAATAAATATAGCCTTTATCTTTACCCTCAAGGTAGACTTGCCGCTCAACCAGAAATTCGAGAAGTAACTTTAAATAGCGTTCCTGGACAATTACCCAAAGGCGGATCTGCTTTGATAGTTTCAGCAGGAGGAGAACGTCAGTTAACTAACAGTTTTCTGGGCAAATTTACGGGTTTTCGTGGCGGAGTTGCTAAACGTTGGGGAGTATCAGAAGATTTAACCTTAGGTTTGGGCGCTGTTCATAATGGTTCTGCAAGAGGGTTAACAGAAATTTATTGGCAACCACGAAAATCTGCTTTGTCGGTAGCATTATCAAGCTTGACGCCGGGAATAGGAGGCAAAAAAAGTAATGATTGGCATTTTCGTAGTAACGTCAACTTCCAGCCCTCCACAAATTTTTATGCAAATTTCAGCAGTGACTTTGTTCGGAGTCGTTTCTATGTTAATTGGCGATTAAAACCATTCCTATCTGTATTTAGTCTCCTCGATAGTCAAAAAGCTGCAAAAATTGGTGCCCAATTTATTCGTAGTCGTAAAAATGCCTTCACTTTTGCTAGCCTCAGCGTAAATACTGAAAATAAATGGCAATGGAATTTACTGCAAAGATTGGGACAAGTAGAACTTTTTTCAAATGGAAATGAAACTAGAACTAATTCCGAATTAGCTTACTACTTTAATCCGAACAAATATAGCAATAAAGGACATGCTTTAGTTTTGGGTTATGAAACCAAGTTGAATTCGGACGATAATGATTTATTAAGTTTAAATTGGCGATATCGCTCAAAAAACCAAACCTATGGTGGTAGTCCTGTTTGGGAAGCTGAATTAGGCTATGGAGTTGGTTCTCAAGGTTCTGGTTTACTTGCCGCCGTCAGTACTTCAATTTTACCAGGACTGAAATTACGGGGAAGATATCAGGGGGCTTCTTTGACTTCTGACCAGTCTGCATTTCGGCTGGAATTTTTACCCAGTCTCAACTTGCAAGGTGGAATCAGGGGTAGTAGGAGACGCGATCGCACTTTACGGAGCGAAGGCGGAATTTTACTTCAAGCTTTCTTCGATCAGAATGCTAATGGTAAGCGCGACTCGGGAGAAAAAATATACCGAGATGACTTAAATTTACTAGTTTCCCTCAATAATCAATCCTTAAGCTCAGCCAAACCAGAAACAACAGGTAGTCGAACTTCAATTAATTTGTCTCCAGGAAAGTACCGTCTCGATCTAGACCCAGCAGGTTTCCCAATTGACTGGCAAACTTCAACATCAGCTTATGCTGTAGAAGTCGTTGCTGGTAGTTACACCTCAGTTTCAATACCCTTAGTTCCGGCTTATACTATTTCAGGAGTAATTAAGGATAAACGGGGAAATGCATTAGCTGGTGCAACAGTAGAAGCAATAGATTCTCAAACAGGGAAAAAACACCTCTCCATTACCAATAGTGCTGGTGTTTATTATTTAGAGCATTTAATGCAGGGTAATTACCATTTACAAATTAATGGTCAAATACTTCCCCGAAAGATGGTTAAGCTTAATTCTAATTCTCAAAATTGGCAAAAACTGAATATTAATATAAACCAACATCTTTCCTCAAATTAAACAGGACTTACGCAACGGATATTTGTCATTGCGATCGGAACGCAGTGTAGGAAAGCAATCCCAGCGTCTCGGGAGATTACGTCGCTAACGCTTGTTCTAACGAACACGCAATACCTACGGTACACTAGAGCCTGCGGCGTCGGCAAAGCCTCTGACTAGCGTCACGCTCCGCTAACCGCTAAGCGCTAACGTAATGATGTAATTACGTTGATTTTGCGTAAGTCCTATTAAAAATTAAGCCTAATTTGAATTTTTATAAGGTTAAGGCTTTCAAAAAACTTTATAAATTAAATTTATTGATTGTTAGGAAGACGATACACCACTAGAACATCCTTTTTATTGGGGAGCGTGGATTTGTCAAGGTAGTACCGGTTCTCTGAATTTGAATTCTTAAAGGTAATAATTTGCACCTTTCTAAGGAAAGGATCGAGTTCAAAAGTATTTTCATCCCCGTAAGGGGAAAATAATTTAAAACTTTATGGACATGAATAGAGCCATATAGAGAACCGGGTTCAAGTTTCCATCCCCGTAAGGGGAGAAGAATTTAAAACTGGTTGATTGCGGTCATATATGCAATATCGCTTCACATCGTTTAATGGGTGGGGCGGGGATATCGCTACCCCTTTCCCCCCGACAAACCGGACAAGCAAGTTACCCTGCATCCGGCTTTAGCCA
>NZ_LMTZ01000071.1 GCF_001456025.1 Mastigocoleus testarum BC008
AATTCGGGATAAGTCCTCTTCTAATCCTTTTGGTTGGTCATGGATACCTGAGTAACTCCTTACCCCGGAATTTTGAGGGGATACTATTTACCCATTACCAGAAATCCATATAGCAAATTTTTACCCTCATCTCTAATATGCTACAAAAAAAATCACAATCCCAAGGGATAAGACATTTCAATGTCTTAATTTCTTTGTTACGAGACAGACAAAACTTTCTTGAAGAAATTAATCGAGGAGTCAGGCTAAATAGAAAAATTAGTTCTTTACTAGTCTCAAGTTCTATATGTTTTGCAATTTATGGCGTAATTATTGGTTCATCTCATAGTTGGATGCAAGCTCTATCTAGTGCAATTAAATTACCAGCCTTCTACTTACTCACATTAATTATTTGTTTCCCTACTTTATTTTTCTTTAACGTATTATTCGGTTCTCGTAGTAGTTTTCAGCAACATTTCGTAATTTTATTGACTGCTGTATCTGTCATTAGCGTCTTGTTATTCAGCTTTGCACCAATATCTCTATTCTTTCTAATTACTACACCTAATTCCTATCAGTTTTTTAAATTATTAAATGTTCTGATATTTGGTGTTACTGGATTTTTTGGTGTCAGATTTCTTTACGAGGGAATGCAATTACTGTCTCAGCAAGATGAAGTTGGGAAAAAAACTCGTACTGCAATCCTAAGACTTTGGTTACTTTTGTATGGTTTGGTAGGAATGCAGTTGGGCTGGTTCCTCAGACCATTTTTTGGTTCACCCGATGATAAATTTGAGTTATTTCGACAAGTACAAGGTAACTTTTATCTTGATATAGTAGGAGCTTTATCAGAAATTTTTGGTTTTCGTTAGCTAATACCAGGTTTTGTTAAAAAATATGAGATAGAGGTTTAATTATTTCTCTATCTCATATTTTTTATTGCTTTTCATAGAATTTTCTTGATTGTTCAGAAATAATTGTTGTTTGACAATAAAAACTTATACCAATTCAATAAATTATTGCAACGTCTCTACAAAATCTATCTGTCTCATTATTTTTCCAAATTGGTATTATTATACCAAATCCGATTTTTAAAACCCCTCTATATTCTTTGGGATTTCCCCCCACACTTCCCACACCTCCCACACTTCCCTCTCTCATTCTAAAAAGGGGTAATTAACCCGGACTTAGTATTAGAGGGTATTAAAAAAGAGTTTATTTTATACTGATTATTAATATTTCCCCTTGAACATACCTCAGAGATATCAATTTGAAGTTTTCCTAATTCGAAATTATCAAAAATTACTAAATAAAATAAAAAAATAATTTGAAGTTAAAATTAATATCTATCATGCATATTTGTATCTAAAAATCAAATAAAATTAGCTATACTTAGCTTCCAATTTGTTTCTTAGATAATATCCAAAAAGTGCATCTTAATATCAAAATAATATATCAAAATAATCATGAGCAAAAAAATTTACCTAGCTAATCCTTATGGATTCTCTAAACAACAGAAAGAACTGCTGCTTTCTCCCATAGTCAAAAAGTTGGAATCTTTGGGAGCGGAAGTTTGGGAACCATTTGAGCGAAATAACCAAGTGAACTTCTCAAAATCGGGCTGGGCTTACAATATTGCTCAAGCAGATTTGAATGATGTCAAAAACTGTGATGGTATATTTGCTATCGTTAATGGTACACCTCCTGATGAAGGTGTCATGGTGGAATTAGGTATTGCAATAGCACTCAACAAAGCTGTTTTTCTATTTCGAGATGATTTTCGTAAATGTACAGATAGTGAATATTATCCACTTAATCTTATGCTCTTTGCCGGACTGCCAGAATTCGGCTGGGAAGAATATTATTACACTTCTGTAGAGGATATTGATTCTGAACGCAAAGCTTTGTACAAGTGGCTATGCTCAAATTATCAATAACATTTCCCCTCATATAATACTTATACATAAGCTTGTCGCACTTGAAATTCAAGACATTCGCTACCTAGCTGTCCAGATTATGAAACCTCAGAAAACACTTTTGCGACCATTTCAGTCCGTGCAGAAACACCCAACTTCCTGAACATCCGCTTCAAAGCTTGTTTTACAGAATTTTGGGTGATCCACAACTGTTTGCCAATTTCAGCATTAGTTAATCCCTTAGCTACCAACTCAGCAATTTGTTGTTCTCGTGGAGTAAGAGAATTTGTTAATACTAATTTAGATTTTCTTGACTCAGAAATTTTTGAATCAGAAATTTTTGAATCAGAATTTGTTGATTCTGAATTTGTTGATTCTGAATTTGCCGATCCCGCCCTGATAGTAGCTAGCTTAGCTGACAAATGCAAACACAAAGCACTCAGATCGGCTAAATCGTGAATATCAAAAGCCTTAGCATCATCGCTGCGGGTAAGATTCAACGTTCCCACCACGCGCCCATCAGTAATAATTGGTCCACTCATAACATGGGCGTGGTCATTTCGGCGACAAAATTTTTGCCAGTCCCCTGGTGATAATACTAATTCCTCGTGGGCGGGAGCATGACGTTCAAATACATACTGACCCACAGGATTACCTTTCAAACAAACATCCGGAATTGTCTCAAATTCAATGTTTTTCCGAGAATTATCTTCTTGACAATTATCTTTTTGGAAATCACCTTCCTGGGAATTATCTTCCTGACAATCATCGTCCAGCAGATAAAGACCCCAACTTTGGACATCAAAATGTTTGCCAACTGTATTAATCACAGCTAGTCGTAATTCTTGCTCGTTAGTTGCTTCAGCAATCTCTTGGAAAAGAGAATGTAGACAATTAGCCATAAAAGTGTACCCAGTTGAGGACTATGCTGGTCTCCCAAATACCCCTATCCTAATCATTGTAGGGCTTAAAAGCTAATATAACTATTATTAGAACAGGAGAAAGGCATGACTGCAACACAAGCATCTGCTAGAGATTTAATGCGTTCTGCTTATGAAAATCGTTACACTTGGGATCGTAACTTCCCCGGATATACAGCAGATGTAACCTACAATTATGGTGATAAAACTGTAACAGGCAAAGTTCGCGTTAACGCCAATCTTAAAGCAGAAGCATCTGAAATTGAAGATGAAGAAGCAGACAAAGTAATTGCGAACCAATTGTGGGAAATTGCAATCCACCGTATTCGTCGTGAGTTTGAAGAAAGCCATGGTAACAACACTTTTACTATGGGTGAAACTGACGAAAGTGGTGCAATTGAAATACTTGTAGGTGGTAAATCATCAGGAGATAAATACAAACTTCGGGACAATGAAGTTGTTTTGGTTCACCGTCATATACACGGTGTTGTAGTTACAATCAATACTTTTAGTACCCATGATACAGGTGAGGGATACCTTTCCCACCGTTATGATTCTGTATACCACGATCCCAAAACTGGCGAACAGAAAGGTGGTAAAAACGAATTTGAGGATGAGTATGAAAAAGTAGGTGATTACTTCATCCTTAATCGTCGAGTAATAACAACCGAGACAGAAAATCCATCTTCTACTCAAGAAATTATTTTCTCGAATATTCAGTTATTAGATCCTGCAGCTTAAGCTTAAAAGCTAGGTAAATTACAGAATCATAATTTTCTGAAACAACCATAAAATAACAGAGACGTAGCAGAGCCTATGACTAACGTCACCTTGCGGATCCGTCGACCCCTTCTTGCTCTGCTACGTCTCTCGTATATTTCGAACAGATAGGTTTTCTGTTGCGATATCGCTGTAAAGTCTGATTACTTTAGAATCAAATTACTGTAAAATAAATCACTGTAAAAATTGTTGAATCTGTTCTACTGTTGCACCCTCTAAGAGCAACTTTTGACCTTTTTGACTTACCATTAGTACTTTAACAACCTTCTTGCCTGAATTATTCTCTTTATATTCCACATACCACTTACGAATTTCTTCTCCGATTGCAATATTTTCATCCGCTACACTGATTATCTTTGCAATTGTGGCGCTCACTCCCTCTTTCTTAACTTCTTCCCATACTTGATAATTTCCCGAAACCCCCGGAATTCTTAGTAATTTCTCAGTTGCAGAAACTGCATCTTTACCTGCGATCGCTACCTGAATTTCTGCCATTACTTCACCCGGTAATAATTACAGTTCACATTTTAGATGAGGATATGTTGCTTTTGGATAATTGGTAATTGGTAATGGGTACTGGGTAATTGGTAATTGATAAAAGGATTTCCAATGAAAAAATCTAGCATTCTCTTGGGGTAAATCATTGTACCTAAAAAAATCAATGATAGTATAAATTATTTTTTTGGAAATTCCTTATTACTCATTACTGTGCGCAATACCTATGGTAAGCTACCGCGCTTGCGCTAACATTACTTATTACTCCTTGCTCTTATTAAAATTATTTCCATTGAGAAATATCCAGGTGAATTGCTGCTTGTTGTCCCAATTCTTTTTTTCCATTTCCTGGTAAGGGAATTTCGTTGGTAAATTTATGTTTCGGTTCTGAATCAACCGATCGCCAACCATAACTAGCGGTTTGTTTACCGTCAATCATTTTGGTATCTACCAGTAAACGATCGGACCAAATAGGCATATTTTCTATATGTTCGTTGAATAACCAGTCTTGACGCTTGCTAAAAGAATGAAAGCACATATGTAAAAGGTATCGACAGGTATCATCACCTGTAGCAGACCTATCAGACATGAAAAATGCTGTAAACAGTGGAATATGCTTTTTTTGTAAATCTTCCATTTCGATGTTAATGGGACTATTATGCTCTATTATTTGCTCGTGAATTGCAACTGGAAGACCGCGAATTGAAAACCGCACCTCCATTTGATAAAAGGTATCTTCTCGATTTAATAGCTCTTTATCCACATTAATCAAAGAAATTTTAGCTTTGATGTTACCAAAAAGAAAACGTTGCAGATTTTCAAAACCTGATTCAGAATTAACCATTCCGTAACGTCCACCGTGGGTGCGATAAATATAAGCACGATGGGAACCTTTGACGTAAGCTTTATCAATTTGAACTAGACCATCACTCTGAAGACCTACAAGTCTTTGTGAAATACCAAGACCTAGTTCATAATCTTTTGCGTTAGTACCAATAAGTGAAAAAACTCGATCTACAGGGAACGTTCCCTCAAGACTTTGGGGTTTGAATTCATCAGAATTACTTTGTGCGGGATTATTCAATTGCTTTGCGGGCGTAAAATACTTGAACATCCTTTGAGGATTAAAATCATCGATATTATTCCATTCTAAAAAATTAGTTAATTGTTCGACGAATGCACCTGCGATTTGAGAATTAATTCCACCATGAGGTGTCCCATAAGTAAAAAATTTATCAACATGGTCTTCCGCTTTTTCGTTATTTTCAGGATAAACCTTCTGTATTAAAGAACGACAGATTAAACCCCCCATAGAGTATGCGACAAGATAAACTTTGTTAGCTTTCGTCGCTTGCTTAACATGTGTAATTAGTTTCTTCAAACCATCAGCAATTTGTTCTATTTCCAAACGAACTGGATTGCTGGAACCAAAACTTTCTGATGTGACATCATAGAATCGATAAATCCAAATACTTTTGAGAGGATCTTTTAATTTTTTTACTCGCTCACTGAGGTATTGAGCATCTCTATTTTCAAATTCTCCATCAATAAATTGTTGATAGTCCAATATTGGTCGATACTCATAATCAGTCATTAAACGAATTAATGGGCTTTCAAAGAAAAATTTCTTTGGGATCCCTTGATCGCCAACTCGGATATGAGCTGAACCAGTATTAAATCCATAAAATGGATCGCTAACTCTACTTTCAACATCTTGTTGTGTGCTAGCGTATCCGCAAACATAAATAATTGGTAATTGCTGAGAATGGGAATTTTGCATCAACTTTAAAAGTGTTAATATAAAATCAGTTTTCTGAGGCTTACATCAGCCTTTATAGAAAGAAGGTTTATTTTGAAGACATAGAAGAAACAGGGAACAATAGAATTTGTTAATTTTAGAATCTATTAACCTTGCTTACCTGCTTCTAAAACCCTTCACTATCTACTTAGTCACTGAAGATTAAGTAAGATATCAATTTGAGTTTACCAATGAAAGCCTGTGAAATTTATATATAAATTCTGCATTCTAAGTAAATATTTATAACAATTAAGATTTGTAACTATTAAATATATTTTTTATCGAATTATCTGGGTAAATTTAATATTATTTTTTGTTCCCTGTTCCCTATCTTGCTTGCACGCACCTAGGGTGTTAGTACGCATCCTACGGATGTGAGGGGCACCAGAGGTGTTAGTACGCATCCTACGGATGTTAGCGTTGCTAGCGTAGCGTACCGGATCCGTAGGTAGCGCAGCTATAGGTATTGCGTGACGTAGTCATACAGCAAGAGACGTCCAAACAGCATTTCCACCCCGCAGGGTAGCTACGCCGCCGGATTATAATACTAAGTCCGGGTTAATTGTTAATTACCCCTTTTTAGAATGAGAGAGGGAAGTGTGGGAGGTGTGGGAAGTGTAGGGAGAAATCCTAAAGAATATAAAGGAGTTTTAAAAATCGGATTTGGCATAACTTAATTTGTTGTGGGGTAGTCGCGCCGTTTCCTGTTCCCTTTCAAGCAAAATATAATCTCCCCATAGGTATTTCCGTTGCTTATATGAAGAGAAAGCCATAAAATATCTGCACAAATCAAATGTTAGTCAAGATAACAATTTGTTGATTTGTGCAGTAATATTTTAAGTATGTAGATAAGCTGTTATTTAGTAATCGTCATTCATAGAGCGGGATTTAGACTTTGCTTTATTGGCACTCTTTTTAAGAGCAGACAGTCGCGCTTCATAAGCAGAACGCTGACGCTTACTAGGAGTAATATCAATTAGAGTTTTTAAGGCACTACCCAAGCTTTTATAAGCATTGGGAAGACTGTAACCGAAGCGGGTCGCCAATGATATTGCCTTTTCATCAGCTTCAACTAACTCTTTAAGTCGCTTTTCGCCATTATTTTTTTGATATAGTCGCCAGCCAGACACTCCACACAAAGCTAAAGCTAGCAACAACAATAACCCATCCTGTACCCACAACTCACCTACAGCACCCCCCAAACCAATTGCTAGGGCTGCCATTTCCCAACCATCCTTGGGGATAGTATCATTTTGAATGCGAGCAACTTCATGCCAGAACAGTAGATTGCGCTGATCCATTGCTAAGGTATCCCATTTTACTAGGTCGATTTGAACTTCAACCTGGTCTTTACCTATTTCTTCGCAGCGAATCAGGGGAGGATTTACCTCTGTTGTACCTTCTACTGTTACCCAGCTCTGCAACTCAGGCGGTAGTAAGCCTTTTAACCGCCGGAGTTCGCTCATTTCTGCTTTAGCAGAGGAGGTTACGTAGGATGTCATATTAATCGGAACCTAGAAAACATCAATAAAAGTTAGGGTATCCTAAAAGTGAGTATAACGATTTCCATGATAATCTGCCTTACTCATTAGGGAAACTTCCTCGTCTCTTGCGAGCTTCCATAGCTTTCTCTAAAAGGTCGAGTAATCCCGGAGCTTGTTCTTGAATACTGAGTAACATTCGTTCCCCAAGTTCTACATTCCCCGGATCTTTACCTGTTTTCATTACTTCCTGTAAACGAGGCATAGCTACGCTGTCAACTAATTGAATTAAACCACTCAGACAGCGGTTAAATTGTTTTTCTGTCAGGTTGGCATCTTCTAGAGGAAATTCAATAATTGCACGGATCTCGCCGTCAGATGGGTCGTACTCCCATTGTAACATTTTAGTTTCCCAAGAAATCGCAAGCATTGTTTGCAAGATTGCAGCCTTGTAAGGGTGTTCCGGCAAACCTGATAGTACGTGCGGTGCAAATAACCGAAAGAATCTCCCATCTTCGTCTAATTGGACGACAATGACAAAATCTTCTAAATTTTCAGCTTCTACGCCAGTAACAATACGGTCGTCTTCGTCTTCGATTCGATAATCCCAACCAAGTTTGTCTAGATACGTGGCAATCTGTTGTACATTGGCTGCCATAAAAATCTCAAATAGAAATTACTACGCGGCTTTTACGAAACTAGTTTAACCTGCGACAGGCACAAGGATGGAGTAGAATTGCTACTTATAATGTATTCCTACTCATTATTTCTTTTATTTAGGTAATTAATATCACTGATTTATTAACTTCTTTTTTATCGATTATAGCTTTTGTATCACAGCAGGAATTTGAATCCGTGAATTAACCTCCGCGATCTGAAATTTAGGATTCCTCTATTCTTGTCTCTTAAGTTCTGTGACAAAGCACAAATTACAACAGAAATACTATGAAACGAATATGTAGTTCGTTCCATATCATGATTTCAAATCCACCACAAATCAAATACACCACAAAATAAATGACTAAGGAAAAATATTTACGAAATATCTTATTTAGCCTACTCTTTACAAGTTTATTATCCAGTGGGGCTGGCTTAATTCTCACCAAGTCTGCGATTGCTAACACCCATGGGACAAATCCTTATTTCGGTTCGTCAGATATGGTAAGCGGCGATCAAAGTTTTAGTGTGCGATCTAATTCATTCACAGTTGTAGATAGCACTAAATCGGAAAGCACCCAATTAGAAACGCAGTTTGTCGCTCAGTCACCTCAAACATCCCTCAAGCAATTACAAAAACTACCAAGAAGAATTAGAAGAAAAGTCTTACGGGATGCTTCACAACGTTCTGGAATACCAATAAGAAGATTAAAAATTAAGAATACAACTCGCAAAACATTTGGAAATCCCTGTATGTTCAAATTCGGCGAAATTTGCACTAGAGAATTCAATCCAATCGACGGTTGGAAAATAACTGTACTGGTTCGAGGAGAGTCAGTCCTTTATCACGCAAACCTCGACGGCAGTCAAATTATTGTAGATCCAAATGCGAATTTTGCATCATCTACAAAATTACCTCAAAATCTCGCCACAGCAGTTTTACAGGATGCATCAAAACGTTCGGGGGTACCAGTTAGAAAATTGAAAATCGAGAATGCGACTCGCAAAACCTTTGGAAATCCCTGTATGTTCAAATTCGGCGAAATTTGCACTAAAGAATTCAATCCTATTGATGCTTGGGAAGTGAGCGTACAAATTCAAAAAAGGTCTGTTACTTACCGTATTAGTTTAGATGGCTCTAGACTTGCAGTAGACCCCAGTGCAAATCTGTAGCCTAAAGCATTTTAATAGCCAAAGACGTAGCAATGCTACGTCTCCAGTCATTTTATATCCTTAATACTTATCGATTATTTCATTTAACGCCCATGTAATATCTACCGACCTCCCATATAGCGACTAGCCATTTGCATCATGTCCGCTACATCTACATCGCCATCGCCATCAGCATCCAAAAAACTGTTGAGAACAGGATTGTTACCTTGCTGAGGATTTTGGGAACTAGCACCTGTTTTTAAAAAGTTTAATACCATAGGAACTAAAATCGGCAACATTCCTTGGATCGCACTCATGTCTAAGCCAGTACGTTGAGAAACAGCCCCGACGACTTGTTGTTGCATATGAGGTGAAAATAGCGAAGATACAGCTTGAGGGTCGGGAGAAGTCCCAGCATGTTCGCTAACCAATGATTGCACCGCTTCGTCTCCTTCTACTGAACGTTTTTCTTGCAAGGAGGAACGAACAAAACTACCTATAATAGACATTGCTGACTGCATTGTAGATTGATCTGCACCCGCGTTCCCACTTAACTGTTGTACGGTGTTCATAATATTACCAATTTGCTCCATGCTACCCTGTTTATCAGGATTGCCAACTGCGCTAATGATTTGGTCAAAAAGTCCCATATACTTTATTCTCCGTATTTTATGGTGGCACTAAAACTAAATTTTTACACGTAAACTCTTACTTAGTTCTAGCTGTTAATAATAAATATGGTTTTTCAGAAAAATACTAGTAATCTACCATATTGATTATCAAAACTTATGTGGACCCTACAACTGATCAGAATCGATGAAGAGGACTAATTAATAACTAATCGCGTATCAGCGTAAGTACTGTTCCTCTCTTGATTAAACTCCATGTTTTAACTTATATATATTTTTTAGACTATCGAAACAAAATCAGGTTAATAGCTTTTCTTGGTAATAGTACTTCAAATTTTATCTATGTTGTCAGAGGTTTGCAAAATTCTCAGATAAAACTATGCATTTAGGTGACAATTTTTATTATTTCTATCTTTTCTTGGCGAACAACTTTTCCATAAGACTTTTATTTATACTTTATTACTAAAGAAAGCTTTACAACTTGAGCGTAATATTTAATACTATAATCCCACAATGGTCTTCAATCATCACACCACAACATAGAGAAAATAAAGTTACAATTTGATTTCAAGAAGACTTTCGATAAAATGCAGGTGTTGTACCAGTCAAGCGCCGAAAAGTAGAAGTAAAGTGACTTTGACTGGAAAATCCAATATTGTAACTGATTTCTGCAATTGATATTTGAGTCCGAGATAATAGTTCTTTTGCTTGCTCAATCCTGCGTTCTAGCAAGTATTTATGCGGTGAAGTCCCGATGGCAATCTTAAACTCACGAGTAAATTGATACTGATTCATGTCAACTAGATTTGCTAATTCAGCAAGTGTAATGTCTTGAGACAGATTGTCATTAATGTAGTCGACTGCCTGTTGAAATTTGTACTTTGAGAGTTTATTCGTTTGTTTACGATCGGGTACTTTATTCCGAATGCTGTAGCGTCTCAGCACGTGGGTAGCTAATATATGTCCCACTGACTCCACGTATAAATTTCCTGGTACACCATGTTGAAACTCTCTAAATAATGATAGAGCTAATTGTCGAATTAAAGGATCGGAAACTGACCATTTTGCCTCAATTTCAATTGAACATCCTTGGCATTCTTTAGCAATCTGCTCAAGTAAATTTGGTGTTAATTTAAAGATTATCATTTCCATTTGACTTTCTAGCCAAGCTTCGTGACTTAGATTTGGTGGAATAATGGAAACACTACCTTCCTTGATAAACTGATGTTTTTGTTTGCCATTGCTCGTCTCCCACTTCACATGTAAAGATGAAGCTGTCAAAGGTATACCAATTTTAAGGCTAGGATCGCTTTTACTGGGAAAGTAAGTGGGACCACAGGATAAATAATTAACGCCAATAGCATCTAACTCCAATAACTTTTGACATAACGTAGATGGTGAATCATCAATATTAGGTAGCGAGTGCGGCAATGTGAATTCTAAAGACATTAAATTAACCCTTTTGCTAGGTATTTAACTGTGGATCTATCTAAAATTTAATCTCTACCTATTTGTTTTAGTTCAGTTTAATTATGCGATATGCTCCGCGTCGCCCTTTTGGGCTATCGCGAGAGGATTCTCCACAAACGACGCGTGATAAAAGTACTAAATAATAGTAAACTTATGTAGTACGTTAATACAAATTATATATCGTGTTACATGTTCTAAGCCGATACTCCCAGCTGAAAAATCTCTATCTTTAGAGGTAATCTCCAAGGTTAACTCATCTATTTTTGCGATAAGCTCTTGGCGTTAGACCTGTATTTTTGTTAAAAACTCTAGCAAAATGACTTTGGTTAGAAAAGCCACATTCAGCAGCAACTTCGACTATGGATACTTTTTCTTGTTTGAGTAATTGTTTGGCTTTTTCCATTCGTTGCTGAATCAGATATTGGTGAGGTGTAACACCCATTGATTGCTTAAATAGCCTTAAAAAATAGTATTTGCTCATATCTACCATTGTGGCAATTTCGGTAAGCTTTATTTCTCGATCTATGTGTGAATTTATATATTCAATAACTTGTTTTAATTTGTATTTAGGTAATCCACCTTCATATTCCTGCAACGGTCCCTTGAAAGTAGAATAATTTTTGATCAGATGAATTGAAAGTGATGTTGTTAAAGAATTAACATACAGTTGATTTGCTTGTTTTTGTAATTTCAACTCAGATTTCAGCGCCAATGCAATGCCATGAATTAAAGGATCGGGTTGGAGAAAATGAGGAATCAGTTCGACGCGATCGCAATCTAAAGCTTCATGAGCGATATTTGCAAACTGAAAAGGTGTGAGTAATAGCACGATAAAGTCATAATCTCGCTTGCTAATACAATTACTCTTACTCTCGACATTGGCTGGAATCGTAGCAACCTCTCCATCCATAACTTGGGAAATCTGTCGTTTACCAAGTATGGTGTGTTCCATCCTTAAATCTAATGTGTTTGTACCAACAAAAATAGCATGTTGTTGACAGGATATCTCTGGGTATTCATAAGCAGGTTGTCGATGACATTGAACTTGAATTCCATCCCACCCGAGTTCGTGACTAGTAAGCCAAGGTTGTCGCGGACAAATGTTCAACAAAGACTTCTCTTGGGTTAAATCAAAAGATTGCTGCCGCCTTTTTCCCATGTTACTTATATCCTTCAAACCTACTTTGCAAAGACGCTACAGCTGACGAACATCTGCTAAATTGACTTGAGGTAATTTACCACCGGCGGGCAATAGTTACCAAATAGATACTAATTAGAGTTATGAGTAGTTCAAAGACCAGATATAGCTGTGCAGTAGAAGTGACTCTGGAATTAATTTGTGGTAAATGGAAATGTATAATTCTCTGGTGGTTGAGAAGAGGTGGGAAAAGATTTGGTGAACTTATGTATTTGCTACCAAAAATCACTCAAAAGGTTTTAACTCAACAGTTGCGGGAATTGGAAAAAGATGGGTTGGTTGAGCGAAAAGTTTATAAAGAAAAACCGCGAAGAGTTGAATATTACCTGACTCCTGAAGGTGAAACCCTGGGTCCAATTTTGCAAGCCATGAGTGATTGGGGTAAAGCTAAAAAACCAGAATTTCAATTTTGTTCCGTCGACTTGGAAGGATTGCACGTTTTAGTCCTGACGGATATGGCTGATTTTCGCGATCTACTTCGTCTGGATTTGGGGGTAACAGCAAAAGCCCGATTAACAATCCTATCTGTTACCCCCAGAGTCGAAAATCTCCAGCAAATCCAACCAGATGTTGTGGTTGTAGATTTAGGAGAACAGGATTTGAGTCCGCTGATGCAACAAATTCAATTATTGGAAATAGAATTAGGAAAATCAATCCCTGCGATCGCTCTAATAGAAACTTCAGATCGCAGACGTGCTTTTACTGAAGGATTTAAATTAGTTTTTACTAAACCAGTAGAATCAGTTGAAATTGCTGCAGCGATCGCTTCTCTTGCTGGGAGATATGATTGACAAAATTGCAATACAGCAGTGTGAAGTATGAAATCATGGCAGAATTGTAGGCTGTTGCATCTGTGCTACTTAGGAGGCTCGCAAAAATAACTTCCTAAATTGGTTTGATTGAATAGTTCCATTCACCGTGGAAGTTGTCTTTGTGTAAGTTAAGTT
>NZ_LMTZ01000072.1 GCF_001456025.1 Mastigocoleus testarum BC008
GATGACAAAACCACGGCATGAATTAAATAAGCAATTACAGACTGTTTAAACCACAAGGGTTCCAGCTTTTCTTAGTGCCATTCGAGTCTGACCCAGATGGCGCACCATTGCATGAACGTAAAAATCTGCCATTTGAGCGATCAGTTTAGCTAAAGTCCAATCTACGCCATCCAAGGGCGTACAAAGCAAACTTTCCCCTGGTAGTTGTCCCAACTGAATAGCAATAGGAATTAAAGAATAACCATCACGACTCCTGTCAGCGAAATAAAGCACGATCGGTGCAGTTATGAATCTATCGCTTTGAGGATTAACGATATCGAGTATTGCATAATCAGTAATAAATAGACCCCCCTCTTCAGTTGCACTATCAAGAGTTTCCCTAATTTGTTTTCTTCCCCGTATCTTTGCCAGCACTGTTTGAAAAATTTCATCTGTTATCCCAAGTTTTTCCTGCAAATTGTAATTAAGCGCCAAAACATTAGTCAGTTCCATAGGGTTGGGACCATAAAGCCTCTGAATCGCAAATTTTCCATCATTCCGAAAATTATTAGCAATATCTGGCACGGGGAGAACAGGAAATACAGCAGCATAATCATCTAATGCGTCAAAAGATTTAGGATTTGCGAGAAATGTCTGTTGATTTGCTTGTATTTGTTCCCCTAAGGTTGCTCGATTAGCGTTATATCCTTCAGAAAATACCTCTTGAGGAGGCAAAGTTTCCACGCGTACAGAATTGGGTAATCGCAACCCTATTTGATATTCCTGACGCGTTTGTTCGATTTGAAGTTGGCGCTCTTGCTGAATCACAGGTGAATCTTTTTGAGGCAAAGTAGGAATATCTGGATTAGGAGGTGGTTTAGGCTCTGAAGGCTTAGTATCACTGTTCAATAAAGTCTCTAAACCTGGAGTACAGGCGAAACCTATTAGCGCCAACATCGTACGGCGTGATAGAACGTATTGCTCGATTAATTTTTGACGTTGTTGTCGAGTTGGTGAGCCCATGAAAATATTTCCCCATCAAGTTAGAATTCACATCAATAGCAATGATAGGGGGTCTATCAGTTTTTTTGTAAAATGTGAAACTTATATTTAGATATTCAGATCAAAGCAAATTGCATTAATTTGTGGCTAATTAAAAAAATCTGCAGTGTGTTGAGAATGTACTGCCGATACTAATAATAACTTTCTTATAGATAGAATAAGTTTAACTAATACCAATTTAGTTCCGAACTTTTTATATACGTGTTAGATTAATCAGCTCAACTAAAAAATACTGCTGACATCAATAAGAGTTAGCTCTAAAAAATTAAATATACTCTTCTGGAGTTAGTATTATCTTGAGTATTAATTTAACAGTTAATTCTTAGGTTAATATTTTTCTAGTTTTAAAGCCTGAATTACGTGTAAACACTTTTCAGTTTATTTAATCTGTCAAACAAAGCCTAGAATGTATAACTCACATAGATAATCTCAGAGAATTGTTATCGGGGATCTGAACAAAACGAAATAAATAGCAATTGAAAAATTAAAATAATATATATATAATTGGATAATTTACAAATATAAATACTAGAATAAAGATTACAACTTATACAAAAGAGACCCTTAGCCTGAAAATTTTTAATAAGTCACAATAAATCTGATTTTTCAGTAATATTTGCTATTTATTCCAAACCAAAAAATAATAGCAATATTTTCCATTACCCAAGATTAGTACTATGTGTGGTAGAAAATTTTACCTGCCACCGCATATTTTCTATAACAAAAAAGTTTCATATCAAGAGGAATTAAAATGCGAACTATACAAGAAATTCGCTGTCCCAACTGTGGTAGTAAAGCAGAGAGACATCACATTATTGAAAGCAAATTAACGCGAACTCAATGCCCTGATTGCGATTACCTGATGGTGACTTGTAGTAGGACAAATAAAGTTATAGAAGCTTATGCTCCGGGTATCTACGCAAGAAGTTAATTTTGATAGTAGGATTTGCAAAAAAAATTAGGTAAATTGAGCCAGGATTAAGCTTATTTAACTTTTTTCCTGGTTCTTACCTCTTCAAGCTTCACTTTTATTTTTTGTGAGTTTGTATCACGTAAAATAGTACAAAAACATTTAAATTCAATTTATTACTTCAATACCTGAGTTTTATTTGTCCGTAATTGTCCGCAAGCAGCATCAGCTTCTAAACCACGGGAATAACGAACGCTAACAGCAATATGCTTTTGTTCGAGTATTTGAGTAAAAGCTTGAATGCGATCGCGACTGGGGCGTTTATAGTCCACTTCTTGAATGGGGTTATAAGGAATCAAATTTACGTGACTTTGGAATCCCCGCAATCTTTTTGCTAATTCCACAGCATGTTCTGGTAAATCATTCACCCCAGCCAAAAGAATATACTCAAAAGATACCCGTCGTCCCGTAATTTTCACATATTCGCGACATTCAGCCAGTAAATCATCTATTTTGTAGGGACGGGCGCTGGGGATTATTTGTTCTCGCAAAGATTGGTTGGGAGCGTGAAGACTTACCGCCAGAGTAACTTGCAGTTTATACTCCGCTAATTCAAGAATCCGTCTGGGAATACCTACAGTAGATAAAGTCAAACAACGCTGTCCGATACCCACATCCTGGTTGAGAGACTCAATCGCACCCAAAACATTTTGCATATTTAATAAAGGTTCACCCATACCCATAAACACAATATGGCTCACCCTTTCCCCAAAATCTTCCTGAACGGTTAAAACTTGATCGACAATTTCATGACGTTCCAAATTACGTTGATATCCACCTTTACCTGTAGCACAAAAATCACATGCCATCGGACAACCTACTTGAGTGGAGACACATACGGTCAAACGTTCCGAACTTTTGCTTCTTCGTGACTTAGTTGTTCGCTTGTTTTCTGTTCTACCTTTATTGAAACTAGGAATACCAACGGTTTCTACTATTTGACCATCTGCTAGTCGTAAAAGATATTTAACCGTATCATCGGAAGCTACTGAACGATAATGTAAAGCCGAACGTCCCACTGGAATATTTGCAACTTCCGCTCGCCATTGTTTGGAGAAAACTGTAATCTCACTTAAGGAACGCGCACCTTTATGATATATCCAGTCGTGTAACTGTTTTCCCCTATAAACTGGTTGTCCCTGTTCTTTTACCCAAGTCTGTAACTGTTCCAAAGAAGCACCTAAAAGAGGGGGGACAGAAATTTTAGAAGAATCTAGAGTTTTCCTTTCAACAGAGCGATCGGGGACAACAACAGACTTAGTAGACATGGCGGTTAATTACAAGGTATTGGATGGAATAAGGCATCGAATATTTATAGTACGAGATCTAAATCGCAGTTGTTAGTTTTTATCTAAAATTATTTTTATCTGGAATTGACTCTCAATGGATTGATATTACTTGTAGTATAGCTATACTTCAAGAGGAAATATGTCTATTATTTTAAGAGAAATTAACCGGGATAACTGGAAAGAGTGTATCAAACTAAAGCCGGATGAAACACAAGTAAACTTTGTCGCTTCCAATGTTTACTCACTCCTGGAATCTAAGTTTGAACCATCTTTCTTTCCCCTAGCAATTTACAGTAACGAAACGATGGTTGGTTTCGTGATGTACGGTTTAGATGATGATGATGGTAGTTGGTGGGTTATTCGTTTGATGGTCGATCAAAACCACCAAAAAAATGGATATGGTAAAGCTGCAATGTTAGAAGCAATCGAAATTTTGAGAAACAAGCCAGGGTGCGCTCGTGTTTTTACTAGCTATGTTCCCGAAAATCTGGTCGCCGAAAAATTATATTTAAGTCTAGGTTTTGAAAAAACTGGAAAGATAGAAGATGGAGAAATTGTAGTTTGTCTTCCACTGGACACAAAAATTGAGCGCTAAGTGAATTTTTGACTTAACTTCTTGAGAAGGAGATATTGTGATGGAACCAAAATTTACTGGTGGTTGTCTGTGCGGATCTGTCCGCTACGAATGTTCAGTAGAACCTATTACAATGGGAAATTGTCATTGTCGCGATTGTCAACGGGTGACAGGAAGTGGTTATGCTTCTGGGATGTTAGTTCCACGGAGTGCAGTTACCATCACCGGAGATGTGAAATATTATGAAGTGACCGGCGATAGCGGAAGCATTGTTGGTCGAGGCTTTTGTCCGAATTGCGGTTCCCGATTATTCAGCAAACCCCCAAATCCGGATCTGATGGGAATTATGGCTGGAAGTCTTGACGATCCAAGTTATTTTCAACCAACCATGGATATTTATACCGACAGTGCTCAACCTTGGGATTATATGAATCCAGATCTACCCAAGTTCGGCAAAATGCCAGTAATTTAATTACCAAGCAAACGAGTCTTGAACAAATTGAGCCAGAGATATTAATTTTATTCTCTCATCATTCTTTGCAGCTTCTCGCTCCGAGGCTGTATTGTATCCCCAACTGGCAAGAAAAAGCTTAACGTCTTGTAAATCCGGGAGCTTCTTAACTACTTGTAAGGTTTTTAATCTATCTTCTACAAACCAAACATTTCCAGGTGAAATATTATGTTTTTTTATTAATTCCCTGATAATTTCATACTTTGGACGTTTGACTTCCTTCCCAAAAATTAGTTCGGAGTTTAATTCAACCCCCCATCTTTGCAAAAGCTGTTTGACAAAACGTCCTTCCTTAGTAGTAATGATATACAGTTCAACAGAACTGCTTGCAATAGACCGAATTTTCTCAATTGTACCGGGATAAAATCGATTTAAGCTTAACCACCCATCCAAATCATTATTGATCCATTCATCCCGGATACTATCTAGTTCTTTGGCAATATCTTGAGATTTGAGATTATCTTTCTCTAGAATCTGTTTTGAAATATTATGCCATTCTTGATAAATTTGTTCCTCAGAAATTCCTTCAATCAATGCTTTGATTAAAACAGGCATTTCCCAACCTGTTTCAATTACAGCTCGCAGTGGGTAAAATGTTTCAGCAAGACCATCAGGAGGTATTTTGTTTTCAGCGTGCCAAACTCCAGAGTAAGCACGCCAAGCGACCTGAAAATATTCAATTAGTCCATCGCAAATAACACCATCAAAGTCCAAAGCTAGTATAGAAGGACTATTTTCCATCATGCTGTCAAGTATATAAGCTGCTTTTTCAGCTTACCTGAAGGAAGATTTTTTTGTGTTCAACAACATATTTCATTTAGAACCTCCAGGAAATCTAGCAATTACTTAGCAACTAAATATTCTCAAATCATCACCGGTGACAAGATTTTTCCAGTTGTCAGTTACCCTATGATTACTTTTTACATCTGAAGACACACTCTTGGGACAGGGCACTGACCGACTAGATAGGATCTTACAATAAGTGTTTATACTTGCAAATTCACAGGCGAATTTACATGCAAGTTTGCGGAAGAATTTACAGGTGGTTTCATAGATAAGTTTGCAGAAGAACTTACAGGTAAATTAGCGGACGAATTCGCCAATGAATTTGTACTCGAAGGCTGAGCACCTGAAGGCTGACCAAGTCTTTCTCGTAGCCAAGCAGCTTTATCAGATATGGCTTCCCAATTGCCACTAGCTACTAAATGCTTAGGAAACAATTGTGTCCCCACACCTACCGCTGTAGCTCCAGCAGCTAAGAATTCTTCAGCGTCTTCTAAGGTGATTCCACCACACGGAATTAATGGTATTTGGCTTAATGGACCCTGTAAGCTCCGAATATAATTGGGACCACCAACAGGTTGCACGGGAAATACTTTGACACATGTCGCACCCCATTGCCAAGCAGTAATAATTTCTGTAGGGGTTAACGCCCCTGGAATTATTGGTAAACCTGAATCTTTTGCCGCTTTAATCATTAGAGGATCCACATGAGGAGCAAAGAGAAATTGTGCTCCAGCCACGATCGCCTCTTTCACTTGAGTTTGATTCATCAGTGTACCAGTACCAATAATGCAATTTGGTAGTTGAACTCGTAGCTGAGAAATCAATTCTGCAGAGCGAGGACTATTCCAAGTAATTTCGATTAACTCCATTCCTCCTCGCGCTGCTGCTAACGCCATTTTTCTTCCAAGCTCGATTTTCGAAGCACGAATCACTGCAATCGCACGATTTTTTTTCAGTAAGGTTAACCAAGAGTAAAGTAACATTTTAAAAATGAAGGGGAATTGTAGCTGTAGGAATTTGCCACCAGTTATAGTTATCTTTTTACCGACTGAGTATCAGTAAATCAATAAAAAATATCTTACTCAAGAGATTTTTTGATTTTTAAAGACCACCAGTGACAATAAATATTAGTCCGCAATTTAACAGAAAATGGGAAATTTATATGTATTTTAAATTACAACAACTTCAGTTTTATCAACTCGTTACAAAATGAACAAGTAAACTTAACTTTAAGAAACAATTAACTAAGTCGCTGCTTCGTTGAAATGCAGTACAAATCAGGAACACTTATCTTGAGAGTTTGTGAATTAGTTAAGTTTTGCAACAGTTTTAGCCTTGTAATCCTTACATATCTTCATGATTAGCAAAAATACCTGAAAACCCCAATGAGCTAAATCACAGATCCCAATATGAAAATAAATTTTTAGATTATTTCCTAGTTTGTATGGTTATTATTTATGGCTATTTTCAGTCAAGTGAAATACAAACTTTAAAATAGATAGGCAAATTGTAGATGTAGTGTAGTTACTGTACGGACAAGAAATACCGTTTGTAGCACTCCGTTAAGGGCTATTAAGGACTGGTAGTGGGTATTATGCTAAGCCTTAACCAGAGCTTCTATCTACACAGCAAAGACACATGACAAGCAGTTATTCGAACTGCATTAACGTTACCTTAACTAGCCTAAACACCCCTTGCTAGGTTGGGAAAGTACAAGTCATCCCAACCAAGATATCTAGAAAATCAGAAAACATGAGATATATCTTGGTTGGTCAAAAAACCTTACTCTTTCTTTAGGGAGGCGCATTATATATCTTCAGAAAACAAGAATATCTGCTAGACATATCCTGCTTTAGGAAGAAGAATAGATAAAAATCCTGTTTACCAAGCAAAAGACCACATCATTAGAATTTAGAATTTGAACTATTTTCAAATTCAATGAAATTTGGATTTTTACCAGATATATGCCAACTATGTTAAGACTTTAAGGCTTACAAAAATAACTATCTAAAGAAGTACAAAAAATAAATTACAGTTTGGGATAAACAACAAAAAATTGGCAAGCAAAGCGATGAGAATAGCAGAGGATATTATATCGGAATTTAGAATTTAATAAAATAAAGATTCCAAAATATAGCTTCCGGGGCACTGAAAAATCTGGTTAAGTATTTAATCCGCTTATTTAGCACCTAATCCAGATGACTTTAAACTACCAATTAGAAATTAGTAAACTACCGATTAGAAATTAGTTCCTAAGAACTTCTAATAGTCACCATCAGAGAGTCGAACACTAAAATAATTCCATCTAATGTACAAATATCGCTTTCTCTGATTTGGAGATGGAGAAGATGGAGAGATATTAATTATGACGGAGTGGTAAACCATAAAATGTTACCTGTCAACTAATCGGAGTTGTATGTCAACAAAACAAAATATTTTTATGTAGACGTTAAAAAAACTTATTTCCAAGTAATTTGGTATTGACTTGTGGTTAATGTTGCGTCCAGTAATGTTGACATTAATAACCAATACTTTACAGCTGATACGACATCGATTGTACATATCTGCACAAAAACTAAATATTAAGAAATGCTTATTAAAAAATATTGCATAAGCTTGATGAAGTTGTTAGTGTGTGTTTATGCAACAATGCTGACAATAGTTTATGTCCAAAAGATGTCAACCGATACCTGTAATTAAATTGCATAGGCTTATGTTTTGAGTCAATAGTGCTTATCTTTCTTGGTACAACTTGGGTGGTGCTGCGCCTAGAAATTTGTATATTTTGTACTAAATAATAATAAAAGTGGCTCGTCACCATTGGTCAGAACTTAGCCCTAGCAGGAATTATAGGTGTTGTAGGGTTCTATTCTCTTCTAAAGATTCTATTGGGAATCAGAGCTTGCGTAAGCAAAACTAATCATTGACTTCATAACAAGAAATCAAAGCTTTGTATCGGTAATATTGCAGATTTATTGAGGTTTTATAGATGAGTATCCTATTGTCGAAAATGTGGTACGTGATGCTGGAGATATAGATTTTACCAGTTTGAGATCCATCTACTAGTTTATTTCATTGATTTTGGTGGATTTTTTACGTGTTGTTAAACCTTGATATGTGTATACTGTTGTGTACCTCAAGAATCCAAACAAACTGTAGAACAGATAGAAACTAGATTAACTTTTTGCCATTTGTGTGACCTGAGATCGGGCTCACAACATAAAAACTTACTACCACGACACAGTCTCAACGAAAAAAAAAACGACGTGGTAGGACTTTAAATTTTAGGGGGAAACCATGAATATTCAAAATAAAGTTGCTCTGGTAACAGGAGCATCGCGGGGTATTGGGCGTGCGATCGCCATTGAACTAGCGCAACAAGGTGTAAAACGATTAATACTAATAGCACGCGATCGACAAAAATTAGTGACCGTAGCCCGAGAAGTAGAAGAACTGGGAACGGAAGCAGTAACAATGGCTCTAGATCTGACCAAAACTACCTTCGTTCATATTGCTGTTGCTCAGTTATGGCGCAGTTATGGACCAATTCATTTGCTGGTTAATTGTGCCGGTGTTGCACATCAAAACTCTTTTTTGCGTTCTAAATTACCTCAAGTGCAAGAAGAGTTATCTCTCAATGTATTAGGAACCTATACTCTGACCCAAACCATGGCGCGTCGAATGGCGACAAAAGAGGAAGGGACTATAGTTAACGTCTCTAGTTTGATGGGGAAAATCGCCGCACCAACCATGGCTACGTATTCAGCAACTAAATTTGCACTCCTAGGTTTTACTCAAGCTTTACGTCGCGAATTAGCTCCACACAACATCAGGGTAATAGCTTTGCTACCTTCTCTGACAGATACAGACATGGTTAGAGGTTTGCAGTTATTTCGCTGGGTGAGACCAATTACACCAGAGCAAGTCGCTGATGCATTAGTTATCGGTTTGAAAAAAAAATCGCCAGAAATCCTAGTCGGATGGCAAAGTTATCTTGCTGTTTGGTGTCAACGCTTTGCTCCTTGGTTGTTGGAGGTAATTTTACATATAGCTAGACCTTCAATTAAGCCTTCTGAGCGATCGCCAACTCGGCAGAAAAGTTTGGGAAAAATTAATCCTTGGAAGAGGGTAAATGCTGTGCGCTGAGTACTTTTGGAAGTCAGGAGTCAGAAGTCAAAAGTCAGGAGTCAGGAGTCAGGAGTCAGAAATCAGAATTATGCGCAATACTTACAGTATGCTTACGCCACGCGCATGTGCTAACGCCCTGCCCTGCTACCGCTAACGCTGCGCTAACAGAAATCAGGAGTCAGGAGTTATTCCCCAGTATGTTTTTCCAAATACCCAATCTCCACACTTCCCACACCACCCACACTCCCCACATTTCCCACACCACCCACACTCCCCACACTTCCCACACTCCCCACACTTCCCACACCACCCACACTCCCTACACTTCCCCACACTTCCCACACTTTCCACACTTCCCACACCACCCACACTTTCCCACACTTTCCCCAATTCCCAACACCCACCAAAAAGCGTCATACTTAAAATTGTGTATCCGAACTCACTATAAATAGCCATGCTTCCTACAACAGCTAGCCTTCCTTCCTTACCAGAAATTATTGATGGTTTACCAAATATTTCTGGTTGGGAATCAGAAGTTCTCGATACCGTCAACCACGACCGGACAGTATTTTTACCAAGGACTAATATCTCCTTAGACAATATCAAAGCAACTTTTGCGATCGCTCTACATATGCATCAACCAACAATTCCTGCAGGTGCAAATGGAGAACTAATTAGTAACTTGCAATATATGTTCGAACATCCCGGTGAAGGAGATAACCATAATGCCGGACCTTTTGCTTGGTGTTACAGTCGCATGGGGGAGTTTATTCCTGAGTTGGTAAATCAAGGTTGCAATCCTCGAATTATGTTGGATTACTCCGGTAATCTTTTATGGGGACTGCAACAAATGGGGCGGAAAGATATTTTGGATAATCTCAAACGGATAACTTGTGATTCTACCTATCAACCATATGTTGAGTGGTTAGGTACGATGTGGGGTCATGCAGTTGTTCCATCTACACCCATACCAGATATCAAACTGCATATATTGGCCTGGCAACATCATTTTGCAGCAATTTTTGGTTGGGAAGCATTGGCGCGAGTTAAGGGTTTTTCACCTCCAGAGATGCATTTACCAAATCACCCCGATACATTATTTGAATTTATCAAAGCCTTGAAAGAGTGTGGATATCGTTGGTTGTTAGTTCAAGAGCATTCGGTAGAAACACTAACAGGTGAAGGATTGAAGGAAAAACATTTACCCCATCGTTTAGTTGCTCGCAATTCCCAGGGTGAAACCATTAGTATTACAGCTTTAATTAAGACTCAGGGCTCAGATACAAAGTTAGTTGCTCAAATGCAACCTTACTATGAGGCAAAAAGTTTATCTCGATTCAAACCACCAGCAATAGTCAGCCAAATTGGTGATGGTGAAAATGGCGGAGTGATGATGAATGAATTTCCCAACGCTTTCAAACAAGCTTGGCATCAAATAACCCCTGATTCAGATGTTGTTGGTGTGACGGGAACAGAATATTTAGAATTAATTGCAGCAGCCGGTTTTGGTACCGATGACTACATACCCTGTCAGCCAGTAGGACAACATTTAATTTGGGAGCGAGTTTCACCGAGGGATGCAACTCCCAACACTGTTGAAAATACCATTGCACAACTAAGGCAAGAAAATCCCCAGTTTCATATGGAAGGAGCTTCTTGGACAAATCATATTAGTTGGGTTGAAGGGTACGAAAATGTTTTGGCTCCGATGAATGAACTTAGCAGTTTGTTTCATCAGAAAATTAATACCTTATCTGAGGAAGATAGATCGGAACCTTTCACTAGAAGTTCGGATTATCGCCAAGCTTTACTGTATAACTTCTTGTTGCAAACTAGTTGCTTTCGTTATTGGGGACAAGGAACTTGGACTGAATATGCAAAAACAATTTACGAACGCGGCAAAAATTTAATGTGAATTAGTAAGTGAATCAGTCACGCCAAATTTTACAGCAACAACAATAGCTAATTCGTAATTCATCACCTCACCCATGGGTAAATCATTACGAATTACGAATTACGAATTACGAATTATCAATAATTTCGTATACTAACCCACTGATACATTTTGTCCCACGTGCATTCACCATGGTCTTATCGGAACAACCCGGTCAATTCAATCCCGAGGAATGGGTAATAGACGATAATGGAAAAATGGCATTATCGATTCGTATTCAGGGCGATCGCATTTTTCATGAAGTTTCTCCTTATCAAACTGTAGAAGTATTTGATACTCCCGGAAATGGGAAAATGTTGACTATTGATCGTATGGTGATGTGCACTGAAGCCGATGAAGCAGCTTACCATGAAATGATTGTTCATGTGCCGATGTTAACTCATCCCCAAGTCAAAGATGTTTTAGTAATTGGTGCTGGTGATGGTGGTACAATTCGCGAGCTAGTACGCCATCAGGAAATCGAAAGGATAACAATGGTAGAAATTGATGAAGCTGTAGTGCGTGCTTCAAAACAATTTTTACCAACAATTTCTTCAGCATTGGAGCATTCCAAATTAAATTTATTAATTGATGATGGGATTAATTTTGTCAAAAATGCAGCTGATAGTTCCTATGACTTAGTTATAATTGATTCTTCCGACCCTGTGGGACCTTCGGAGGGGTTGTTTACTAAGTCATTTTATCAAGATGTATACCGTTGTCTGCGTCCTGGTGGGGTAGTCACAGTACAAAGTGAATCGCCAATTTTTCATCGCAACGCATTTATAGATTTAAACAAATGTCTCAAGGAAGTTTTTGGTATTGAATCGGTACATTGCTACTTGGTATTTATTCCCATGTATCCAACTGGTATGTGGAGTTTGACTTATTGTTCTAAAGCAGGACCAGATCCAGTAAATAACTTAGATGTTTCAAAAGCTGAGAAAATAATTCGGGAGCAGGACCTGCGTTACTATAATGCAGATATACATAAAGCAGCATTTGCACTGCCTAATTTTATTCAGAAAATGATTTAATTGCTAGCCTAATTTTTCCCTAAAATTTCAAATTATTAAAACTTGAACCACTTTGGATCTAGTCTCAGACTATTCAGGTAGTTTTCGTCATATAAACGCTCGAATGGAAGTATTGCTTGGGCACTATATTTATGATAAAATTCCCTGGCATAACGATGGGCATATTCTTCCTTATCTAAATATGCCTTGGAACGGTACAGACGTTTGATAGAAGCAGATTCTTCATCTGTTTTAGCTGCAAGAGATGGCTTGAGACAATTTTCTAGATAATCTACAGCATGACCGATTTCATGGGGTAACGTACGGAAAAGCTGTGTATTTCTCAGACTTTCTGGTGTCGTTATAATATCGTAACTCCTTTTAAATTTCTCAATTTTATGACCATCTTTTTCTAACAATACCTTCGCCAAAAAAAGAGTATGAAAAATAGGGCTGATGTAGTAGAGTTATTGTCTCTCACAACGACAACTCAAAAACCA
>NZ_LMTZ01000073.1 GCF_001456025.1 Mastigocoleus testarum BC008
CCACGGCATGAATTAAATAAGCAATTACAGACTGTTTAAACCACAAGGGTTCCAGCTTTTCTTAGTGCCATTCGAGTCTGACCCAGATGGCGCACCATTGCATGAACGTAAAAATCTGCCATTTGAGCGATCAGTTTAGCTAAAGTCCAATCTACGCCATCCAAGGGCGTACAAAGCAAACTTTCCCCTGGTAGTTGTCCCAACTGAATAGCAATAGGAATTAAAGAATAACCATCACGACTCCTGTCAGCGAAATAAAGCACGATCGGTGCAGTTATGAATCTATCGCTTTGAGGATTAACGATATCGAGTATTGCATAATCAGTAATAAATAGACCCCCCTCTTCAGTTGCACTATCAAGAGTTTCCCTAATTTGTTTTCTTCCCCGTATCTTTGCCAGCACTGTTTGAAAAATTTCATCTGTTATCCCAAGTTTTTCCTGCAAATTGTAATTAAGCGCCAAAACATTAGTCAGTTCCATAGGGTTGGGACCATAAAGCCTCTGAATCGCAAATTTTCCATCATTCCGAAAATTATTAGCAATATCTGGCACGGGGAGAACAGGAAATACAGCAGCATAATCATCTAATGCGTCAAAAGATTTAGGATTTGCGAGAAATGTCTGTTGATTTGCTTGTATTTGTTCCCCTAAGGTTGCTCGATTAGCGTTATATCCTTCAGAAAATACCTCTTGAGGAGGCAAAGTTTCCACGCGTACAGAATTGGGTAATCGCAACCCTATTTGATATTCCTGACGCGTTTGTTCGATTTGAAGTTGGCGCTCTTGCTGAATCACAGGTGAATCTTTTTGAGGCAAAGTAGGAATATCTGGATTAGGAGGTGGTTTAGGCTCTGAAGGCTTAGTATCACTGTTCAATAAAGTCTCTAAACCTGGAGTACAGGCGAAACCTATTAGCGCCAACATCGTACGGCGTGATAGAACGTATTGCTCGATTAATTTTTGACGTTGTTGTCGAGTTGGTGAGCCCATGAAAATATTTCCCCATCAAGTTAGAATTCACATCAATAGCAATGATAGGGGGTCTATCAGTTTTTTTGTAAAATGTGAAACTTATATTTAGATATTCAGATCAAAGCAAATTGCATTAATTTGTGGCTAATTAAAAAAATCTGCAGTGTGTTGAGAATGTACTGCCGATACTAATAATAACTTTCTTATAGATAGAATAAGTTTAACTAATACCAATTTAGTTCCGAACTTTTTATATACGTGTTAGATTAATCAGCTCAACTAAAAAATACTGCTGACATCAATAAGAGTTAGCTCTAAAAAATTAAATATACTCTTCTGGAGTTAGTATTATCTTGAGTATTAATTTAACAGTTAATTCTTAGGTTAATATTTTTCTAGTTTTAAAGCCTGAATTACGTGTAAACACTTTTCAGTTTATTTAATCTGTCAAACAAAGCCTAGAATGTATAACTCACATAGATAATCTCAGAGAATTGTTATCGGGGATCTGAACAAAACGAAATAAATAGCAATTGAAAAATTAAAATAATATATATATAATTGGATAATTTACAAATATAAATACTAGAATAAAGATTACAACTTATACAAAAGAGACCCTTAGCCTGAAAATTTTTAATAAGTCACAATAAATCTGATTTTTCAGTAATATTTGCTATTTATTCCAAACCAAAAAATAATAGCAATATTTTCCATTACCCAAGATTAGTACTATGTGTGGTAGAAAATTTTACCTGCCACCGCATATTTTCTATAACAAAAAAGTTTCATATCAAGAGGAATTAAAATGCGAACTATACAAGAAATTCGCTGTCCCAACTGTGGTAGTAAAGCAGAGAGACATCACATTATTGAAAGCAAATTAACGCGAACTCAATGCCCTGATTGCGATTACCTGATGGTGACTTGTAGTAGGACAAATAAAGTTATAGAAGCTTATGCTCCGGGTATCTACGCAAGAAGTTAATTTTGATAGTAGGATTTGCAAAAAAAATTAGGTAAATTGAGCCAGGATTAAGCTTATTTAACTTTTTTCCTGGTTCTTACCTCTTCAAGCTTCACTTTTATTTTTTGTGAGTTTGTATCACGTAAAATAGTACAAAAACATTTAAATTCAATTTATTACTTCAATACCTGAGTTTTATTTGTCCGTAATTGTCCGCAAGCAGCATCAGCTTCTAAACCACGGGAATAACGAACGCTAACAGCAATATGCTTTTGTTCGAGTATTTGAGTAAAAGCTTGAATGCGATCGCGACTGGGGCGTTTATAGTCCACTTCTTGAATGGGGTTATAAGGAATCAAATTTACGTGACTTTGGAATCCCCGCAATCTTTTTGCTAATTCCACAGCATGTTCTGGTAAATCATTCACCCCAGCCAAAAGAATATACTCAAAAGATACCCGTCGTCCCGTAATTTTCACATATTCGCGACATTCAGCCAGTAAATCATCTATTTTGTAGGGACGGGCGCTGGGGATTATTTGTTCTCGCAAAGATTGGTTGGGAGCGTGAAGACTTACCGCCAGAGTAACTTGCAGTTTATACTCCGCTAATTCAAGAATCCGTCTGGGAATACCTACAGTAGATAAAGTCAAACAACGCTGTCCGATACCCACATCCTGGTTGAGAGACTCAATCGCACCCAAAACATTTTGCATATTTAATAAAGGTTCACCCATACCCATAAACACAATATGGCTCACCCTTTCCCCAAAATCTTCCTGAACGGTTAAAACTTGATCGACAATTTCATGACGTTCCAAATTACGTTGATATCCACCTTTACCTGTAGCACAAAAATCACATGCCATCGGACAACCTACTTGAGTGGAGACACATACGGTCAAACGTTCCGAACTTTTGCTTCTTCGTGACTTAGTTGTTCGCTTGTTTTCTGTTCTACCTTTATTGAAACTAGGAATACCAACGGTTTCTACTATTTGACCATCTGCTAGTCGTAAAAGATATTTAACCGTATCATCGGAAGCTACTGAACGATAATGTAAAGCCGAACGTCCCACTGGAATATTTGCAACTTCCGCTCGCCATTGTTTGGAGAAAACTGTAATCTCACTTAAGGAACGCGCACCTTTATGATATATCCAGTCGTGTAACTGTTTTCCCCTATAAACTGGTTGTCCCTGTTCTTTTACCCAAGTCTGTAACTGTTCCAAAGAAGCACCTAAAAGAGGGGGGACAGAAATTTTAGAAGAATCTAGAGTTTTCCTTTCAACAGAGCGATCGGGGACAACAACAGACTTAGTAGACATGGCGGTTAATTACAAGGTATTGGATGGAATAAGGCATCGAATATTTATAGTACGAGATCTAAATCGCAGTTGTTAGTTTTTATCTAAAATTATTTTTATCTGGAATTGACTCTCAATGGATTGATATTACTTGTAGTATAGCTATACTTCAAGAGGAAATATGTCTATTATTTTAAGAGAAATTAACCGGGATAACTGGAAAGAGTGTATCAAACTAAAGCCGGATGAAACACAAGTAAACTTTGTCGCTTCCAATGTTTACTCACTCCTGGAATCTAAGTTTGAACCATCTTTCTTTCCCCTAGCAATTTACAGTAACGAAACGATGGTTGGT
This sequence comes from Mastigocoleus testarum BC008, assembly GCF_001456025.1. Taxonomy (GTDB): domain Bacteria; phylum Cyanobacteriota; class Cyanobacteriia; order Cyanobacteriales; family Nostocaceae; genus Mastigocoleus; species Mastigocoleus testarum. The sequence goes on from NZ_LMTZ01000073.1 coordinate 3,604, forward strand.
TTCGTGATGTACGGTTTAGATGATGATGATGGTAGTTGGTGGGTTATTCGTTTGATGGTCGATCAAAACCACCAAAAAAATGGATATGGTAAAGCTGCAATGTTAGAAGCAATCGAAATTTTGAGAAACAAGCCAGGGTGCGCTCGTGTTTTTACTAGCTATGTTCCCGAAAATCTGGTCGCCGAAAAATTATATTTAAGTCTAGGTTTTGAAAAAACTGGAAAGATAGAAGATGGAGAAATTGTAGTTTGTCTTCCACTGGACACAAAAATTGAGCGCTAAGTGAATTTTTGACTTAACTTCTTGAGAAGGAGATATTGTGATGGAACCAAAATTTACTGGTGGTTGTCTGTGCGGATCTGTCCGCTACGAATGTTCAGTAGAACCTATTACAATGGGAAATTGTCATTGTCGCGATTGTCAACGGGTGACAGGAAGTGGTTATGCTTCTGGGATGTTAGTTCCACGGAGTGCAGTTACCATCACCGGAGATGTGAAATATTATGAAGTGACCGGCGATAGCGGAAGCATTGTTGGTCGAGGCTTTTGTCCGAATTGCGGTTCCCGATTATTCAGCAAACCCCCAAATCCGGATCTGATGGGAATTATGGCTGGAAGTCTTGACGATCCAAGTTATTTTCAACCAACCATGGATATTTATACCGACAGTGCTCAACCTTGGGATTATATGAATCCAGATCTACCCAAGTTCGGCAAAATGCCAGTAATTTAATTACCAAGCAAACGAGTCTTGAACAAATTGAGCCAGAGATATTAATTTTATTCTCTCATCATTCTTTGCAGCTTCTCGCTCCGAGGCTGTATTGTATCCCCAACTGGCAAGAAAAAGCTTAACGTCTTGTAAATCCGGGAGCTTCTTAACTACTTGTAAGGTTTTTAATCTATCTTCTACAAACCAAACATTTCCAGGTGAAATATTATGTTTTTTTATTAATTCCCTGATAATTTCATACTTTGGACGTTTGACTTCCTTCCCAAAAATTAGTTCGGAGTTTAATTCAACCCCCCATCTTTGCAAAAGCTGTTTGACAAAACGTCCTTCCTTAGTAGTAATGATATACAGTTCAACAGAACTGCTTGCAATAGACCGAATTTTCTCAATTGTACCGGGATAAAATCGATTTAAGCTTAACCACCCATCCAAATCATTATTGATCCATTCATCCCGGATACTATCTAGTTCTTTGGCAATATCTTGAGATTTGAGATTATCTTTCTCTAGAATCTGTTTTGAAATATTATGCCATTCTTGATAAATTTGTTCCTCAGAAATTCCTTCAATCAATGCTTTGATTAAAACAGGCATTTCCCAACCTGTTTCAATTACAGCTCGCAGTGGGTAAAATGTTTCAGCAAGACCATCAGGAGGTATTTTGTTTTCAGCGTGCCAAACTCCAGAGTAAGCACGCCAAGCGACCTGAAAATATTCAATTAGTCCATCGCAAATAACACCATCAAAGTCCAAAGCTAGTATAGAAGGACTATTTTCCATCATGCTGTCAAGTATATAAGCTGCTTTTTCAGCTTACCTGAAGGAAGATTTTTTTGTGTTCAACAACATATTTCATTTAGAACCTCCAGGAAATCTAGCAATTACTTAGCAACTAAATATTCTCAAATCATCACCGGTGACAAGATTTTTCCAGTTGTCAGTTACCCTATGATTACTTTTTACATCTGAAGACACACTCTTGGGACAGGGCACTGACCGACTAGATAGGATCTTACAATAAGTGTTTATACTTGCAAATTCACAGGCGAATTTACATGCAAGTTTGCGGAAGAATTTACAGGTGGTTTCATAGATAAGTTTGCAGAAGAACTTACAGGTAAATTAGCGGACGAATTCGCCAATGAATTTGTACTCGAAGGCTGAGCACCTGAAGGCTGACCAAGTCTTTCTCGTAGCCAAGCAGCTTTATCAGATATGGCTTCCCAATTGCCACTAGCTACTAAATGCTTAGGAAACAATTGTGTCCCCACACCTACCGCTGTAGCTCCAGCAGCTAAGAATTCTTCAGCGTCTTCTAAGGTGATTCCACCACACGGAATTAATGGTATTTGGCTTAATGGACCCTGTAAGCTCCGAATATAATTGGGACCACCAACAGGTTGCACGGGAAATACTTTGACACATGTCGCACCCCATTGCCAAGCAGTAATAATTTCTGTAGGGGTTAACGCCCCTGGAATTATTGGTAAACCTGAATCTTTTGCCGCTTTAATCATTAGAGGATCCACATGAGGAGCAAAGAGAAATTGTGCTCCAGCCACGATCGCCTCTTTCACTTGAGTTTGATTCATCAGTGTACCAGTACCAATAATGCAATTTGGTAGTTGAACTCGTAGCTGAGAAATCAATTCTGCAGAGCGAGGACTATTCCAAGTAATTTCGATTAACTCCATTCCTCCTCGCGCTGCTGCTAACGCCATTTTTCTTCCAAGCTCGATTTTCGAAGCACGAATCACTGCAATCGCACGATTTTTTTTCAGTAAGGTTAACCAAGAGTAAAGTAACATTTTAAAAATGAAGGGGAATTGTAGCTGTAGGAATTTGCCACCAGTTATAGTTATCTTTTTACCGACTGAGTATCAGTAAATCAATAAAAAATATCTTACTCAAGAGATTTTTTGATTTTTAAAGACCACCAGTGACAATAAATATTAGTCCGCAATTTAACAGAAAATGGGAAATTTATATGTATTTTAAATTACAACAACTTCAGTTTTATCAACTCGTTACAAAATGAACAAGTAAACTTAACTTTAAGAAACAATTAACTAAGTCGCTGCTTCGTTGAAATGCAGTACAAATCAGGAACACTTATCTTGAGAGTTTGTGAATTAGTTAAGTTTTGCAACAGTTTTAGCCTTGTAATCCTTACATATCTTCATGATTAGCAAAAATACCTGAAAACCCCAATGAGCTAAATCACAGATCCCAATATGAAAATAAATTTTTAGATTATTTCCTAGTTTGTATGGTTATTATTTATGGCTATTTTCAGTCAAGTGAAATACAAACTTTAAAATAGATAGGCAAATTGTAGATGTAGTGTAGTTACTGTACGGACAAGAAATACCGTTTGTAGCACTCCGTTAAGGGCTATTAAGGACTGGTAGTGGGTATTATGCTAAGCCTTAACCAGAGCTTCTATCTACACAGCAAAGACACATGACAAGCAGTTATTCGAACTGCATTAACGTTACCTTAACTAGCCTAAACACCCCTTGCTAGGTTGGGAAAGTACAAGTCATCCCAACCAAGATATCTAGAAAATCAGAAAACATGAGATATATCTTGGTTGGTCAAAAAACCTTACTCTTTCTTTAGGGAGGCGCATTATATATCTTCAGAAAACAAGAATATCTGCTAGACATATCCTGCTTTAGGAAGAAGAATAGATAAAAATCCTGTTTACCAAGCAAAAGACCACATCATTAGAATTTAGAATTTGAACTATTTTCAAATTCAATGAAATTTGGATTTTTACCAGATATATGCCAACTATGTTAAGACTTTAAGGCTTACAAAAATAACTATCTAAAGAAGTACAAAAAATAAATTACAGTTTGGGATAAACAACAAAAAATTGGCAAGCAAAGCGATGAGAATAGCAGAGGATATTATATCGGAATTTAGAATTTAATAAAATAAAGATTCCAAAATATAGCTTCCGGGGCACTGAAAAATCTGGTTAAGTATTTAATCCGCTTATTTAGCACCTAATCCAGATGACTTTAAACTACCAATTAGAAATTAGTAAACTACCGATTAGAAATTAGTTCCTAAGAACTTCTAATAGTCACCATCAGAGAGTCGAACACTAAAATAATTCCATCTAATGTACAAATATCGCTTTCTCTGATTTGGAGATGGAGAAGATGGAGAGATATTAATTATGACGGAGTGGTAAACCATAAAATGTTACCTGTCAACTAATCGGAGTTGTATGTCAACAAAACAAAATATTTTTATGTAGACGTTAAAAAAACTTATTTCCAAGTAATTTGGTATTGACTTGTGGTTAATGTTGCGTCCAGTAATGTTGACATTAATAACCAATACTTTACAGCTGATACGACATCGATTGTACATATCTGCACAAAAACTAAATATTAAGAAATGCTTATTAAAAAATATTGCATAAGCTTGATGAAGTTGTTAGTGTGTGTTTATGCAACAATGCTGACAATAGTTTATGTCCAAAAGATGTCAACCGATACCTGTAATTAAATTGCATAGGCTTATGTTTTGAGTCAATAGTGCTTATCTTTCTTGGTACAACTTGGGTGGTGCTGCGCCTAGAAATTTGTATATTTTGTACTAAATAATAATAAAAGTGGCTCGTCACCATTGGTCAGAACTTAGCCCTAGCAGGAATTATAGGTGTTGTAGGGTTCTATTCTCTTCTAAAGATTCTATTGGGAATCAGAGCTTGCGTAAGCAAAACTAATCATTGACTTCATAACAAGAAATCAAAGCTTTGTATCGGTAATATTGCAGATTTATTGAGGTTTTATAGATGAGTATCCTATTGTCGAAAATGTGGTACGTGATGCTGGAGATATAGATTTTACCAGTTTGAGATCCATCTACTAGTTTATTTCATTGATTTTGGTGGATTTTTTACGTGTTGTTAAACCTTGATATGTGTATACTGTTGTGTACCTCAAGAATCCAAACAAACTGTAGAACAGATAGAAACTAGATTAACTTTTTGCCATTTGTGTGACCTGAGATCGGGCTCACAACATAAAAACTTACTACCACGACACAGTCTCAACGAAAAAAAAAACGACGTGGTAGGACTTTAAATTTTAGGGGGAAACCATGAATATTCAAAATAAAGTTGCTCTGGTAACAGGAGCATCGCGGGGTATTGGGCGTGCGATCGCCATTGAACTAGCGCAACAAGGTGTAAAACGATTAATACTAATAGCACGCGATCGACAAAAATTAGTGACCGTAGCCCGAGAAGTAGAAGAACTGGGAACGGAAGCAGTAACAATGGCTCTAGATCTGACCAAAACTACCTTCGTTCATATTGCTGTTGCTCAGTTATGGCGCAGTTATGGACCAATTCATTTGCTGGTTAATTGTGCCGGTGTTGCACATCAAAACTCTTTTTTGCGTTCTAAATTACCTCAAGTGCAAGAAGAGTTATCTCTCAATGTATTAGGAACCTATACTCTGACCCAAACCATGGCGCGTCGAATGGCGACAAAAGAGGAAGGGACTATAGTTAACGTCTCTAGTTTGATGGGGAAAATCGCCGCACCAACCATGGCTACGTATTCAGCAACTAAATTTGCACTCCTAGGTTTTACTCAAGCTTTACGTCGCGAATTAGCTCCACACAACATCAGGGTAATAGCTTTGCTACCTTCTCTGACAGATACAGACATGGTTAGAGGTTTGCAGTTATTTCGCTGGGTGAGACCAATTACACCAGAGCAAGTCGCTGATGCATTAGTTATCGGTTTGAAAAAAAAATCGCCAGAAATCCTAGTCGGATGGCAAAGTTATCTTGCTGTTTGGTGTCAACGCTTTGCTCCTTGGTTGTTGGAGGTAATTTTACATATAGCTAGACCTTCAATTAAGCCTTCTGAGCGATCGCCAACTCGGCAGAAAAGTTTGGGAAAAATTAATCCTTGGAAGAGGGTAAATGCTGTGCGCTGAGTACTTTTGGAAGTCAGGAGTCAGAAGTCAAAAGTCAGGAGTCAGGAGTCAGGAGTCAGAAATCAGAATTATGCGCAATACTTACAGTATGCTTACGCCACGCGCATGTGCTAACGCCCTGCCCTGCTACCGCTAACGCTGCGCTAACAGAAATCAGGAGTCAGGAGTTATTCCCCAGTATGTTTTTCCAAATACCCAATCTCCACACTTCCCACACCACCCACACTCCCCACATTTCCCACACCACNCCCACACTCCCCACACTTCCCACACCACCCACACTCCCTACACTTCCCCACACTTCCCACACTTTCCACACTTCCCACACCACCCACACTTTCCCACACTTTCCCCAATTCCCAACACCCACCAAAAAGCGTCATACTTAAAATTGTGTATCCGAACTCACTATAAATAGCCATGCTTCCTACAACAGCTAGCCTTCCTTCCTTACCAGAAATTATTGATGGTTTACCAAATATTTCTGGTTGGGAATCAGAAGTTCTCGATACCGTCAACCACGACCGGACAGTATTTTTACCAAGGACTAATATCTCCTTAGACAATATCAAAGCAACTTTTGCGATCGCTCTACATATGCATCAACCAACAATTCCTGCAGGTGCAAATGGAGAACTAATTAGTAACTTGCAATATATGTTCGAACATCCCGGTGAAGGAGATAACCATAATGCCGGACCTTTTGCTTGGTGTTACAGTCGCATGGGGGAGTTTATTCCTGAGTTGGTAAATCAAGGTTGCAATCCTCGAATTATGTTGGATTACTCCGGTAATCTTTTATGGGGACTGCAACAAATGGGGCGGAAAGATATTTTGGATAATCTCAAACGGATAACTTGTGATTCTACCTATCAACCATATGTTGAGTGGTTAGGTACGATGTGGGGTCATGCAGTTGTTCCATCTACACCCATACCAGATATCAAACTGCATATATTGGCCTGGCAACATCATTTTGCAGCAATTTTTGGTTGGGAAGCATTGGCGCGAGTTAAGGGTTTTTCACCTCCAGAGATGCATTTACCAAATCACCCCGATACATTATTTGAATTTATCAAAGCCTTGAAAGAGTGTGGATATCGTTGGTTGTTAGTTCAAGAGCATTCGGTAGAAACACTAACAGGTGAAGGATTGAAGGAAAAACATTTACCCCATCGTTTAGTTGCTCGCAATTCCCAGGGTGAAACCATTAGTATTACAGCTTTAATTAAGACTCAGGGCTCAGATACAAAGTTAGTTGCTCAAATGCAACCTTACTATGAGGCAAAAAGTTTATCTCGATTCAAACCACCAGCAATAGTCAGCCAAATTGGTGATGGTGAAAATGGCGGAGTGATGATGAATGAATTTCCCAACGCTTTCAAACAAGCTTGGCATCAAATAACCCCTGATTCAGATGTTGTTGGTGTGACGGGAACAGAATATTTAGAATTAATTGCAGCAGCCGGTTTTGGTACCGATGACTACATACCCTGTCAGCCAGTAGGACAACATTTAATTTGGGAGCGAGTTTCACCGAGGGATGCAACTCCCAACACTGTTGAAAATACCATTGCACAACTAAGGCAAGAAAATCCCCAGTTTCATATGGAAGGAGCTTCTTGGACAAATCATATTAGTTGGGTTGAAGGGTACGAAAATGTTTTGGCTCCGATGAATGAACTTAGCAGTTTGTTTCATCAGAAAATTAATACCTTATCTGAGGAAGATAGATCGGAACCTTTCACTAGAAGTTCGGATTATCGCCAAGCTTTACTGTATAACTTCTTGTTGCAAACTAGTTGCTTTCGTTATTGGGGACAAGGAACTTGGACTGAATATGCAAAAACAATTTACGAACGCGGCAAAAATTTAATGTGAATTAGTAAGTGAATCAGTCACGCCAAATTTTACAGCAACAACAATAGCTAATTCGTAATTCATCACCTCACCCATGGGTAAATCATTACGAATTACGAATTACGAATTACGAATTATCAATAATTTCGTATACTAACCCACTGATACATTTTGTCCCACGTGCATTCACCATGGTCTTATCGGAACAACCCGGTCAATTCAATCCCGAGGAATGGGTAATAGACGATAATGGAAAAATGGCATTATCGATTCGTATTCAGGGCGATCGCATTTTTCATGAAGTTTCTCCTTATCAAACTGTAGAAGTATTTGATACTCCCGGAAATGGGAAAATGTTGACTATTGATCGTATGGTGATGTGCACTGAAGCCGATGAAGCAGCTTACCATGAAATGATTGTTCATGTGCCGATGTTAACTCATCCCCAAGTCAAAGATGTTTTAGTAATTGGTGCTGGTGATGGTGGTACAATTCGCGAGCTAGTACGCCATCAGGAAATCGAAAGGATAACAATGGTAGAAATTGATGAAGCTGTAGTGCGTGCTTCAAAACAATTTTTACCAACAATTTCTTCAGCATTGGAGCATTCCAAATTAAATTTATTAATTGATGATGGGATTAATTTTGTCAAAAATGCAGCTGATAGTTCCTATGACTTAGTTATAATTGATTCTTCCGACCCTGTGGGACCTTCGGAGGGGTTGTTTACTAAGTCATTTTATCAAGATGTATACCGTTGTCTGCGTCCTGGTGGGGTAGTCACAGTACAAAGTGAATCGCCAATTTTTCATCGCAACGCATTTATAGATTTAAACAAATGTCTCAAGGAAGTTTTTGGTATTGAATCGGTACATTGCTACTTGGTATTTATTCCCATGTATCCAACTGGTATGTGGAGTTTGACTTATTGTTCTAAAGCAGGACCAGATCCAGTAAATAACTTAGATGTTTCAAAAGCTGAGAAAATAATTCGGGAGCAGGACCTGCGTTACTATAATGCAGATATACATAAAGCAGCATTTGCACTGCCTAATTTTATTCAGAAAATGATTTAATTGCTAGCCTAATTTTTCCCTAAAATTTCAAATTATTAAAACTTGAACCACTTTGGATCTAGTCTCAGACTATTCAGGTAGTTTTCGTCATATAAACGCTCGAATGGAAGTATTGCTTGGGCACTATATTTATGATAAAATTCCCTGGCATAACGATGGGCATATTCTTCCTTATCTAAATATGCCTTGGAACGGTACAGACGTTTGATAGAAGCAGATTCTTCATCTGTTTTAGCTGCAAGAGATGGCTTGAGACAATTTTCTAGATAATCTACAGCATGACCGATTTCATGGGGTAACGTACGGAAAAGCTGTGTATTTCTCAGACTTTCTGGTGTCGTTATAATATCGTAACTCCTTTTAAATTTCTCAATTTTATGACCATCTTTTTCTAACAATACCTTCGCCAAAAAAAGAGTATGAAAAATAGGGCTGATGTAGTAGAGTTATTGTCTCTCACAACGACAAC
>NZ_LMTZ01000074.1 GCF_001456025.1 Mastigocoleus testarum BC008
GTACTAGCCATCTTTTTATTTTCAATACCTTAAAAAGCTGTGGTACTTATTCTGCATAGCTTACAGCTTTTCTTAGTGCCATTCGCTCAAGACCCCTTGGGACTTTTTACCGGAAAGTTAGATTTAGACCGAGTTGGTATTTTTGGATATTCATTAGGTGGTGCGATCGCTGCTCAAACACTATTAGAAGACGATCGCTTTAAAGCTGGAATTAATTTAGATGGTGGACTTTACATAGATGGGGTCGATGAAAGTCTGAATAAACCATTTATGTTTATGAATAATGAAGCTTTTGGAACGGGTAATCCTTCAGATCCATTGGTGAAAGCACAACAGTCATTTTTTGAAAATCTGCAAGATGATGGTTATGAGTTGACGATTCGCGGTTCCAATCATTCTAATTTTAGCGATCTACCTCTTGTACTGAAAGAATTACAAGATGCAGGATTACTCTCCGGTGAATCAGAGAATTCGATTGCTGATAATTCCAACCCCATCAATCCAAAGCGAGCAACGCAAATCATTAACGACTATACTGTCGCTTTCTTCGATCAATATCTGAATAACCAAGAAAGTCCTTTACTTGAAGCTTCTTCTTCCCCATATCCAGAAGTTATCTTTGATTTTCGGGAGGGAGACAATGTTTCCTCAAATCCCGAACCCATATTTGGAACTGTCGGTAAAGACGTAATCGAAGTAGAAGGTAACAATAAAATAGTTTTTGCTGGTAAGGGAGATGACTTAATAGATGCTTCTCAGGGTAATGGAGATAATCATCGTATTTACGCTGGTGAAGGTAATGACACCTTGATAATGGGAGCGGATTCTCGTGTATTTGGTCAAGAAGGTGACGATCGCTTCTTTGTGACATCTGGTGGTGACAATATTATTTCTGGTGGTGCGGGTGCAGACCAATTCTGGATTGCTGTCGCTCAAACTCCTGACACTACAAATGCGATCGCTGATTTTACCAATGGTGAAGATATTATTGGTATTGCTGGTTTAGGAATTGGTTTCGAGGATCTTACTATTACTCAGCAGGGAAATAATACTTTAATTGCTTCTAATGGAACAGATTTGGCGATTTTGCAAGGAATTAATGCTAACGACTTAAGTGCAGATAACTTTGCTTTTGTTTGATTCACAGAAAATCCAATCTGTATCTCTTAAATATACATCCATCCGCCCTCCTGCAAAGAGTAAAACATGTTAATCGAGACTTACTCCCGGTAAGATAGGGTAATAATTGAGGGCGGTAAAAATGAAGCAACTATCGGATTATAATTTCCTATCTCCTGAGGTGCTTAAATGTCCCTACGAATTTTACAAATTAGCACGGGAGAATTCTCCTGTAATGGAGTTACCATCGGAGCTAGTTGGGAGTAAGCTTTTTCTAGTTACTAGCTATGATTTGGTTAAGGAAATTCTTCTCAATGTAGAGGTGTTTTCTAGCCATTTTTCTCATTTAATGGGAGGGAAAGAAGCACAAAGTCCCGAAGTAGAGGAGATTGCTGCACGGGGCTGGCCTCCTGTTAATACCTTGCTAACTGCTGACCCACCCGAACACAAGCGTTTTCGTTCTTTGGTTAATCAAGCTTTCACTCCTTCCCGCGTGAATAAGATGGAAGATCATATTAGGCTGACTGTTGATGAACTGATTGACAGTTTTATTGATCAAGGTGAATGTGAATTTATCAACTCCTTTGCTGTTCCTTTGTCTATCAAAGTTATTGCTAAACAGTTGGGTGTTCCAGCGCAAGACCTAGAAAAATTCAAGAAATGGTCTGATGCTTCTGTCGCTGGTTTGGGTCGTACCCTTTCCAAAGAACAGGAAATTGAATCTGCATTGGACGTGTTAGCCTTGCAGAATTACTTAAATGAAAAAATAGAACAGTGCAAAAAACAGCCTGGTGACGATATTATTACCGATTTGGTTCAGGCTAAAGTAGAAGGTGTGCGCTCGCTAAATACCGCCGAACTAATTAGTATTATTCAACAGTTACTTGTCGCAGGTAATGAAACTATTACCAATGCTCTCGCGGGTGGAATGTTACTTTTGATTCAACATCCCGAGCAAATGGCTTTGGTGCAAGAAGCTCCTGACCGCATTGAAAATTTGGTGGAAGAGGTTTTACGTTTAGAAACACCCACCGCTGCAATGTGGCGAATCGTGAAAAAAGATACAGAATTGGCGGGGGTAAATATTCCAGAAGGGTCTGTGCTATTACTCCGTTTTGACTCTGCTAGTCGCGACCAGAAGATTTTTCCTGATGGTGAAAAGTTTGAAGTTTGTCGTTCTAATGCAGCTAATCATTTAGCTTTTAGTCACGGTGCTCATTTCTGCGTTGGTGCTGCTCTAGCTCGTAAAGAAATGCTGATTGCTTACGAACAATTATTAAAAAGGCTTAAGAATATTCGACTAGCGGCTGATAAAAATGATTTGAATCACTTTCAAAACATAATTTTGCGAGGGCTTAAACATCTTTATATTGAGTTTGAAAAAGCAGATCCTCTTTTGAAATGAAAAATGGTATTTTAGGGCGCACCGATGTGCGCTACTACTGATAAATAGATAGTATCAATTACTGCTTATAAATAACTCATAGAAGTTATTCGATGATACATAAAAATTAGTGAAATTTCCTTACGCAAAAAAAAATCGATACATAGAAATATAGTTTAATTTTTGAATGATTTTTCAAGATTTAAGCTCGGTATATAATTTTTTGAATCTCAGTATACTTTTAAAAATCAAATAGTAATCCTATATTTATACGTATGATTAAAAACATGCATATATCAGGCAAAGCACTTGAAAAATTAAAAGATGCTCTAATTGATGCTTTCCCAGATAAAGCCTCATTAGAGCAAATGTTACTATTTGAGTTAGATAAAAACCTAGATGCAATTGCTGGAGGTCATAATTTAGAGGGAATAGTATTTAATTTAATCAAAGTATCAAAATCTGAAAATTGGATTGAAAAGTTAATTTTTGCTGCACGTGAATCAAATCCTGGAAATTCAGGTTTAAAAGCGATCGCTGAAGAATTGTTGCGAATTCACCACCCGCTTACTATACCTACTCCTCTTCCTTATATTTCCACTTCCGAAACATCTGGAAATCCAGATATTCCCCCACATAAATTGGAATATCCCGATGGTTGCGTACCTCTTGACTCACCTTTTTACATAGAACGGGATAATATTGAATTTTGTTGTTACCAAACATTAGTACAACCTGGTTCTTTAGTTCGGATTAAAGCACCAAAGTTAATGGGAAAAACTTCTTTACTCAGACGAATTTTAGCTTATAGTCAAGAGCAGAACTATCAAATAGTTTATTTGGATCTTCGTAGCATAGAAAAAGGTGTATTTAGTAATCTTGATGGATTCCTACGTTGGATATGTACCAAGGTATCCTTAGAACTCGAACTCGATAATAATGTAAATAATACTTGGAATACTAATATCTTAGGTAGTAATGATAACTGCACTTATTACTTTAAAAAGTATATTTTAAAACAAATAAATACTTCTTTGGTTCTATGCTTAGACGAAGTAGACCGATTATTTCCTTATGGTGGATTAGTCGAAGACTTCTTCGGAATGTTACGCTCTTGGCATGAAAAAGGGAAGATTTCTGATATTTGGAAACAACTGCGCTTGGTTTTAGCCCATTCTACAGAAGTTTATGTTCCCTTAGATAAGCATCAATCACCTTTTAATGCTGGAATACCCATAGAACTGAAGGATTTTAATCAACAGCAGGTATTAGATTTAGCCCAAAGACATGGAATCAATTTAAAAGATACTCAATTAGAAGAGTTAAATCGAATCTTGGGAGGACACCCTTACCTAATTCGGTTAGCGATGTATCATATGATTACTGACAAAGTAACTTTAGAAGATTTGTTACAACAGGCAACAACAGAAGCAGGAATTTATATTAATCATTTACGCGATCTACTAAATAAGTTGTCACAGGGTGAGGATTTAAGAAAAGCTTTTAAACAAGTAGTTAACTCAAATCTAGGAGTAGAATTAGATTCATTCCAAATCTACAAATTACACAGTTTGGGACTGGTACAGCGAGAAAACAATCATGTCACACCCCGTTGTCAACTATACCGCGATTATTTTCGCCGTGTTTTGTAACTGATAATTTGCACCATGTCATTAAGTCCAAAATCCACGGGAATAAATTTCAACACTAAAAGTGTCGCCGCTTTAGCGAACAAGGTTCATAGACCAAGTACGTTAAAACGCACTACAAGCTATACTCAGTGTGATTTATCATACTTTGCCTATGAGCCTGGGATTTTAATCCAAGGCGTATTAGTTGTGAGAAATTTCAATCATGATAGCAACTAATTCCGCTTCCAATTTAAATTCCAATTTCTATCAAGTAGGTGCAAGTCTCCCGGTAGATGCTCCCAGTTATGTGGAGCGAAAAGCTGATGAGGAGTTTTACCAAAAGTTGCTTGATGGTAAGTTTTGTTATGTCCTGAATTCCCGACAAATGGGTAAGTCTAGTTTGCGGGTACGGACAATGCAACGGTTACAAAAAGAAGGGAGAGTTTGTGCAGCAATTGACCTAACAGGAATTGGTAAGGTAACTGAACAACAGTGGTATGGCGGAATCGTTTATAATTTGTCAGAAAGTTGTCAATTAGAAGATAAATTCAATTTTGATTGGCAAATATGGTGGGATAAGTACCAAGGAACTCTTTCCCCTGTACAATGTTTGAGTTTATTCATAGAAAAAGTATTATTAGCAAATATTCAGGAACAAATAGTCATTTTTGTCGATGAAATTGACAAGATACTGAGTCAAGATTTTTCGTTAGATGATTTTTTTGCTTTGATTCGGTTTTTCCAAAACCAACGAGTTGACAATCCAATTTTTAAACGGTTGACATTTGCACTGTTGGGGGTAGCAACTCCCGGTAATTTGATTAGGGATAAAACCCAAACTCCTTTTAATATTGGGGAAGCAATAGAATTAAATGGTTTTCAGATTGAGGAAGTTAAACCGTTAATTAAAGGATTACGGGGAAAATTTAATAATCCTCAAGAGGTAATGCGATCGATTCTCGATTGGACGGGTGGACAACCGTTTCTCAGCCAAAAACTGTGTCAATTTATGGTAGAGACGTACCATGGTACGTCTCTACAAAATTCACATGGTACGTCTCTAGATTATTTTAATCTTGTGGAGGAGGTTGTAAAATTAAGGATTATTGAGAATTGGGAATCTCAGGACGATCCGGAGCATTTACGAACTATCAGGGATAGAATTCTCTCTAATGAGCAACGAGCCGGGTATTTGTTGGAATTGTATCAGCAAATTCAAGAACAGGGAGAAGTCGTTGCAAATAACAGTGTGGAGTCTAGCAATTTAAGATTATCTGGCTTAGTTGTTAAAAGAGAAGGTAAGTTAAGGGTTTATAATCGAGTTTATCAACAGGTTTTTGATCGGGGTTGGGTTGAAGTCCAATTAAGAAATCTGCGTCCCTACTCGGAAGCTTTTCGCGCTTGGGTTGCTTCTGAAAATAAAGATGAATCTCGACTTCTGCAAGGAAAGGCTTTAGCAGATGCTGAGGAATGGGCTAACGATAAGAATTTAAGTTATCAGGATAAGCAGTTTTTAGCCGCTAGTAAAGAAAAGGAAATAGCTGTTAGAAATCAAGAAGCAGAATTAGAGAGGGAGAGGAAGGATAGGGAAGCAGCAGAACAGAGAAATCAGGTATTGAGTGATGCGAATAAGAAAGCTAAAAGACGAATTAGTATTGGAAGTATAATTTTGCTTGTGACATTGCTTGGAGCAATTGCTTCGGTAATAGTTGGTGTGAAGCAAGTTGAAACAGCAAATAGACAGGTTGAAGAAGCTAAAGATGATTTAGTACAAGCAAAGCAACAAGAAAAATCAGCACTGGAACAGGTTAATAAGGCTAATCAAACTGTTAGACAAGTAAAGCGACAAGAAAAATTAGCACTGGAACAGGTTAATAAAGCAAAGCAAACAGAGAAAATTGCTAAAGATAATGAATTACAAGCGAAACAAAATGCTCAAACAGCAAAAGAAAAATTAGCTGAAGTAAAGCAAAAACTTACTTCAGCCCAGAAAACAGAGAAAATAATTAAAGATAAGCTAAAAAAAATAGAAAGCGAGATTAAAGAAAATAGCATCAAGAATCAAGAAATTAAGATAACAATTAACACAGTTCAAGCACTATCTAAACTAGCCGGGACTTTACGCAATGAAAATCGCACCACTGCATCAGACGAAGCTTTAAGACAAGCTGGTTTATCCTTTAGGGTTGATGACCATCATCTCAAACAAGCAATGTTATTGGCTTCAATGGCGCAAGCATATCAAGAACTCAAGCAACCTGCATATGCTCAAAGTAACTTTGATGAAAGTTTGAAATATTTAAATGAAAAAGGAAATATTAGCTCGGCTCAAGGTTTGCAGATTAAAGCTATTGTTAAAGGGATGCAAGGAAATTTAATTAAAGAGAAAAATAAATCAGAAGCGATCAAAGCTTATCAAGAAGCATTTTATATTCTAAACAATCATCCACGTGAGACAGATCCTTTTAAAGACGATCAAATTATCACCGCTGAAAGTATTGAATCAGTTCATAAAGAATTATTTAAGCTACGACCTAACCAGGAAGTTAGAGATTCTCTAAAAGAATATTATTATACTAAGCTTAAACACTCTTTAAACAAGAAATATTGGCGAGAAGCTGATATTGCAAATTGGGAACTTATGCTTGTTATTGCAAATAGAATAAAAGAAAGATACCTAAGTATCGCAAACATTGAGCAATTTTCCTGTCCTGACTTGAGAAAAATGGATGAGTTGTGGGTAAAACATTCAGATGGAGATTTTGGTTTCAGTGTGCAAAAGGAGATTTGGGTTAAGACGGGAAATAGATTGGGTATTAAAACGAGAGATTGGAATGAAAGCGATCTCAAAAATTATTTACGCTTCGCAAGCACGGTTGGGTGGTACAACGATACTGGGAAAGGTAATAGAAAGTCAGGATGGATAAATAATTACGACGATTTAATAAGCACAGTTGTTGATTCACAACCTAACCTCATTAGGGGAGGCTTACCATTTTTTCTTAGGGAAAGGATGTCCATTTACGAGGGGGTTGAGGGGCAATACTACTTGGTACTCATGACATTGAGAGAAAGCGAACGATCTTTTCTTCTTGCGCTGCAAAATATAAAGTGTAACATATAAGCGCTAACCTCTGCGCGGAAGTTAAAATTCAAAAGTCAAAATTATTTACTTATTTAATTTATTTTTAGTTATCACAGTTGACTTAGTTGTAATTCTAGTTATTTGCTCGCATTCATCAATAAGATTTCATATCTGTTTCTCATTCATTATTTCTGACTTAATTAACAATCGTAGCCAATATTTCGTTTCTCGAGCTTCTTTTAGAGCTATTGGTTATTTACTGATGAAATCCTTATCACTTTGTGCAGAACAAGATTCTTCGATATTCGCACCGATTGAAGTTCCTGCTCTAAATAATTAATTAGCTAACAATCGGGATGTACTTAGGTAATTTTTTTCATGTTGATGCTGGGTTGTTTATTTGATCAAAAATACCAGTAGTTACAGTGCACATCGGTGATTTATGAGATTTTGCAGAGACGACATTCCTCCCTCGGGGGAGGTTAGGAGGGGGTTAGTCGTCTGCGGGGAGGTTATAAGCTAGTCAACGCAAAACTAACCAAAAACCACACTGGTATTAACATCAAAATCAGTCACACCATTAAGCACAGCTAACGTATGATCCCCAAAAGCGATCGCAGTATTAACACCATCATCACTCACATCTAAGGTCGATGCATCAATACCCAAACTTGCACTACCCAAGATACCAATGACATCGGTACCAGCTTCAAAATCAAGAACGGTATTTGCAGATTCGGGAACTTCTCCACTCACAATCCAGAATTGATCTGCACCTTCACCACCAGAGATGATATTATCCCCACCGGATTGAACGAAGAATTTATCATCACCTTTACCACCAAAAGCGCGGTCTTGTTTTCCTAGGAAGAAAATATCATCACCTCCACCACCAGACATCCGGTTTTGACCCATACCATCGGTAGCATCAAAGGTGTCATTCCCTTCACCAGCAAATACTCTATCTTTGAGACTGACAAAAATCAGATCGTCACCTTCAGCAGCATTAACCCGGTTTTCACTTCCACCGGTTAGATCGATTTCATCGTCACCAGCACCCGCAAACACAATGTTCTTCTCATTGCTGAGGTTATCACCCACAACAAATATGTCGTCACCAGCAGTACCCCCAACTAGTTCAGGTTCTTTAGTTTGAGATTCTTCATTTTTTTTTGGGTTTTGACCCAAACGCGGATCTAAATTTAAAGGTTTATCTAATTCTATGAGGATGACTTCATTATTATCGATATCGGGACCACGACCAACGGAGAAAGGATAGTTATTGTCGTTTGCAACCAAAATGGTGTTTTCGTCCACAACTAGGACATCTTCAATGGTGACAAAGGGGAATTTAAAGGTTGTTTCACCATCACCATTTAAGTCGTTGGGGTCGTCAATGTTCAATAAATCAACAATTTCTTCTTTTTCTACAAAGCCGTTTTCATCAACTTTAGAAATGTCAATTTTGAAGATTTTCTTGAATTCAGCCGCGTCTCCTTGTCCTCCATCCCGTTCAATTACTAAAAATTCATGGTCATTGATGGGGGTAAAGTCACCGATGGGATTACCATCTGTGGTGGGATAGTAACCAACTAAACCAGTATATTCGCCTTTGGTGAGGTCGAATTCGTAGATTCGCAGGGAATTTTCTGGGTCACCGACAACTGTTCCTTCTAATAAAGGATAAGCTTTGGTGCGGTCAGGACTAAAAGCCATTCCCTCAAAACCACGGGAACCACGTAAGTTAGGTTCTTGGGTTAAATCGTCAACTACGATCCGTCCAGTTTCGGGGAAGTCGGTGAAGAAACCATCTACTCCTAATTCTGTTAATTGCAGAAATTCTTCACCGGTGGTTTGGGGAGTACCATCGGGATTGAGGGTGAGAAAACGCTCTTCGTCTCTTAAAGTATAGGGATGAACTTGCATTAGAGCATCATGAGCCCAATTTATATAAGGACGAACTTCACCGGTTAACTGAGAGGTAATTTCAGCAACACCATCACCGTTTCCATCCACGGGAGTATCTAAGGGTTCGCGCAATACAAAACTGTTCTTCCACGGACCAATACCTTCACCGTAGTTATTACCGATATAATCAAAAACTTCCTTGGTCGCTAAGTCTTTGTAAGTAGTGTTGATTCCGAAATCGGGAACGATATCGACTAAATCACCATAAATTGCTCTCGCAGCAGTTTCATCGAAACCTTCTTTACTAAAATTAGCAACGATATCATAAGGAACCGAGAAACCACCACCATTTTCATTGATGAAAGCATCTTCCACATCACCATACAGCTGAACTAGAGGTAAATTCTCTAAACCAGCAGCAGGAAGGAGATTGTTTTGGAGATCAATTAAATTTGCAAATTCAAAGGATTGAATAAAAATCCGATTTGGATCTGTGAAACCTGTTTCCTGTAAAGTTGCAATTAAAGGTTCTTCCAAGGAAAGACCTTGCTCGTCGAAGAAAGTAGGGTGTTTAGTTTCTGGATAAATACCAACCTTGAAACCATACTCCGACTCCATTTCCTGAACCAGTTCAATGACTTCTTTGAAAGTGGGAATTTCAAACTTACCATCAAACTCATCGCTACGGAAATCGCGAGATTGAACCGCACGTAACTGTTTAATTTCAGCTAGGGTAAAGTCTTCCGCAAAATAACCAGTTATTTCCTCACCATCAAGGAGTTTAGTTGATTTGTGATCGCTACCAAAAATCTCAGCAACATTGGTGGTGTCATCAAGTAAAGGTTCGTGACGCGCAATTAACACCCCATCTTTAGTAGTTACGAGATCTGGTTCAACAAAATCAGCACCTTGAATAATTGCTAAACGATAAGCTTCTAAAGTATGTTCGGGGAAATCACCACTCGCACCCCGGTGACCGATAACTAAAGGTGCTTCACCACTTAAACTATTAAAGTTTTTCAGATCGGGATTTTGGGGAGAACGTACTTCTGAAGCTGCGATCGCATCCCGGATCGGGTCACCAGTGCGAGCAAAATCGGTGAAGAAACCATCAACACCCAAGTTAATTAACTGTTCGACTTCACCCTCTGCGGTTTGGGGAGTACCATCGGGATTAAGGGTGAGAAAACGCTCTTCGTCTCTTAAAGTATAAGGATGAACTTGCATTAGAGCATCATGAGCCCAATTTATATAAGGACGAACTTCACCGGTTAACTGAGAGGTGATTTCAGCAACACCATCACCATTCCCATCGACTGGAGTATCTAAGGATTCGCGTAATACAAAACTGTTTTTCCACGGACCAATACCTTCACCGTAGTTATTACCGATATAATCAAAAACTTCTTTGGTTGCTAAGTTTTTGTAAGTGGTATTAATGCCAAAATTAGGAACGATATCGACTAAATCGCCATAAGTTGCTCTCGCAGCAGCTTCGTCAAAACCTTCTTTGCTGAAATTAGCAACTATATCGTAGGGAACTGAAAAACCACCACCATTTTCATTGATGAAAGCATCTTCCACATCACCATAAAGCTGAACTAGAGGTAAATTCTCCAAACCAGCAGCAGGAAGCAGATTATTTTGTAAATCAATTAAATTCGCAAATTCAAAGGATTGAATAAAAATCCGATTTGGATCTGTAAAACCTGTTTCCTGTAAAGTTGCAACTAAAGGTTCTTCCAAGGAAAGACCTTGTTCATCGAAGAAAGTAGGATGTTTGGTTTCTGGATAAATCCCGACCTGCTTACCAGTTTGCGCTTCGACTTTCTGAACTAATTCAATAACTTCCTTAAAAGTAGGAATTTCAAACAAACCATCAAAAGCAGGATCGCGAAAATCACGAGATTGAACCGCACGCAACTGTTTGATTTCAGCTAAGGTAAAATCTTCTGCAAAATAAGCAGTAACTTCCTCACCATCGAGCATTTTAGTTGATTTGCGGTCTTCACCAAAAACCTCAGCAACGTTAGTAGTATCATCAAGCATGGGTTCGTGACGTGCAATTAGAACCCCATCCTTAGTAGTTACCAAATCCGGTTCAATAAAATCAGCACCAGCAGCAATTCCAGCCCGATACGCTTCCAAAGTATGCTCGGGAAAATCACCACTAGCACCACGGTGAGCAATTACCAGAGGATCTTGACCGTTAAGAGTTTTCAGATTATTAATATTAGGAGTAGAAATTGGAGCCTCTAGGAGCTTGCCTGTAGAGTCAAAATGTAGTAAGTAAGGTCCAAACTCATCTCCAATCCAGATATCACCATTTTTATCAATAACAAAAGATTCAATATCAAAGTCAGCACCAGTTAATAACCTTTCGCTGCTTCCTTTATTAGTAATATCAAAGGGAATTAAATTGTCGGGGTCGGAAAGTTGAACGAAACCTTCCACCTCAATGGAACCATCACCATCTTCTGTCCCAGCGAAGTTTGGATCGACTTGGTACAAACGCAATAAATAATCAGTACTATTGGTTTGAGCACCAAAACCATTATCCGATAAAAACCAGTAAGAACCATCTACACCAGGAGCAAACTGTACTCCACTAAAACCTTGAACAGGTTGACCATCAAAAGGACCAGTTCGTCCATTCGCAGAAATCGGTTCACCATTACCATTATCTGCACCAGATTGAGGTCCGTCAGCAAAAGTGTCCGCAGGTAGAGATGCAAATCCTTTAAGTCTAGCCTTTGTCATTATCTTTTAGTTCCCTAGAAATTTGACTAAAAAATTTGATCAATGAGATGTTTTAGAGATAAATAACCTCCCAGCAAACTACTTAACTCCCTCCTAACTTCCCCATCTCCCCGGAAGCTATTAACCCCCTCATAATCTCTAGCAAGCAATCGAACCCCCTCATAATCCCCAGCAAATCGAACCCCTCCTAACCTCCCCCAAGCAATCAAACCCCCTCCTAACCTCCCCAGCAAGCGATCAAACCCCCTCCTAACCTCCCCCAAGGGAGGAATTGGTCCACCCGCGAGAAACTGGTTTACTGCTAAGTATCCAGAAATAAAAATTTTTCTCTGAAACAATAAAAACAATCCTAATTTTTCAGCATTTTTAGTTTTAAAGAATACTGAATACTTGTGAGAAAAAATACTTAATACCATCATCAATATTATTTCTCTTTTTTATTAACAAGATATTAAATGTAGTTTAAAAATATTTTTTGTTTGTTTATATATTTGGTCTTTACTTGATTCTTGTTATGCGGTAAGTAACTCTTCAAAAAGATAAATTTTTGTCGCAAAAAGCAAATAGAAAAACATTTTCACTTGATATGTAGTGGGCAAAAAATATATGACCCTATGACAAAAGGAAAATAGTTTTATCACTAATCTACTCTTATACCAACTCTATGTGAAGTTGCATATAACTGTAGAATAAAGAATGAAGAAATAAAAGAAGCAAAAGCGAACAATGGGGCGTC
>NZ_LMTZ01000075.1 GCF_001456025.1 Mastigocoleus testarum BC008
GACTGTTTTCTTGCATCTGAATATATTCCTTGGGTCTGATAATGTATTAACCATCACCTTTTTGTATTTATTCAGCAAGCCCTAAGTAATTTTGATGACCGAATATTCCACTCCTGTGTCCTGTTAGCGGCGGTGCGCTACCACGCATAATGCTGCAATAAAAGCAATCCATCTCACCGTTAAAACGGGAGACTTCTTGCCATCATTAATCTTAAATTTGGACAACTTAAACTTGGGCGACTTCGGTTGCAACTGACTCTTCCGATGGGGTAACTGAATTAGCCCTTACTGCACGAAACATCCCAAATCGACAAAGCCCCGCACCAAATGCTAACCGCATCAGAAGAATAGTAGGTACTTCCCGCAAAGATTTAATAAAACCAGATACACCAAAACGCACCAATCCCGCAGGTCGAGCAACTCCTTGCCATATAGAATCAAACCAAGAAGGAAGGGTTTCTTGTGTCCAGTCTGCTGTGATTACTTTTCCTTCAACAAATCCCGTCGCTTCTAAAAGTTCGGAAAAACCTTCAATACTAGCAAAAGCTGGATGAGACCATTGATCCAAAAGTTGGCGCATTACCGGCTTTTCCCAAAAATTTAGGGGTTTTTGACGGTCATCCCTTTGGTTCCAGTCCGCAACAACTAATAATCCACCTGGTTTAACCACTCTCATTAACTCTCTAGCAAAAACCGCTTTATCTGGCATATGGGGTCCAGCTTCAACTGACCATACTACGTCAAAACTTTCATTGGGTAAAGAAAGTGACATCGCATCATCCACCATAAATTTGGCGTTAATTCCTTCAGGAGTTAACTCCCGAGCCCGTTCCACTTGTTGGGGACTGATGGTAACACCTGTGACTTCAAACCCGTAATCTTTAGCTAAAATGCGGCTGCTACCTCCAATCCCACAGCCAACATCTAAAACTGTAGTTCCAGCAGGTAATTTATCTAGACCACCCCAACGCACCATTTCATGTACAAAGTCATACTTGGCAGCTAAAAAATCTTTCCGTTGTGGTGGCGAACCATAATGACCCAAGTGAATATGTTCGCCCCAGTAAAACTCCAAAATACCATCCTCAGTCCATTGATCGTAGGAATTGGCGACGGAGTCAGATGACTGATAACGACGAGCGGTGATTAGATATATTGCAAGTGAGAGTATAAGTAGTGCAAGGATAATTCCCAAGGCAGAAAGAAACCAACTCATTGAAATAAAGCCTTAATATTTCTTCATATTCATAATAATTTTATCCCATTATTAGAATGCAAATTTTGTCCAATTAAGGAGAGATTCTTCATTAAGTAATATCTGCTGATTCCACTACCACAACATTTTTCGATGATAAAACTTGCAAGGACTTCTCAAAGTTTCCACATTTGTAGGCAGCTACCGCATCTCGTACTACAGTAACTCCATATCCATTTGCGATCGCATGTTCAGCCGACACTTTAATGCAGTAATCTGTAGCAAGACCAACCAGATAAAGATGAGCAATAGAATTAGTCTGAAGAAATTTGACAAATTCACTGCTGGAAAATATGTTTCTGTTTCCTTTTGTAAATATATTATTACTAACTATTTTTAGGCGGCTATCAAATTCTGCCCCTTTAGTACCTTTTGCCACAGAATTACCAGTAAGAAGTTTCACTAATGGGTTTGACCATTCTGTTTGTATATAAACTACATCCTGCTGTTTCTCAATGAATTGTTTGCTGAGTTTATTCACTACAGGGATGAGTCGATCTACTTGAGTAGTACAAGCATGAGCTTTTCCATTTTCCAGGGTAAAGTCATTTTGTAAGTCTATGACAATCAATGCTGATTTTTGTTGAGTAATAACTATTTTTCTAACCTTTACAGTTTTCATTTCTCAAGCTTTTGATGCTTTGGTTTGTTGGTTGTTATTTTCAGGGTAATCAAAGTTGGTCTGAGGTTTTCAGCAAGGTGGACAGAGTTATTTTCTTTAATTAATACCATTATCACCTTTGAAAAACTGTCATTTTATATTTTCTATCTATGTTAAAGTGCGAAAAGGAATATTCTCCTTCATTTGTTTTATTTTTATTTATTGAAGCTGAATATGAGGATGATTCCCGTAGGAAACTTATTTGTTGTAGGTGCTGTAAGTCCCAAAAATTATTTAATATATACATCTGAAGAGAGAGCATAGAGTATGAAGTTGTTACTTGTGGAAGATGATCAAAGAATAACTAAAACTCTTGCAGAAGCAATGACCAGCAAAAATTATGCAGTTGAAATAGCCACTGACGGGGAAACTGGCTTAGATCTAGCACAAACTTTTACTTATAATTTGATTGTTTTGGATGTAATGCTTCCGAAACTAGATGGCATCACTCTCTGCCAAAGATTACGACAAACAGGGAATAAAACACTAATTTTGATGCTGACAGCAAAAGATACTAGCCTTGACAAGGTTATAGGTTTAGATGCTGGTGCTGATGATTACCTTATTAAGCCCTTTGATGTACCAGAATTGTTAGCTCGCATTCGTGCTTTGCTACGTCGAGGTAATCCAAGCTTATCTCCCATACTTGAATGGGAGCATCTTTATCTAGACCCCAGTCAGTGTGAAGTAAGATATAAGCAACAAAAACTGCACTTGACACCAAAAGAATATAGTTTATTAGAATTATTTCTTCACAACGGGGAGCGCGTCCTCAGTCGGGATGCTATTCTACAACAGATATGGTCTTTTGAAAGTATGCCAGAAGAGCAAACTGTCAAAGTTCACCTACAAACTTTAAGAAAGAAGTTAAAAGAGAAAGGAGCACCACACAATCTTATCGAAAATGTCTATGGCCTGGGTTATCGCCTCAATCCTAACCTCTAAGAAACAGTTTCGCTCTCTGCAAATACGTTTGCTATTTTCCTATTTAGGAGTAATGTTAACAATTTTAGGGACATCAGCGGTAGCGGTACATGAAGCTGTTAGTCATAAACTTCACCGACAGTTAGATGACCATTTAATGACCCTAGCTCAAACTGCAGCTCAAACTTTAGAAGTGGTAAAACACGAATATTACGAACACAAACTCGGGGATTATCCTGAAGAGTACCATCATAAAAACTTACCAACGAGTCTCTCTCAATTAATGGCTCCATATAAAAGAGACGGAGATATCAAGATTCCCGTTCATCATTCTTCTCATTATTACCAAGGTGTAGAATGGTTTGACGAAAAGCATCAGCTATTGATTAAAGAAGGTAATCTTTTTCCTGAAAAAGAACTCGCAGAGAATTTAAAAGCTTTTGATTTCACTAATATTAAGGGCAAAAATCGTACTCTTGCTTTACCAGCTATGTATATTTCTCCGCAAACTGGAAAACAGCAAATTACTGGCTATATTCGCGTAACCATATCTACAACAGCTTTAGAAGCGGAATTATTTCGTCTGCGTTGGGCGTTAGCTTTAGGAGGAGCTATTGCTTTAACCTTGACTGCAATTGGCGGAATGTGGTTAAGCCGTCAGTCCCTCGAACCAATAGAGAAAAGCTTTGGACAACTCCAGCAATTTACTGCTGACGCTTCCCATGAATTGCGATCGCCTTTGACAGTAATTAAGACTTCATTGGGAGTAATGCAGATGTATCCCGAGCGAATTCATCCAGCCAATACGGAAAAGTTACAGGCGATGGCCAGCGCTTCTAATCAAATGACCTGTTTGGTAGAAGACTTACTAATGCTTGCAAGAATGGACGGTAAATCGGGAACTAGGGGTAGTGAGTTTAGAGCGGTTCCTATTGATGAAATTATTGAAGATTTACTAGAATATTTTGAAGCAGAAGCATTAGTAAAACAAATTACCCTCGATTTCCAGCTCATTAATAATATTTTTCTACTCGGCGACCCGCAACAGCTTAAGCGTTTGTTTACAAATTTGCTAGATAACGCACTGCAATACACTCCTAATGGAGGAACAGTAACTGTAACAATGGAGCAAGGTGAAAAATTTATAGTTATTGCTGTGTCAGATACAGGAATTGGGATCGCAGCAAAAGATATACCTCATATTTTTAAACGTTTCTGGCGAGCAGATAAGGCGAGAAGTTATCGAACTGGTGGTACGGGATTAGGAATGGCAATCGCTCAAAGTATTGTCACAGCACATAAAGGGACAATTACCGTTACTAGTCAAATTGATATAGGCACCTGCTTTAAAGTGCAATTACCTACAGTTTAGCCTTTCCTGATTCTTTACTTTTTTTAAATATTATTATTTTCTAATGCTTGTATCGCAAAATTGCGTGTCTTCTTAATAGCGCTTTGCTAAAAGGATAGAGCGCCTCAGAGCCGGAAGTTAACGGATGGTAACTATAGTGGTAGTAAGGGGGTTAGAAGATAGAAACTAAGAGTGGAATTTCTTGTACAAATGACTTTCAGCTTTAAGAATTTTCTTTAAGCACAAACCAGAAAACAAGCGAAATTTTCGTGTCTGATTGATTATTTTCAAATATTTAAACTATGAAACAAGTTAATGGAAAAGCTTTGATTGCCGAATTCATCGGCACTTTCGCCTTAATCTTTATTGGAGTTAGTGCGATCGCTGCTAATCAAATAACCGAGGGAGCAGTCGGGCTAACTGGTATTGCACTAGCTCACGGACTAACCATTGCCGTTATGGTCAGTGCTACAGCAGCTATTAGTGGTGGTCACCTTAATCCTGCCGTAACTTTTGGAGCTTGGCTGACAGGAAAAATTGATGCAATTAATGCTGGTGGATATGTTATTTGTCAATGTCTAGGAGGTATTTTTGCAGCGAGTCTAGTTAAGTTAAGTATTTCCAGTGAAGTCCTTAAAACAATAAAAATGGGGACTCCAACTTTAGGTACAGGAGTCAATCCTATCAACGGAGTAGTAATGGAATTTTTCCTTACATTCTTTTTAGTGTTTGTGATTTTCGGTACTGCTATAGACCGAAGAGGTCCAAAAGTAGGCGGACTTTTCATTGGTTTGACAGTGGTTTTAGACATCCTCGCCGGTGGTCCAATAACTGGGGCTGCAATGAACCCAGCACGACACTTAGGTCCAGCACTTCTAGGAGGAGAAATCGGGAATTTTTGGTTGTACTGGGTTGGACCGCTCTGTGGAGGTGCGGTCGCAGCGTTACTATATCATCACAGTTTGGCAACAATAGATAGTCGCAAATCAGAACACTGAACTGAATTTTTTTTAGTTTTGCTTTTAAAATGCAAGATATACAGTTATATGACTAGGGATAAGGTATTAATTTTTGTCAGTACTATAAGTTCTTAGAAAAGGCGCAAAGACATTAATGCAAAGACATTAATGTTGCTTACCGCAACATTTTCAGTATTGACTGGTGGAATGATGAAAGAAGAATGTCTTCCTTGCGGATAAATTTAACACCTGTAGTATCTGGCTCATCCAGTATCATGGGTGTGTATATTTATTGGTCTTGCATTACATATACTGCTTGGGACTAAAGTAGGTCAACTTTCACTATTAGCATCAATCTTTAATGCTAGGACCCGTGACGAAGATTCTCTAAATCAAAAACTTGGAGTAATCATAATTAATCACTCTAATTTTTCCAAAAATCATTGAAATAGTAGCTAAGTAAGTAGGCACAAATAAACTCAACTATGTAACAAAAGGTAAACAATTCTAAAACCCCTACGATTTCTTCATTTCACTACATTTCACATGCGCTTTGCGCACACTGCGTTAACGCAATGACATACCTTGGTTTTTTAACACCGACCTACTTGTCTGGAGAATTGTTATGGCGTTTATATTGCCTGTTTTTAGCTCTTAAAATAGATATATACAAGACCACTAAAATTTTTAAAATAGATATTTTTACGAAGTTCAATTTGTAAGTGTACTTTACTTATGATTACTATTCAATAGTGAGTAGATAGGAACTTAATTGACTAACAAAATAATAAATAAAAAACACCCATTTTATAAAATGGATGTCGAATTTGATTCACAAAGCTATTCAGAAATTACTACTTTTCAATAATAGTTACAAAAAGTCAATAACTAGAAAAGATTATAGATATAAGTCAATTACTTTGCTTTCGCCTTGTTATTTCATACTCCATAAATTCTAAATAATCCATAAAAATTAAATAGGATTACTGTATTAAAAGTAGCATCAAAAAAATAGAATAATTAAAAATCAGAAAGATCTGCTTATGTTTATAGTTAATATAAGAAAACAGATCTTTCTTCTTTGATTATTTAGCCAACTTTCGCCACAAGTTAAATTGGTAAATAATCGGCTAGATATTTTTTGCAACTATTTAACGTAATTAACTGATATATCAATGATATAATGTATCGTACTGATACAATTAAGTTACAAAATATCTCACTACAGCAGATATTATTAACTAGTAAGAGTAAGTATAGCTGTAGTTATTATTTGTTTCTGTATTAGAAATTTCTACTTCTACTTCACCAATAGAACTTTTCTTAAACTTGATAATTTCATCATTAAATATAAATGAAGCACCACCAGAAATATTTACTTGATCTTCTGCAGTCAATTCTTCAGAGATTAAATTTTCGAAATAATTTTGGTTAGTCATTGAATTAAATCCTCACAAAAATTAAATATCTGTCAATCACTTACAAGAATTTATCTTGCTCAATATTAAAGATAGTAAAAAAAAGTAAAGAAATAGAAAAGATTGAACACCTAAAAGATAAAAAAATCTGAGTTGGGTAACAAGAATAAAAAATCTGATTTTTAAATATTAAAGTCTCTAAATTTACGGTAACCTTATTTCCTGACGATATAGCAACTATAGTTGATTTATAAACAGATAAATTCTGTAGAGACACAATTATCGTGTCTCTACAATAATTACTTTTCATGAATCATTTAGTATAGTAATAAAATCTTATTATTTCTATAATAAATATCCCATTCCCTGTGAGTATTTAATTAGACATTAATCGTTTCAAAAAATACAAACCCAAATCTATCAAAATTTTAATAAATTTGGATCAATCTGAATTTGAATCTGAATCTGTTGAAGTTTGAGGTACCTGTTTACTTTGTCTGTAATCTCTTGATCGCTTAAAAAACTTCTGCAAATTCTGAAACAACATTGCTCCACCAGTGGCTAACATCCACAGTAAACCCAAGCCATTGAGCAGGACATAAACTGGTTCTAGCTTATGTCCAAAATACTCACCTTCATGTAAAACCATGAGAAAATGAACTTGGTCGCGAGACAACCCAAACCAATCTTTGGAAATGCGGTAGGTAACCCCTGTAAATACTGTGATTAACAATGGTAATAAAACAATTGGGGCAATAGTACGGTGCCATTTTCTCAATGATTGGTTCAGTTTCATGATTTAGTTAAACTGGAAATATCTCTGAAACTATTGTAAATAGCATCGTACATGGAAGCGATCGCCATTGATAACTGCGCTTAAAAAGCTGGAAAAATATCTGCCAATTTTTCCTCAAGTTGAGCAATTGACACTTTCCCTAGCGTTAGGTCTGTCCGGTGAGTACGGTCACTGAACCAAAGATTCTCAAAACAAAAGAGCGAGGTTGATCGTGATTGACGACTATATCCAAGACATGATGAACAAAAACCAGATTCCCGGACTCTCTGTTGCAGTAGTGCAGGGGGGTGAACCTGTCTTGGCTAAGGGTTATGGGCTAGCAAATCTTGAACACTCCGTTCCTGCGACAGAAAAAACGGTTTATGAGATTGCGTCTGTTGGTAAAACCTTCACGGCTACAGTAACAATGATGTTAGTGAAAGAAGGGCTTATATCTCTAAACGATAGGATTACAAATTACTTAGACAATTCGCCATCAGCATGGCAAAGCGTCACAGTAAAGCATATTCTGTCTCACCAATCGGGGATTCCCAGCTATACAGATGCACCAAACTACTGGGATCTTACCCGTCTTGATTTATCCAAAGCTGAAATTTTGGCTCTGGTTGCTGACTTACCCCTCAAATTCAAACCTGGTGAATTTAGCGCCTATGACAATACTGGCTATTACCTGCTTGGCTTGATGTTGGAAAAGGTAACCGGACAAAGTTATGGAGATTTACTGCACAAACGCATTTTTACTCCTTTGGCAATGAATGCAACTATGATGAATAATCCAAGAGATATTGTGCCGCACCGGGCTGCTGGCTATCGTTTAGTAAACAATAAGCTCGTTAAAAAACCTTACTATAGTCCCTCAGTCACTTATTCAGCTGGAGGTCAAATATCCAATGTACAAGATATGGTTAAGTGGGAATTAGCACTCTTGCATGGGACTTTACTAAGTCAATCGACTCTTGATGATATGTGGACTCCTCATCCCCCAAATTATGGCGATGATTGGGAAAAGCTTAGATATGTAGCAGGTTTAGGTTGGCAGGTTATTAACTATGACAATCGCCGGGTAGTAGGTCATAATGGTTCGATTTTAGGATTTGCTAGCAACATTACTCGTTTTATTGATGACAAGATTACGGTAATTGTATTTTGCAATTTGGATAAAATTACCCGACCAGATACTATTGCTTTCAAAATTGCTGGATATTACTGTCCAGCACTTGCAAAACTGGAACAGATGCCACCAATATAAACGCATTAATAGGCAAGAAGGAGTAAACTTTTACCTATTCCTTCTCATGTCAAGTATTTGAAAAACCTAATTAATGTTTTTATTTCTCGATCGCTACGTCAGGTAAACGACTCCATTCATTCCAGGAACCATCATAGTTCCTAACTTTGGGATAACCTAGTAAATACTTCAAGACGAACCAGGTATAACCCGAACGTCCACCGATCGCACAGTAGGGAAAGACTTCTTTGTCTAGGGTAATACCATTACTGCTGTAAAGCGCCTTTAACTCATCAAACGATTTGAAAGTTCCATCTTCGTTGAGGGTAAGCACATGTTCAAGATGAACCGAACCGGGAATATGTCCCGCACGTTCTTTACCTTCTGGTGGTTTCATCAAAAATTGTTCGCCCTGATACTCTTCGATAGTACGAACATCTAAGATTACTCGACTCGGATCATCAATCGATTCTTGAATCTCATTATGGAATACTCGCAAATTATCATCGAGTGGTTTTGCGTGGTACCGGGTCGGGGGAAAGTTGGATAATTCTGCTGTCACTGGATGACCTTCAACTACCCATTTTTGATGTCCGCCATTCAAAACTCTGATATCTTGATGTCCAAATAGTTTTAGTAGCCAGAAAATCCAGGCTCCAGTTCCGGGATAACTACCATAAGCAACTATGGTCATGTCATTTGTAATCCCAGAGCGTGATAGTAGTTTTTCCATGGCTGAAACATTTAGATTTATCCTCATATCGGGTAAAAGTAAGTCTGCAAAAATATTCCAAAACACAGCACCCGGAATATGATTATTTTGATATGGTTCTGGACTCATATCAACTTCGACTATGCGCAAATTGGGATCGTCGAGGTGCTCTGCAAGCCATTGTGTATCTACTAGGACTTCAGGATGGGCATAATTATTCATAGGTTTTTTCTCAATAGGATTATATTTCTTCTTTAGGCGACAAAATCTGCCACACATGATGTACTAATGTTGTAGATGCAGAAAATAGGACAAATCCAATTAAAGGGTGAACAATTGCTAAGGGAAATGGGAGTGGGGTTTGGATATGAATGGTCAAAAATTGTAATGCTAAGAGGATTGGAAGACTTATTGCTAGGCTTCGTACTCGCTTGGAAAATGGAAACCAATAAGCTAGTAACATTAAAATAAGAGATAATCCGCCATATCCCCGCACAAGCCAAACATGAATTCTCCACCAATCAGGGTTATAAAAGTAAGCTAGTCCAACAGTAAGCAACTGGGTAATTAAGCAAAAGTTGAAGAATATTGCAATGATGTAAAAGCTGACTGCTGCTAACTTAGATAGAGACTGATTTTGTTCTGTTGTTTGATTTATAACTAAATCAGAACGACTTGAAGAAGTATCCATAATCTATCGAAAATTTATCGAAAATTCTGCAAATGAAAATGAAGCTGTTCCAATTATTTTTCTTTGAGATCATTTCCCTCGCTTTTGAAGATCGCTGAAACTTAGATTAAAGTTAAGCATTCCCCTTCGTATAGACCTCGATCGGGTACACTTTGCTCAAGTGGCGCAATAAATATCAGTCAACAAATTATGAAAACTCCACTACAGAAGTCATTTCAGGCGATTGCTGAGGCGCATAATGAATTAGAACTCAAACAAACGATAGTAGCGGAGGTGGGTGAGTATTTCGCTGCAAACCGCTGGGGTGTATTTTTTATGGATCGACTTCCTGCAATCGATAAAAAGACCCCAGAGATAGTTAAACGAGCTCTTTCAGTCGAATCTAATCCCGTTTTGAGGTATGTATTGCAACGCCATGTCGCAGTTCACGATGAAATAATTTTACCTCCTGGAGTGTGGCAAACAATTTGTCCTCGTCCAGATCATGGACATGTAATGGCGGGTCCAATTATCAATAACGGTCAGCTTGTTGGTGGTATAGGCTTTACTCGTCATCGCAAAGAACCCCCATTCACTGCAGATAATTTAGCTGATTTAAGCGCCCTATGTTTGCATTTTTCGACAAGACTCGTCGCACTACGCTCAAACTTAGGTTTTGAAGAATTAAATAGTAGCCCTCTCACCCCACGCGAAAGACAAATTGCAGAATTAGTCGCTCAGGGAATGACTAATTTGGAAATAGGAAAAGCTTTATGGATTACAGAAAATACAGTAAAGCAATCACTGAAGCGTATGTTTCGTAAACTTGAGGTTTCATCCCGTGCTGAGATGGTAACAAAACTTTTTGCAAGTAAAGGTAGTCTACCTCAAAAAATTACCACATCTTTACCTTGAAGCACAAAAAGAAATATTCCAGTTAAACATTGACCGAATGGTTTAAGTTGTGTTAGTGTTAAATTATGATTGAGAAACAAGCAGGTTTTCGATGACTCGCGGTCCTGACAAACAATTTGATACAGAAGTTGCTTTAAGTAAGGCAATGGAAGTATTTTGGGCGCATGGCTATGAAGCTGCAAGCTTATCTGAGTTGCTCAAGAGTATGGGGATTGGCAAAAAAAGTTTGTATGATACCTTTGGTAACAAGCAATCGCTCTTTCTTAAAGCCTTAGATTACTATGCTCAGACAACGATTCGTGACATTCGCGATCGCTTATCTGCAGATGGTTCGCCCCTAACAAACTTGAAGAATTTGCTTCTAGAATGGCAGGAAATCCACGGTAAAATGGGTAGCTGCGGCTGCATGCTTGGCACTAACATTGCCGACTTTAATACAGATGATGAAGCAATCGCCAAAATAATGCGCGGATATTTGCGACAGGTTGAAGATGCTTTTTGTGCTAATTTTACCCGCGCTCAAGCCTTAGGAGAAATTGAGAGTAATGTAAATCCAAGAGATTTGGCTCGTTTACTACTCTGTACGACACAGGGTATGGCATTATTAGGTCGTGTCATGGATGATGATGCCACATTGAAGGGAACAGTGCAAGCGACATTATCTCTTCTAAAATACAAATCTTAAAAACGAATTTTTTTTGCAAAAACTTAGACCGAACAGTCAATATTGTTTAATTTTCTTTTGGAGGTAGAATCGTGACACGTTTAGCAAACAAAACAGCAGTTATCACCGGTGGTTCAACTGGAATTGGTTTTGAGACTGCGAAACAATTCATTGCTCAAGGTGCAAGGGTGATTATTACCGGACAAAATGAAGAACGCTTAAATGCAGCAGCAAAGGCTTTGGGTGAAAATGCGATCGCAGTGAAAGCTGATGTGCGCTCTCTTGCAGATTTAGATCATTTAGCAGTGCAAGTAAAAGCAAAGTTTGGTAAAATCGATATCCTTTTTGCTAATGCAGGTATAGGTTATTTTGCCCCATTGGAACAGGTTGACGAGGCTTTGTATGATAACCAGTTTGATATTAATGTGAAGGGAGTATTTTTTACCGTTCAAAAGTTAGCGAGTTTATTGAATGAAGGGTCTAGCATGAATGGCACTAAGAAAAGCTGGAACCCTTGTGGTTTAAACAGTCTGTAATTGCTTATTTAATTCATGCCGTGGTTTTGTCATCAA
>NZ_LMTZ01000076.1 GCF_001456025.1 Mastigocoleus testarum BC008
GTGGTAAAAAGTACTTTTTTACTCTTTTATTATTGATTTATTTAAGTAATTACCGATTGTGACAGTTAGAGTGCGGAAGATGGGTTTAATATCTAGAATTGTTTAAATTTTATGAATGATATAGCACTACATAATTACGCCAGGACATTGATAAACCGTGAAAACTATAAGTAGTCCAATTTTTAACTTTTGACTTATGTCCTACAGACACGCGACGCTAATGACTTTTTACTTGCGCATAGCGCTAAAATTGCTGATTTAACTAGCCAGACTTCCCTCTGGAGAAATGGTAATAGGAGATGATGTTACTCCTGCTGGGTTCGCCTTAACCCAACGGCGATAATCATCCACTAATTGGCGCTCTAAACGATATCTAATCGTTAACAAAATACCGTTGAGAAAGGCGTTACCAGACTTTTCCAAAACTGCTTTTGGAAGTAGGTTCAAGGGAGGAGGTACATCTACTTTTACTTTCAAATCAGCCTTACCTCGTAATTCTGTAGTCTTTAAGAGAGAATAGGATGACAATTTACCATCAAGCTCCAGGTGAAAAGACTGTGGCAAAAATTCTGCACCACGAAGTTCGTAATCAAGAGAACGTAGGTGAACCGTCCCCTCAGCTTCTCTCCAAACTTGCAAATCGACTATAGGTTCAAACTTAAAACTCATGAATTGTAGAGGTCTAAGCTTTAAGCGAAAGCGAAATGGAGTCAATTGCTCCATTCGACTAGGATCGGTAATTGCTTGAACTAAGCGTTGAGGTTGGCGTAGATATTGCTCAAGGGAGATAACCTCGTTAGGGACGGTCATCTTGAGAGTTTGAGATACTTGAAA
This sequence comes from Mastigocoleus testarum BC008, assembly GCF_001456025.1. Classification (GTDB taxonomy): domain Bacteria; phylum Cyanobacteriota; class Cyanobacteriia; order Cyanobacteriales; family Nostocaceae; genus Mastigocoleus; species Mastigocoleus testarum. Next base: position 835 of record NZ_LMTZ01000076.1, read on the forward strand.
TTGACTCATAATATAGTTAAACCTGACAAATTAATCTTTAAAAACTAAAACCTTTAAAAACTAAACTCTGAAGACTAAGATTTAAAGCTAAATATTTTTGTGATTTTGAGTTTAATGATTTTAAATTTAATAAATCTGCTTTTGTAAACTTTTGTAAAAATTATTAATAAAATTGTATCCTTCTCTCTGTTACCCGAGCAGGTGTAATAACCGTATGAGTATTAATACTTTCTATAAAAATTTTGATTTCATTAGAATTAATACTATAGATAGAAGTGTTTAAGTAGTATATCGAGTAACAGTTTCAGCTTTATAAATCTCACTACTTTTTGCTTCTGAAAGGCGTGTATTATCAGGGTATTTATAAATTTAGATATTTATGAATCTAGTTTACATAAATTTATAAATTCTGTTAAGATTTCCAATATACAGTTGTTGCATGATGAGTACCCATAAGAATAACCTGATGCTGTTTGCTCAGGCGACTGCTTAGGTTTTTGTACGCGATATTCACTTTTTATTACTCAACCTTATTTGGAGCAAGTGGTTGTAAATACACACTTGTCATACTTTCTGCGACTTCATTATTCAGTGTTATGAAAACTGCTACAGCTAATACCGATTTAATTGGTACTTACTTAAAGGAAATTGGATCTTTTCCGCTTCTAACCCACGAACAAGAAATCCTCTACGGTAAAAAGGTACAACGTTTGATAGCCCTACAGAACTTGAAAAAATCCCTATCTGAGGGTATGGGTTACGAACTCAGTCTAGTTGAATGGGCACAAAAAGCTAATTTATCCATTGCAGATTTGCAATTAGCAATTAAACAAGGACAAGCTGCTAAACGCAAAATGGTAGAAGGTAATCTACGCTTAGTGGTGTCAATTGCAAAAAAATACTTCAAATCTAATGTCGAAATCTTGGATTTAATTCAGGAAGGGACTATTGGTTTGCAAAGGGGTGTGGAAAAATTCGATCCAACCCAAGGTTATCGCTTCTCGACCTATGCTTACTGGTGGATTAGACAGGCTGTGATAAGGGCGATCGCGAACCAAGGTCGTGCAGTCCGTTTACCAGTTCATCTGACCGAGAAACTTAGCAAAATAAAAAAAGCACAACGTCGTCTTGCTCAAAAGTTAGGACGAAGTGCAACCATTGCAGAATTATCTGCTGAAGTTGGTTTGAAAACTGAAAAAATTCGTGAGTATTTAGAAGGAGCGCGTAGAATAATGCGTTTGGATACCCGTCTTAGAGATAACGAAAATACTGAGTTAAGCAATCTATTAAGAGATACAAGAATTTCTCCTGAGGAGTATGTAACCCAGTCTTTTCTAAGAACCGATTTAGAGCAATTAATGACAGACCTAACACCCCAACAGCGACAGGTAATTTATTTACGTTTTGGACTCAAAGATGGTAAGCCTTTAACTTTAGCCAAAATCGGTGAATCGTTAAATATAAGCCGAGATTCTGCATCTAGACTTGAGAAACAAGCATTGAAAAAATTGCGCCAACGCAGGGTAAATCTTCAGGAATATTTTTCGACTTTGGACAATTAAGACAGTAAAGTGACCAACTAGGAAAAAGTTTTCCTTGTAAAGGAGATTAGGTGGTTTAATGTAAAAAATTCAAGTAGAAATGACTACATAAACCACAGAATGTCAACAAAAATCTCAATTAACTTATTACTCTTAATACTTAGTATAACTTTAGGTTTTCAACCTCCAGCAGCAATCGCACAGGTAGAATCGTCTGCAACCCAGAAAACTTCTAGCAGAAAAATTTGTCCAGCCCAGTTACCATCAGAAATTAATGCAGTTATTAATAAACCATTATTCAATCGCACTCACTGGGGGATTTTAGTACAGGATCTCAATCTAAAAGCTGTATCTTCCAAAGTTTCATCTCCCCGAACTCTCTATAGTCGGGGTGCTGAGAAATACTTTACCCCCGCTTCCGTTACTAAACTTTTAACTACAGCAGCTGCATTACAACAACTTGGTAAGGATTACCGCATTCGTACTTCTATATATGATGAAGGTAACGGAACTTTGCGGGTTGTTGGTAGGGGAGACCCGAGTTTAAAGGACGAGCAATTAGTAACCCTTGCAAAACAGTTACGACAACAAGGCGTTACTCGTATTAACAATTTAATTGCTGATGAGACCCATTTTAAAGGTGAAGTTATTCCAGGAAGTTGGATGTGGGAAGATATACCCTTTTACTATGGTGCACCTGTTAGTAGCTTCATTTTGAATGAAAATGCTGCAATTTTAAGATTGTTTCCCCAGAAAGTAGGCGAAAATTTGCGTCCACGGTGGGAGCAACCCAGTGAAGGATATCGATGGCGAGTAAGAAATAATACAGTAACTGTTGAAGAAGGTGAAAAAAAATATATTACAATTAATCGCGATATCAAAGGACAAACCTTAAATATTCAAGGACAATTAGCAGTAAATTCCCAACCTGATATTACAGCGATCGCAGTTTTTGACCCTATAGAACATTTTGTGCGACATTTCCGCCAACATTTACTTCTGGAAAGAATTTCTCTTGGTCGGACATCTACGGTAACGAATGATATCAAAACTGGAGAAATCAAAGGAGAAGAAATTGCTGCTGTTGAGTCTGCACCGCTATCTGAATTAATTAAAGAAACCAATATTAATAGTAATAACTTGTTTGCAGAAGCATTAGTACGGACTTTGGCTGCAAAAGCACCACTAAAAGAAAATCAAACTACGGTCAATGCAGGTTTAGAAGTTTTGCAAACAGCTTTAACTCAAATTGGAGTAGATCCGACAACATATAAATTAGATGATGGTTCTGGCTTATCGCGAAAAAATTTGATTAGCCCCCAAGCTTTAGTACAACTGTTACAGGGAGTAGCGCGATCGCCGTTTGCTAAAGTTTATTTTAATTCTTTACCTATTGCTGGCAAAACTGGCACTTTTAAATATCGTCTGCGGGATACAGCTGCTGAAGGTATTGTCATTGCTAAAACTGGTACTATGACTGGTGTTGTGAGCTTAGCAGGGTATGTAAATGCTCCAAATTATGAGCCAGTAGTTTTTAGTATTATGGTGAATCAAACCGAACAACCAATAAGAGTTGTACGCCAAGCAATTGATGAAATTGTGGTGAACTTAGCCCAACTACGAAGGTGTTAGAGTTGGGGATAGCACTGCGTGCCGCCGGCATATAGCGACTGGGGACTGGCGATTGGGAATATATAGAATTTTTATTTCTTAGTTAAGCATTTTCGTAGGTTGGGTTAAGCGACAGCGCAACCCAACAAAAACTTCTTTATTACCGGAAGTAATTATTGAGGTCCCCCAACCCCTTTAAAAAAGGGCAAAAGTATAAAGTGCTAATTAAGAGCCCACCCTTCGGGAAGCTAGCTACGCAACCGCCACGCACACCACCCGCAACCCGACATGAGTGTTAACGCTACGCGCGAAGGAGCTGCCGCGGTAGGCAGAACGGCAGTAGACAGGAAGGTCGCCCCAGGAACCACCGCGCAGCACCCGACAACGATTATCATTATCATTATTCTGCTCTACCCATGCACTACCATCTGTCGGTGCACCTTGATAGCTATCATGAAAATCATCAGCACACCATTCCCAGACATTTCCTTGCATGTCGTACAAGCCAAAGGCGTTAGCTGGGAATTGTCCTACTGGGATAGTTTGTTCCCGGCATTCTCCTTTAGGCTCATCAGCAAAAGCTAAACTTGCACGATAATTAGCTAACTCACCTGTAATGGTTTCACCACAATGAAATGGTGTAGTTGTATGAGCACGACAAACATATTCCCATTCTGCTTCAGAAGGGAGACGATATTGGATATCTGTATTTAGGGAGGAGAGGCGACCTTTTACAAAGTGACTAAGGCGGTCACAAAACTCAACCGCATCGTACCAGGAAACTCTTTCTACTGGTCTGTCATCTTCTTTAAATTTAGATGGCTCTGGCTTTAGGTTGCGGTTAACTTTGGGTAGTGCAGCTACGGCTTTCCATTGTGCCTGTGTAACTGGGTATTTACCCATGAAGAAGGGTTTAACAGTGACTTGGTGTCGTGGTTTTTCTCTTCTATACCCGTTCCAATGGAATTTTCGAACCAGTCTTTCTATTTCCTCATCTTCTGTACCCATCATAAATTTACCACCAGGAATTTCTACCATTTCCAGAACTACACCATTCCCCAATTCTTCCGTGAAATACTTGGCTGTTTTCCTACTGTGGTTAATTTCACAGGTTTTTCCTATACCGAAAAAACCTGGTTTTACATTTACTATAGTGGCAGTTTCAAATTCAAACTGCTGAGTTTGGATAATTGAGAAGGATTGAGATTTTTCTCTTACTTGTTGTTGTCTTAATTTTTCAGCTTCTTGTTTTTTCCGCTCTGCTCCTCGTTGTTGTTGTAATTTTTTAGTCTCAGCTTCTTGTCTTTGTTTCTCTGCTTCTATTTGCTGTAGTAATTTTTTCCCTTCTTCTTGTTGCTGACGTTGATATTCTGTTTGTTTTGGAGCGATAATTCTTTTTTCAATTGAAGCAATATCCTCATCTCTTAATCCTAGGTCTTGCTGATATTCCTTTAAGTCTTTTTTTGTATTTTCATTAAATGGATATTCTTGATTAATGGCATCTCGTAGATCCTGCTCATATTTATCAAGCTTACGTTTGTAGTCTCGATATGGTTGTAGTACTTCTTCTTTGATCGTATTTGCTTCTTCTGGAGATAACTTTAACTCCTCCCGTTTTAATTCTAGAATTCCCAGAACAATGGGAGAGATATTACCCCGACTCTGTTCCGCACGAGTTTCTACTTCTTTGCGATACTTCAACTTAGGGTCATCTTGAGGCGATTTTGCTAAGAAAATTTTGTGACCTTCTTCTACAGGATAAAACTTGGGTGTCATAGCTGGAGAAGCTTCTTGAACCTTGCTGCGAGCATACTCATGTAACTCATCAGCAGAAATCTGACCATCCTCATCTTTATCTGCTGCACCTGTTTCAATCCCTTCGACCAAATACTTAGTGTAAATAGAAAGTTCTAAATCTTCTTGCTCAAAGGAATACTGTGTGGAACTGGAAGAAGTGAGGATCGCCCTACCTTTACCGCCTAACTGTGCTTGGAGATCTACATTTCCATCATCCTTAACAGTCATACCTTGAGCGATCGCGCCACTAAAGCAGCAGTCAAGGATTATTACTTGTCTTTGGGAACGACTATCATTGATATTTTCATGTAAATAATTCGCTGCGATCGCTGAAGGTTTTACTAACCTGCCATACTCTTTGTGAGTTTCACAGCTTGAAAGATATAATTTACCACGATCATCTTTAATTCCATGACCAGAAAAGTAAAACAGCAACAGATCGTTTTTCTGACGATTAGCTAAAAACAGCTGGAAGATAGCATCTCTAATTTTTTGAGGTTGGGGATTTGTCAGCACTTCAATATCTGATTCAGCAAAACCTCCCATTTCTGGGTTCACCAAAACTCGTCGCATCGCTTCAACATCATTGACAGCAGCAGGTAGCGGTTTTAACTCCTTCTGATACTCACTAACTCCGATCAATAATGCGAACTTCGCCATATCTGCTGTCCTTGCGATCCCATCCTTATTTATTGTTCAAACGATTTTCTACTTTTTGCCAAGCTAATTCAAAATCCTGTGAATTAGTAGCTTCTACAGTTATTTCTTCGTTCAAAGGTGATTTTTTTATTATCACCTTAATTGTTTTATTACCTAAGCGATCACCCAAAAACTTAAATAGAGATCCAAGGTTCTTGGGGTTGACTAATGCTTTCAATTTCCCCACAGCGAAACCCCCAAAAGCTTTGGAACCTGTGGGGGCCTGTGCTAATGTAATTAAATTTGCTTCTTCGACTCCATCTACTTCTCTGATTTGTGGTAATAAATTTTCAGCTTCTGCTTGTAATTCCTCATCATCCAAATCAGGTTCAGACAAGGAAATAGTAACCTCAACATTTGATGTTGTTGCCATATAAATTACTCTGCTGCTTTCAGGGATCCTTTTTAGGATTATATTAGGCAACTTTATTTAGTCAAGTAGATATCCTGTTAGAAAAGAATATAGCTAATTGATTAATATCTTCTCTGCTAAATATATAGTATAAAAAACAACTACAAAATAATTAGGACTTACGCAAAATTAACATAACTACGTCATTACGTTAGCGCAGCGTTTCCTTCAGGAAAAGCGTTAGCGACGTAATCTCCCGAGATGCTGGGATTGCTATCTCCTAAACGGAGACGCTCCGCTAACCCTACACTGTGTTCCGGTCGCAATGACAAATCTATGTCCTACGGATACGCTATGCTAACGTTGCGTAAGTCCTGGCAATATTTATTCACTTTTATCCTGGGAGAAAACCCATTATTCTTTGTCATTTCCAGGTTTGAGGAGTGGTAGGAAAGGACCAGCAAACATAGCTGCTTGAATGCGATCTTGCAAATTCAATCGACCCAAAATACTAGTGACATGATTTTTCACCGTGCGCTCAGAAATAAAGAGCGTTTGAGCAATTTGACGATTAGTTGCTCCCGTAATAATTAAACACAGCACCTCCCGTTCTCGCTTAGTGATTTCTTCTAACTCTGGTGGTAATGTCGTCAGTGCATTCGCTGTTGAAGAAGATATGCTATTTGAAGAAGTTTCTTTAATGTCAGCAACAGCTTTTTCAAATAATCCCGGACCAAGTTGAGTAAAACCTTTATTCGCTAGACGAATAGCTTGGGCTAATTCCTCAGAATCTGTATCTTTCAATAAATAACCAACAGCTCCAAACTGCATCGCCCGATTCACATAATCATCATCATTAAATGTAGAGAGCACCAAGACTTTAACGTCCGTAAATCGTTGGCGAATTACTTGAGTTGCGGCGACTCCATCCATCTCAGGCATTCGCACATCCATTAATACCATGTCAGGACGTAGAGCCTCAACTTGTTCGACTGCTTGTCGTCCATTTTCTGCTTCACCAATAACCTTTAGATCTTCATGTACCTCAAGCAAAACCTTCAATCCTTGGCGTACCAGGGTTTGGTCGTCAACGAGTAGTAATCGAATCATAATAACCTTGGTAGTGGAATTTGTACTGTAATTAAACAACCAGTACCCAGTTGGCTGACCAGATTAAATTGACCGTCTAAGACCATGGTTCGTTCTCGCATTCCCTGAATTCCAAATCCAGTTGAATTTTCCTCTGGGTTAAATCCTTTACCATTATCTTTTATCAATATATATAATGTTTGCTCGCGATTGACTAACTGAATGGTTACTTCTGTTGCTGCACTGTGGCGAGTTATATTGGTCAAAGCTTCTTGCACAATTCGATAAACTGCGGAACTTACCTCATGGGGAACTGCTTGTGATAGGGAAACAGTAGAGCTTGGAATAATGTTTGTTGCGGTTTGAAAGTTTTTAATTAGGGTTGCGATCGAGATTTCTAATGGCTGTCCCGATAAAGCATCACTCCGCAGCGTTGTGACTGACTGTCGCACTTCTTGTAAAGCTTGAGTACAAAGTGCTTTTGCTGTTTTGAAAAATGAACCCGCCTCCTCACTTCGAGGAGAATGTAATAATAACAACCCACTGTCTAGTTGAATACTTTGAGCAGTGAGAGTATGTCCTAAGGCATCATGAATTTCACGAGCAATACGATTACGTTCTTCTAGCGTGGCTTGATCTTCAATCTGTAGGGCATATTGCCGCATTTGGGTTAAGGCAATCGATAACTTTTCTCGACTTTGACGTTCTGCCAGTAGGGCGTTGATGAGCAGTAATAAAAAAACCAGGATCAGTCCAAAGTAAACGGATGTGCTTAGTTTCAAAATCAGCACGTTTCTAGTGTTGTATTGAATTTGATTAGGTAACTGAATCTGTCTAACAACTCGACCACAAATCCCTACAAATAAATTTTGTTGCCAGATGAGGGCTGTGCACATAAAGTATAAAAATACTCCTCCTGTCACAATTAAATGACCCGGCAGCTTAAACATTTGACAGCTACGAATAACAATAACTGCCCCTAAGAGTTGAAAGGTAGGAACTGAATCGCTGTTCAAGAATGGTAGCCAAACTAAGGCAAACTCTACCAGGATATAAAGAATTTGATGGAAAAGCTGATTTTTGGGCAATTTAAATCCCATCAGCGCCAATGTAACTATACAGACAATGGCAACGATAGGAAATCGAGGTGATATATCGATCAACGTAGCTACAATGGTTGTAAACGCCGTAATACCCAGTAACATCCATTCCAGGTAAAGCATTAGGCGTGACGAAGTCAGCAGAGGCAGCATAAGTTGCAGCTTGTGGCGAAGGTTTTAGAAAACAAAAATTGGCTTAGTTGACAATTATAGAGCCCATCACCTACATCATGCTAGTGACAAAAGTCCTCTTTGATCTAGTACCTTACCAATAAAAAATAGGACCCATTTGCTCTGAATTTAGGCGGGTCAGGACGATGTGTGAAATATAGCTAATTCTCTAAGATTACAGTTGAGAGTTGGAAAATCTTAATGGCTCACTAGAGATGGAGAAGTGCTACGGGCAAGTAATTGGCGTCAGACTTCTCATAAGAGTAAGTCAAATCATAGGTTTTGGGATTTGCCAATCTCCTAACCTTATTACATGGTGCTATATATCGGAGTCGGAGTTCATGAATAATGCCTGATAGCCTACCTGCTTACGTCAAAATTATTATTTTTTTGTTTCTCTTTACGTTTCTTTTTTCCGTCGCTTTGGAGAAACCGATAGAAGACATCACCATAAAATCAAGCTTAATGAGGCGCTCTCTGTTAGCAAATTTCATTCTCATTCCGATTCTGGGTATGTTTTTAATCTGGTTATTCAGGTTACCGCTTGATATCTCTATGGGATTTCTGATTGTAGCTGCAGCTCCAGGCGGTTTAATGGCATTACATTTTGCTCGTATTGCGAAAGGAAATTTAATCTATGCAGTGGGTTTGGTATTTCTACTATCACTCCTATCGGTTTTGATTACACCAATTCTCATAAACTTGATTTATCCAAGCATTGGTGTGACAAATGTGCCTGTTTTGCAAATAGTGAGCCGCCTCCTACTCCTAATAATTCCACCGCTTTTGCTTGGTCAACTTATTCAAAATACCTTACATGCGATCGTACCTAAACTCCAGAAAGTAACCTCCTTGCTATCCATTGCTCTGTTTATTACATTAACTATTCTTACTTCGAAATTTAAAACCTTAGATACTCAAATACTTGGATGGAATGGCTTAGCAGCACTTATCACCTTTATTATGGTCGCTTGGATTATTGGTTGGCTATTGGGGGGAACGGATATCGCGAACCGCAAAGTTTTGGCAATAAGTACCAGCATGAGAAATGTTGCAATTTGTCTGGCGATCGCTAGCAGCAACACACTAACTCAGGAAGCTGAGCTAACAATTATCGGATTTAGTCAATTATTGGTTCCAATGAATTTAGTTTTTGCGATATTTATGAGTCGCATTAAGCCAACTCCTTCATTACCTTAATTCGCAAATAAAAGTATCTCCCGATTGCGAATACAAAAACAAGAGCAGTTTGAGAAAAACATACTTAAGTTTTAGCTATAGCACTACGAAGCTACGTTAGGACATGTATTAACCCTAAAAGCCATACGTATTAAGCTTTTGACTTTTGACTTGCGCGTAGCGCTATACATCCAGACCGTAGTTTTCGCTCTGGTAAAACCTCAAATTGTAAAAATACACATATTTTAAATTACTTGCGTTTATCAGTAATTATTCCGTCTTTACTATCACAAATTATCCACATAAAAACCTAGGAGAAACTAATGTTGAAACGATTTGAAGAACTCACCCGCACCGTTAATAATCTACGCTCTGTAACAGATTTGATTAAATCGATGGGTGAAAAAACCGATAATATATTTGATATCGAAGATAACTTTCGTGGTAGCGATCAAATCAAAGAGTGTGTCAAACGAGTGAAAGCTATCCCTGAAGCTCGAATCATGATGGAATCCCGCTACCTTAGCCCTGAAATCGATTTAGAAGCCTTGTCCCAATTACCTCACGGTTCCCTCGGTCACACCTATGCAACTGTCATGAAAACCCTGGGATATGACCCTAACTTTTACCGTCGTCGCGAGATCGAAACAGATGAGGACTGGTTAGTTATGCGCTTACGTAAAACCCACGATTTGACCCACATAATTACGGGCTTTGGTCCCACGGGCGGAGAGTTGGGTGTGTTATCCATTCAAGCGGTTCAGATTGGCTATCCCATGTGTGTAATGCTTCAGGTTGCCAGTATTAGTTTAGCTTTCAAACGTCAACCTGAGAAACTTTCTTACTTAACACAACAAGCTGCAAGAGGTATGGGAATGGGACTTGAAATCAAGCCGCTGATTGCTCAGTGTTGGGAAGATGCTTGGGATAAACCGGTACAACAATGGCGCAAGGAATTAAATCTTACAAATCCGGTGATTAATGAACCCTACAGCCTGAAGAATCGCTTACCAGATCTAGATATAGAGTGGTAAAGTCACAAATCAAACAAATTGTCTGCGACCGTATCAAAATTGCCTAATACATAAAATTAATGTAAGTCCTGGTAAGGATTCTATAGCCCAATACAGTTCAGTTAAGGCTAAATCTCAAAATTGAAGTAGGTTGGGTTGACGAAGGTTAGCAAAGCGTGTCCGTAGGACATAACCCAACAACCATAAGGTTTTTTTGGGTTGCGCTGCGGCTTAACCCAACCTACGAAAATGTTTACCTGAACCGTATTGGCTTATGATGCACCTTTCCCCAGCCGCATTGCGATGGCTGGACCTCGTACCTTTCCAAGTTTAGCTAATACCCTTTCGGGGGTAACCCAAGTCGCATGGGAAGGTTTATATAAATTTGAAAGACCGTTCTTGACTATCTGGGGTGGTAACGATCCCGGACAGCTTGGACAACCTCAAACACAACAAATGTTGATCAATTCGATTCCTGGTGCAGTTGGTCAAGATCATGTCCGTTTACCGGAAGCCAGTCACTTTTTACAAAACGACCAAGGGAAAGAGATCGCTCGACGAATCGACGCCTTCATCACCGCCAACCCTAGATCACCAGAATCTACTGAACGCAAATCCCACCGAATACTATAGGACTAGTATTTGATTTCTGAAAAAACTCCGTACATCTGGAGAGATAGAAAATCAAAGGTAGTATTTCGAAGAAACCACTC
>NZ_LMTZ01000077.1 GCF_001456025.1 Mastigocoleus testarum BC008
CTTTGAAGACCTTAGAGGTGGTGGCGATCAGTCCTTTGATGACTTAGTTGTCAAGATGAATCTCACTATTCGCGCTTAGTCAATTAAAAATAACACTTTGCCACGATACTGTAGCAAAGTTCTAATTTCATAAGTTTGTAGAGATATTACTTGCGGTATCTCTACAATTTTTTTGATACAAGTGACGTAGTCGTAGCCTCTAATTTTTGGTACATCTCTACCTCATTACTTGCTGTTACTTATTACTTATTACTCATTACTGTGCGCTGTCGCGCCCCGCAATACCTTACGGTACGCTACCGCTAGCTGCTAACATTACTCATGACTCATTCCCCAATTTCCTAATCCGGTAATCCAGCAAACACCTGCTTAACTATTTCCTTAGTTTTTTCATCCAGATTATGCCAATCTACATCTCCTGTCTCATCAATTAAAGTAGTATCGATCGCAACATCTGAATTTTCTGTGGAAGAATAATCTAAAAAACATATTCGATAACACAATTCCCACATATCAATATTTATCTCTTTCCCTTGACGCTGCAAACACAGATGATATCCTGGTTGTGGGGTTGGTAACTCGGCAAGATTTTGTCTAATTTTTAAAGCTTGTTCAGGTGTAGCACTTTCTAACTCTTTAAGTAGCTGAGTTACAAGTGTCTTTACTTCATCTGTGGTATCAGGATTCCAAATAGTTACATCTTGGTAATTTCCCTTCCAAGAAGAAATTTCTAGTTCTTTGCGGATATTATCAACCAAACGAATAAATGCAGGTTGCATCAAAATTTCAGCCTGTTGCCACGTAACAGAATCTGATATGGTTGGCGGCATATGTATAAATCGGTATAAAAAATAGGTTATAAAAAATTTAACAAAGTGGAATGAGAAAATTAAAGTTCTTCTCACAAATCTTTTTTTTCAAGATAGCGGATTTTGTTCGCCAGAGAGTGGAGATATTTATTATCACCTTTAAAATCGGGTGTTAACACTGGGGAGGGATTATGATAAATACACTATTAGACCATCGATATCAAATAATTAGAGTTTTGGCAACTGGAGGATTCGGTAAAACTTATATTGCCGAAGATACAAAAAGACCAGGACGTCCTATTTGTGTAGTCAAACATCTTAAGCCCACCAGTGAAGACCCAAAAATTTTTGAAACAGCCAAACGTTTATTTCAAAGTGAAGCAGAAACTTTAGAACAACTAGGTAACCACGACCAAATACCCCGTTTGCTAGCATACTTCGACCACAATCAGGAATTTTTCTTAGTACAAGAGTTTATTGAAGGACATACTCTGAGTGATGAACTGGTTACAAACCAAAAATGGAGTGAAAGCGAAGTTGTAGAACTTTTAGAAGAAGTTTTAAGTATTCTGGAGTTTGTCCACGATCAAGGAGTAATTCACCGCGATATCAAACCGGATAATATTATTCGTCGCGCTTCAGATAATAAATTAGTTCTGGTAGATTTTGGGGCTGTCAAACAGTTGCGCGGTTCTCACCCCCATGGAATTGGTATTCCTCAACATACAGCAACAGTAGCAATTGGTACCCCTGGTTATATGCCCACGGAGCAAGGACAGGGTAAACCCCGTCCCAACAGCGATCTGTATGCTTTGGGGATCATTGCAATTCAAGCACTTACGGGTGTAGCACCAATCGACCTACAAGAAGACTTGGATACGGGCGAAATACTATGGCAAAACTTAGTTGCAGTTGACGATCAGCTAGCGGCATTTTTGAACAATATGATATCTTATCATTTTAAAGACCGCTATCAAAATGCAACTCAAGCCTTAAAGGTATTGCATTCCTTTACTCCTGAAATCTCAAATCGAGGATACGCTCGTCATTCTAGAAATTTGGGTGTTGGGTCAATGCGTGTAAATACACAACAAAAAACAATTGCATTTGCACCCGCAAACCCGGATATTCCCGCAGAAAAACCAATAGAAGTACGAAGGAGATCGAATCGTCGTGATTCTGGGGGGTTCGATTTCTTACAAGTTCTTTTTTTAGCAATGTTAACTGGTGGTGCAGCAGTTGTTACTCCTTTAGCAGTTGAAGCATTCCAAGGTCTAACAAATAATTTCTCCTTTGCTAGCAACACTTTACCTGGATATTGTGTTGCTGTAGTTGCGGGTGATAGCAACATCCGTACGGAACCAAGTTCTGTAAATCCAAGAACTATTGTCAAAACTCTTAGTAAAGATACTAAATTAGAAGCTATAGGTAAACGTACTACCCGTGGTTGGGTACAGTTAAAACTTAATTCCGGAAAATTGGTTTGGGCGCATTCAGATGCAATTAAAAATAATGATGAATGGAAGTCCTGTCTGCGAGATAAACATATTACTATCACGACTGTTGATGATCGCAGTTTAGTTGCAGATATTCCCGTACCTCAAACCCAAAGAAAATCTTCTCAGGAAACACCAACTACTTCCGATGAAGTAACAGAATCTCCAAAAGCTTCTTTCTGGGATTTATTTAAAAATAAAAAACAGGAAAAAACAGATTCTGCGACTCAAGAGGGGAATCGAGGAGATAAAGCTGTTAAAGAAGCTAGAGAAAAATATGAAAATGGGGATATTAAAGGAGCAGTAAGCATACTACGTTCCCTTGAATCTAAAAAAAACCAGGTTAAAGAAACAACTGATATGATTTCCCAATGGCAAAAAGATTGGGCTAAGGCGGAATCTTTATTTGAAGATATTGATCGCGCAGTTTTAGAAGGTAAGTGGGATAAAGTACTCGAATATAAAAATAACCCAGAAAAATTACCCGATATTGAGTATTGGAGAAAAAAAATAGATCCTTTGTTTCAGCAAGCGAACAAAAATTCAGTTGATGATAAAACTAATGGGAGTGAAACAACTGAAACTGCTCGAGCAAAAGAGTCTAAAGCTGACAAAGAATCTTCTGATACTGGGAAATTAACAGAAAATAAAAATATTAAACCTAAGCCAGAAAAATCACTAGCTGACAATATTCTCCAATGGTTTGAAGGTAATTAAATTTTATGTTTTATTAAAAGCTAAGTAAAGCTCTTGTAAATTGCAATTGTAGCTGAGTTAATCCTTCTTTCAATATTTGGTTTGGCGAGAGTTCGATCTGACAACAGCTTGTGAATTTATAAGCATCGTAATAATTTTTCAAAATGTGTCTTATTGTATAGGTTGACTGACTTCCTAAATGAGCTGTGTCATTATTCTTTCACCAAACCTAAAAAAGATAAGATGATCGTTCCCAAAGCAGTCAAACCAAAATTATTACCTTCTATAAGATTAGACAATCTAGAAAAATTACCTGAGATCGCTGCGATCTATTTTGTTCTTAACGATAAAGAAGAAGTTCTATACATAGGAAAAACCGAAAATATAAAACAGAAATGGAATAGCAATGCTAAACAAGAATTATTAAAAGTGACGAGGAATGCAATAATAACCTACTTCCCAGTAGCTTCTGCTGATAGTTTGAATCAAATTGAGACAACTTTAATCAAATGGTTCAAGCCAGAATACAATGTCACAGAGAAAAATGACTGCCAATTTCGATAAAAAATATAAATTTCAAATCTCAATTTTTATCAATCATTTTGATTTTGCAACGCTTCAAAACCCCAGTCGTATTACGTCCGGCTAAACAGTTATCACATCTGTGGGGGCGAAGTGATGAGTAATAAGTAATAAGTAATAAGTAATAAGTAATAAGTAATAAGTAATAAGTAATAAGTAATAAGTAATAAGTAATTGTTAGCGTTCACCGCAGGTGCATCTTGGACGCGCTTACAGCGAACAGCGGGGCGCGTAGAAGCAAGCACGTGTACCGGTTTGGACGCGTCTAAAGACGAATGCACGCGTCTGACTACGTTAGCGCAGCAAGAGGCTTTGCCGTCGCCTTTCTGCTCTAGGTATTGCGCACAGTAAAAGGGTTATTAGGTAATAACCGCCGTCTTTTCAATAGGGTTATATAGTAATACCAATTTAGAAAAATAATCTGTTGCAATGATTTATTTAGTTGGTATTACTAATTAAAATTAAGCGGACTTGATATCAAATAAGCAAAATATAATACAGGGGCTTACTTGTCGTAAACCCCTGTGAATCATCAAAGAAAATATGGCGTAAATTGTTTTTTGAAAAGTAATTTTACCAATAAATGGCTAATCAATTTTTACTCGGAAACGAATCAAACCAAAGTTATCAGGAAGAATTTCGTTAATATTGACAACTACTGCACCATCGGGATTATTAGGATTTTGACAGGCGTCTCCACCGGTTCGATCTGCCAAAGGTCTGAGGGGAGAATAAAATGTTCCTCCGTCTGTATCTTCAGTATTTGTCAAACTCCTTGCTGATGCATTCCCCTGTTGTAAACTAATTCCCCTACCAACACCAAAAGTATTTAGACTAAAGGATGTTCCCTGAGGAATCAAGTCACATATACGGACGTTTTGCTGCGGTGCACCACCTTCAGCTAAGAAGTAAATTGTATATTCCACCTCATCGCCACTTTTTGTTGGCAGTTCCAGTACGCCAAAAAGTCTATTCCCCAACGCTCGATTTAATACATTATCATCATTGCCAGTACCGTCTACAAAAGTATTAAATGAACCAATAGGTTGACCGTTGCTTCCAAATGCACCGGTAATTCGTTTCACCAACCGCAGATTAGTTGGAGCTCCTTCGCCAACATTTCCGCCACGCAGACCAAAATCAACATCATCTACATTTTGTCCGATGAGAAGATTAACTGTTCTTTGCGAACTACCAGTAGTAATTTCAGGAAAATTATCAGGAGGAGTAAGGGTTACTCGATAAGGACCAGGAGGTAAAAGCTCAAAGCGATAAAACCCATTGTCATTGGTGGTAGTTGTCCTGTTAATGTCATCAGCGGTGCCTAACTGATTGTCTTGTCCAGGTAAGGTAAGAGTTACAGTTGCGTTAGGAATTCCAGGTTCGCCCTGATTTTGAACCCCATCACCGTTACGGTCATTAAAAACTGTGTCGCCTATAGAACCAGGTCCAATACAAAGATTGAATCTGGTTAAACCAATAGTCTCATCCTGTTGGGGTACCCCGAATTCCGTTCCTGCTGTATATTGAATTTGAATTTGGGTTACCGGAGCAGTAATTGTGGCTTCTACATTACCATCACTACTATCACGAGTAGCATTTTCGTTAACACCTCTAGCGACATTATTATCTACAGCAACGTTTGGTCCAAGCGCTGTAAGATTTACGCCCACGGGTGTATTAGCGTTGAATGCTCTAACCGTTACCTGGTCTTGAAAAGTAAAGCCAAGATCGCGCTCTCCGTCACGGTCGATATCCACTAAAAGCAAAGGATCGAGCTGAATTGGTTGAGAAAAATTTATGGTCAAAGTCGCGCTACTACCTGGTGGTGCTGCTCTATCTTCTGCTCCAGTTGGATCCTGCAAACCTATATTGAATTCTAAATTGGGACCGGGTTGTCCTCCATAAACCCCGGAAGTAATTCTAGTTTCCTCATTGTCAATTACTTGTCCGGGGATACTTTCAGTAAATTGAAAAGTTGTTATAACTCCACCTGTATTTGGGCTTTGACTTTCAATTCCCGCTCGATTATCCGTAGGAGTCCAATTAACGACGGTTGGAGTTGTTCCCGCAGGACAACTTGTAGTTGGGGTTTGTGCCAAAACTCGATTATCTTGTAACAGGTTTCCCCCAAATATCAGTTGTGGTACGGTAAAAACCAAAGTTAGGAAACTGCTTCCCAAAGGTTTCATCATTCCCCTGAGCATGGGCTGAGTCTGAGAAGGGGAAAATAAAATTGGGAATGAATACTTCTGATTAACAGATACTTTGGTTGAAATTTTATCGTATCTTATTGGCGAGTTATTCTTCGAACTACAAGGCTCGCGATCTTGTCCGCGATTATTTGGTTTTGCCAGTAAATGTTTAAATAAAGCTTTCATTTTTAGCTTGCTAAACAATAAAAAATGACCAGTTGGGCTGGGAATTATGGGTTACTAAGGACTGCCTGGAATTGCAAACTGGAAACAAATTAGGAACCAATTACCAATTACCGATTACCAATTAGCAAAACCTTTATCTTCCTTCTCTTTTACGTCTTCTTTCGATTTGCAAATCATCTTCTTGTTCTTCAATAATTAGATCGACCCCTCTAATATCCTTGAAGATAATTTCAACGCGGCGATCGCGAGCATAATCTACAACACCTGTACCATCTGGAACTTTACGTTGAGATTCACCAAAAGTACGGATCGTCATTCTTTCCGGAGCAATACCTTTGCGGAGTAAATAATTTCTTACGGATAACGATCGCCTTTTACCCAAAGCTAAATTGTAAGCGTTACTAGCACGGGGGTCAGTATGACCTTGCAGTTCCACCACAATGAATGGATATTTCTGTAATACTTCTGCTACGCGATCAAGAACTTCCCCACTAGTTTCACTAATAAAAGATTTATCTAAGGCGAAGTGAACGTTACGTGGAACTTTGATTTTAAGTGGTGGTGGTGGCGGTGGCGGTGGAGGAGGTGGTGGTGGTGCCGGTGGAAGCGGTCGAGAAATACATTGGGGTATCGGTATGGGGGTTTGTTTCTTCGGACTAGGACCAATATTGGGTTTAGTTTGAGGTGTCCCAATTAATGCGGCAGCTGCTGGTTCTGAGGTACCGTATTTGGGATCGCTTGCGATCGCACTGACTAAATCCCCAGTTTTTAAATTATTTAACTGAACTGTGAATTTACCATCTTCATTAACTGGTACCTGGGTTAGGATTTCTGATAGTGCTCCATATCCAGGAGTATAAATTGCTTGCTTTCCTGTTTGATAATCACTAAGGCGATAAATTGTTACTTCACTGCCCCGATCAGCTTTTCCTTCCACAGTGACTGTAGTACCATTAGGAGCAAATGTCCGAGAAGTAAATTTGGGAGCATTAATTGCTGCATTTCCCGTATCTCGACGTCGGTTAGAAGAATTTCGCTTGGGGTTAGGACCATCTCCCCTTTGAAAATCAGACACTCCTAAATTTCGTTGAGTATTTAGATCGATACTCAAACCTTCTAAGGCAGTAAATTTATTTTTTTGAATTAAATTACGTTTTGTTTTAGGGAAAGCAGAAACTACAACCCCAGGACCTGTTTGATTGTCAATTTCATTACCAGTAACCCGGTGGTCGCTACCCATCAAATAGACAGCCGCTCTACGCAAACGTCTGCCATTGTAAGTAATTTTGTTATTTTGCAGCAGTACATTACCTTTTGGTTTAAATAAATATACTCCAGCGCCATCATTCGCACAAATTAAATTTCCGGTAATTTGGGAATTATTAACTATGCCTTCAAGCCTAATGGCGTCGGGCATTCCAGCAATTCCGTTACCTATGATAATATTTTCAGTTACTGCGGTATTCTCCGCCCTGACTGAAGTAATAATTGCACTACCTTCATGAAAGGAAATTCGGTTGCGACGAATTGTTGCACCTTGAGAATTGAAAGCGTATATTCCAAAAGCTGACGTTTGTTCCGGAAGTTTTTCATCTCGGGTCAAACCCAACCAATTATCTTCAATGACAACCCCCTTCGGCGCTACGTCTTTGTCATAAAAGGGAAAGTTATCATTGGGGGGTTGTTGTTGGCTGGTATCGGGCGGAGGTAAGCGATGGGCAATGACAATATCTCCTGGTGGAGTAGTCAAAGTTACTGGTTTGGGAACACCATCGTAAACTAATAAGTTACCCAATTGTTGCTTAATTGGGCTGGCATTAAACCCGTACAAATTTAAACCGCGAATAGTAATTCGATCTGCAACAACAGTTAAACCCCGAAATATTTCTTTACCAGCACCTGGGGTAACTGTCACCACTGGAATTGGAATTGCAATTTCAGCCGTTGCAGATTTATCGGGCTCGTATCCCGGTTGGGTAGTACCATCGACGATTAATCCTGGTACAGCTAAATCTGGTAACTGTTTGTGCAGTTCAATCGTAGTCGCGTTAGGCAAATTAAATTCAATTCGGGAAGTGCTCCTATCACCCACAGCTTTAACTTGCGCTCGTTCGCGATCGCTGAGTTGCTCGATGGTTAATGTGCCATTTACCAGTTCAATAGCTTCCCGTAGTGTTAGCTTTTCATCAGGTTGAACGTCACCATCTCCCTCGCTATTTACTACTACCTGCAAAGGTGCAGGTAAAGTAACCCCTGAGTTTTTTCCTGGTAAATTTTGCTTTTGAGCAAGCGCTAACCCTGAGGGAAACAGGTAAAAAGAAACAGGTAACAGATATAACGGAGCAGGTAAAAATTTAGCTTTTGGTATTCGGATAAACGAATGAAAATTGGGGGTGGGGAGTTTACCTCTCCCCAATCGCCAGTTCCCACTCACCATTCGTTTAAGATGAACTTTGAAACTGGGCATTAAATCACTCCTTTCGCACCACACTTGGTTTGTCTTGTTGCTGTTTAAGGTTATTTATCTGGTTAATTTGAGAATCTTGAGAAGTCTGAAAATTATTGTTTGACTGTTGTTCAACATGTTGTTCAACATATTTTCTCGGTTTATTGTCTTTGTTAGATTGATTGTCAACAGTTAGCAAATAATTAACAGGATTAGAACTAGATTGGGGTGGTTGTTTAACATTTAACGCTTGTTTTTGTTTTAAAGTGCGTATTAAACGTTCTTGGGAAGTTTTTTCCTCCGAGTTAGGTTTTTTTCGTACCAACGATTCACTTTCAGACTCCTGTTGCTGTTTGGGTACGGGCTTTTGTAGTCCAAAACCATTTAACAGTTCGTTCAGCTTCAAACTGACATTCAGATACACACCACCCCGAGAACGATAACCAGAAAAATCCCGATCGTCGACACTACCAAAGCTGTATCCTACACCAAGTCGTAAATCGGGCGATAAATAATATCCACCTTCCAATGCCCAACCAAATTCATCAAAATTTGGATTATTGTTGGAATTTTGACCAATCCAGCGTCCTTCTAGAGCTAAATCTGTACGATAGCCAGTACGGTAAGTTGCTCGCATTTGCGCCAAGTTAACATTACCGTTAAATCTATCGCCGTCAAAATAAGTGACACCATTACGGAATGCATATTTACCATATAATTCCCAGCGCCAATTTGGGGCGTAGATACCTTCCGCAGACAAGGTATGACCTGTAGCCGTAGAACCAGTAATTTGGTTTTCTATTGTCGAGTCAAAGTTTTGTCGCCACTCATATTTGAGCAAAGCATTGAATTTATCGTTGTTAGGGTCGCGATATGCCAAACCAACTTTTAGATTAGCGGTGTCTCCTAACTCTTGGAATCTTGTTCCACTGGCCCCAATATCGCTTACATTTGAAGGTAAGAACACATTTGCCTCACCTGCTTGCTGATAACGAACAAGTGCTGTGAGGGCTGGGGATATTTTACCGGCAGCCGCTGCAGAAATTACTGTATTATTACCTTCGGCACCGTCGCGATATTCCATCCTGGCACTAGCTTTTAAGTCAGGATTATCCGTGTATTCCAGACCCACGCTATAAACTGAACCAGAAAATAGCCCTAAAGAGGATGCAGTTTGTCCAACTGCGTAATACTGGGGAAATGTATTACCTGAACCTGTAGCGTTAAACACGTTTTTGAATACGTATTCATAACCGACATTCATGCGTAATCCTGGTGCTACAGCCCAACCATGACCTAAGCCGACGGCTCCTTGACCTTGCAAACCATTAAAGCCTGAAAGTACGGAATAACGACCTGTCAGGGCTGTATTTTCCGAAAATTTATGATCTAAAAGCGTGTCAAAAGTTGTAATAGAATTACCTTTGAGCAGCTCGCTACGGTCGTAGAATTGATGTGCTAGTCGAAACGTCACACCCGGATAGGCTTTCCAGTCCATTGCCAAGGTGGTACGGTTTGGATAAAGGGGATCGCTATCGCCCAAATTTAATTCATTTTGCGCCTGAAAAGTTAAAGATTGGGTTAAGGGTAACTTGAGACCGGAGACTAATTGGTTTGCATCTCCATCAAAGCGATCGCTAACTCTATCTTCTCTCGAGCGATTAACATATTCCAGGTTTAAATCTGCATTGCCAAACTTTTGCAGTATTCCCGCCCGGAAAGTTCTCAATTCATTATTGACTCTTTCACCCGGACGTGCTTGTGGTTGTGGGTCAAATAGATCGAAGAAATTAATTAAATTACTGGCTGCGACACCATAGTTTTCTTCAATATCGTAGGATGTCCGCAAGCTGGTTGTGTTAGTAATTTTGCTCAGCAAAGATGCCCCATAACGAGTTTGTCCGGGGAAAAAGCTAAACGTGGCATTATTAACAAAATTTGGTTCTACTGCTCGGTAATAAGCTGTACCTTCAAAATTGCGACTAATTTTACCAAAAGCTTCTATGCGATAAGCATTACCGCTAACATCTCCACCGTTGAGTAAATCACTGTTAGAACGAGCATACTCACCAATGATTTTACCTTTATCTCCCAAAGATACTTGGAAGTCTGCACCAAATAGCTCAAAATCTCGATCGCCTTGGTCTTCTAACAAATAACTCCCCGCAACGAAGGATTTTTTTTCGGCTTCCTGGGAGAAGTTATATTGCAAGCGTCCGCCAAATAAGTCAGAATCATCACCACCATCATTTTGGTAGGTAACTACTACTTTTCTAACTAAAGTGGTGCCAAAACCAGGATTGAGTTCCGTTGCCAAAATTGGACGCCGAAACAGTAAGGTACCCCGGTCATAATCTATGTCATAATCCTGACCGCGAAATAGTTGTTTGCGTTCAACTACTGTTCCTGGACGGTTAATTTCTTCAGATTCTAAATAAACGGTTTCACTACCAGGAACTAATAAGCGTCGAGACAGGAAATAGTTACCGCTGGTACCGTTGGGAATAAAGGTGTCCCTTTGGAAACCCTCAATGTTATTTGCATACAAGCCTGTAAATTGCAAATTCCCAAAATTATAGTTGGCTTTGAAACCATGTAATTGTCGCGACGTCGCTGTATACAACTGGGAAGACCGAGTAAACTCTTTGGTGTTGTAATCCCCCCACATGAAGTAATCTGGCTCTGCTCCTGGAATAGAAGGAGTACGTTCCAAACGAGCATAAAAACTATCTATAGAAGGAGCAGTGGAAGTAAAGGAAGAACTATCGCCGTAGACGGGATATTTCTGTTCGCAAAATTGAACCCCGCCAAATAAACGATTTCGACCTTCACAGTCTTCATTCAAAGGACGATCGCTATTAAAAGCTCCTGTAAACAACCATTCTCCAATGGAACCAGTAGCAAAAACAGCCGCATCAACATCAAATTCAGTACCACTGTCTCCCGGTCTGAGAAATTCACTCCGGCTTCCCCAATAGTCAGTACCTTTAGCACCAAGGCGAAGATTAACAACTCCTGTAACCAAAGAAGGTCGCAAATAAGTGGTAAATTCTACCTGCGTGTAGGCTTGAATTGGTTCATCTTGAAATCTATTCCAGGCTGTAGAGTCAGTTTGCTGGGGAAATGATGGGTTTCCCAACAGACCTGTTTCTCGACGTAAATTGGGGGATGGCTTTCTAATTTTCACAACAGCAGCCCGAATGCGAACTTGTTGCGCCTTAATCCCAGATTTCAGAGTGGCTATAAATTCTCCACCCCTAGCTATAACCTGAAATCCTGGTTGGTCTTTATTTTGGTCTGCACCAATAAATTTCCCCGCAGAACTAGTCAAAGTTACCATCACATCATCATTGATGGGTTGATTGTTCGCGTCGGTAATTTCCCCTCGAATTTTAATTGTGGAACGCCCGTCAGCTTGTATTCGCGGTTCCCCTATGGGTGCAATCTCAATTTTTGGTACTTCTTGACGAATTTGTTTTAAATTATCGATTTTGTCAGTACCAGTTTGTGCAGTTTCTGGTTGGGAAGATATTTGAAACTGTTTTTGATTTTTATAATATTTTTTTCCTTTTTTGAGTCGTTCGCGTAACTCACTTGTGCTACGAGCAAACTTTGTACTTGCAGGATTTGTACTTGCAGGATTTGTATTTGCAGGGTTTGTATTTGCAGGGTTTGCCTTTTCTTGGAGAGATTCTTCCAATGAAGGAGTGTTCTGGCTTTCCTGAGGGTGGAAATCAAGTAACTTATTTGAAGCAGATACAGTTGACCGATCGCCAATACCACTTCCTTTATTTAAGTTTACTTTTTGATTTTTATCAGATTCTTGAGCAAAAGTTTTGCTTGAATAAGCAGCTTCAACCCCCAAAAATGCCGGTACAACAGTTGCAAAAACCGCAGATAACATACTTGCGCGATTGCGACTGATGAGGATAAGTCGCAAAATACTAACATTTTTGGCAATGAATACTCCTAGTTTTTGACGTTTCATCGCTTTTCCTCCGAAAAAGCCGGTGTTACCGCAAAATTAACCCGCACCATGCTGTTAGGTGCTATTTTCACTAACCGTGATTGGCTGTTCCTTTCGATGAAATATTTATTGGGAGCAAGGGCATAGCCGGGTAAACTACTTAGATCGAGGGCAGCTGTTCGAGAACCAGATACAACACCAGGCAAAGAGTACAAACCTTTGGCATCAGTGACAATCCGATTGCCATCATCCATAAAAATTACCGCATTCGGTACTCCCGGTTCATTTGGTTGTTGTTCGCCATCAAAGTTTTTATCAACGAATACCCTACCAATTAGGGTGCCACAATCTGATAGAATACCACCCCTAATGCGGACGCGAAAACTGCTAGGTGGACTATTATTGACCTGTGCAACGTTTATACCATCTCCCCTAATAGCGTCTGGAGTAACTTCCAGAGCATAAAATACATTCAAAATTTCATTTGGCTGCAACACTTCATTTGTTGCAATAGAAATAGTGCGACTGGAGGTCTGATTGGCGGTTAAATTAACTGTTCTATCTCCTGTTCCCCCTTGTATAGTTCCTTTAAGAGATTTAGAAATAAACCGCAAGCCCACAGGTAAGCGATCGCTGATGGTTAAAGACTCTGTTGCTGCATTTCCAGTATTCTCAATTGCGAGCCGGTAGATTACAGTATCCCCAGGTTCAGCCGCAGCTCGATCCCCAGTTTTAATAATCCTTAAGTTTGCTTGAGAAGCTGTGAGAGTTACAGTATTCGACTCTACTTGTTCGTCAGGTTGATTGTCGGTTCTGGCAGTAGCTGTATTATTTATCGTTCCATTTTGGGCTATACTTACTCCACTACCGTAAGTATAAATACCGAAAAATAAAAAAGTTAAAAAGAGGCCGTTATGCCTCAACCAGGAGCTGATCTGTTTCATGGGAAGGCATCAATGGTGTATGTATATTTCCCAAATTTTTTAGGGTTTTATATTTACAAAAGACTGTACTTTAGCGTATTTTTTTATACGTTAAAGATGTGAGGATGCTTCCAGTTACATTATGGAGAAACTATCAGAAACTCATCCATTTTTAGCTGATTCGCAAACACTTTTACAAACTCTTCAATCTTACTTTAAGAATATTTCTTTCCCGAGATAGATATATACTTACTAATGCTTCAGAAGGGTAAAGATGTGATTTTTTTATTGTCATGGCAAATACAACCCAACTCCTCAAATATATGTGTATTTCAACACCAAAATTCAATCTTTAAGTAAAAAAAGCTCTGAACTCAGAATCACTTTGTCAGATCGCTAAAATCGATACTAGCTTGACATTAGTAGCTTTCAAAAGAAATGAAAGCCTGAAATCATGGCTAAAACCAAATTACAACTTGCAATCCATTAGGACATCAGCAAGTTAAGGTTGATTCCTTATATTTCATTCTAGGTTTTACATTATCTTCACATAAATAGAGTTTTTTATTACTCCTTTACAAAATCTTTGTTTTTGTTCTAAGAGCATATTATCTAATATCCAATATCCTCAACAATAATATTGTTGATTTTTTTTGATGCTGGATGCCACCTTGTAATTAAACTTTGAAATATAAATGTATATTTCAGATTCAAAATAATTCAAAATGATAGGAAGCAAAAAGATATTATTTGATATTGACATGTTCCACAAAATCAGTATTTTACCCACGAGCAAAATTGAAAATAATTAAAACAAGTTAAACGCACAGATGTAGACAAATAAATGAATCATTTGTCATCCATGATAATTTTTGACAGCAAAACTTTAATTTGCGTTGACTTTCTCCACACCGAGATGTAATGGAACCACACCATGAAAGCAATGCTTAGCAGGTATGCTTTTTGGAGTATCGCAATTTTCGTCTTACTTCTAACTGAACTCTTGGAAGGCGAACAAAATAATAAGGTCATTGTGCCTGGGTTATTCCGAGGAGTATCCCCAGTTTTGCCTGCTCAAGTAATTATATTGAACTCAAGCACTCTGATAAGTGGAAGTATGCACCAGGTTGCTTGCCGAATCTTAAACTTTTGAAGGTCACACTTAAGTAATATTACCTGTGGATTATACACAATTAATCACTATTCACAAAACTTTCTCAGTAATTTTTCTTGTTTTATAAACTGTATTATATTTATCCAAGGCTTGACTGTTAAATAAATCATAACGGAAAAATATAAAAAAATACACTTTTTTTGCTGATAAATTTACGGCTGTCAATTAAACTATCTTATTTGACTAAATCTCCTATTTTTATCATGTTTGCAGTTGTTGCAGTTATACTACAAAGTTATATAAAATACACTATTTTCTCTAGTCTATTTTTTCATTTCTAAATTTTAGTCTTTGAAATCGTATAATTTTAAATTTCAAAAAAATATAAAATTATGATTGAAATTCGAAATTAGAGAAAATGGATTTATACGCAAAAATTTGTCATTATGTATTTGTGCATACATGCAGCTGTTAGTATTACGAGTTAACGAGAACTATTTTTCTATACATTTCTCATATAGTATTAGGCGCAAGTGAAAGTTTTTTAAATTCATCAATCTTCTAACCCAATTACGCAGTGTTATATATTTAAATCAAGCGGGCGTAGATAACCAAGAATAATCACTCTATGGTGAATTATGAGATACGATGACGCCTTCATAATTTCGGTTCGGGTTTGGGAAAGCGTCCTCAAGGAGTTCTGTTATCAAGAAGGAAAAAGGACTTAGTGCTTCAGAGTATTGGAGAGATTGATTATAAAAGATTTGAACTGCACCTCATCCGGTGAAGCCATCCCGTAGGGTAAGGTGCTTGCACTATATCCCACCACTGAAGCGCGTGGGTTTTGTGCTCCGATACTATAAATTTGAAGAGTTTTGTAATTGTGTAGATGCTGTAATGGTAAAAATGTCCTAACCTTTATAGGCAATAATCCATCTCCATAAATTAATTTAGGGTTTTGAGCGCAATTCCGATCAAACCCAGGATAAAGACAATTCTGCAAACAAGATAATACCTCCGCGCAACTATGTGGTGGAGGTTTCTTAAAATGAGATTCTAGATTAATCAGACAAGAAAAAATGTCAGACAATATAAAGAATATTTAGTATATATCCTCATATTCTGTAGCTTCAGCCCTTCTGTGTTCTGGGCGTGGTGGCAAAAATTCCGCACGTCTCACAGGAGTTAATGTTGGATTAGGAGAATTATAAGGATGAATTACCTGTACAGCACGAGTAGAACGTGGTTTTTGGGAAAACAAAGCAGAAACTCCCGCTACCACAACTCCACCACCGACAGTAAGAGCCATTCCACCAAC
Organism: Mastigocoleus testarum BC008; assembly: GCF_001456025.1. Lineage (GTDB taxonomy): Bacteria > Cyanobacteriota > Cyanobacteriia > Cyanobacteriales > Nostocaceae > Mastigocoleus > Mastigocoleus testarum. The sequence goes on from NZ_LMTZ01000077.1 coordinate 15,733, forward strand.
TGCTCCCCACAAAATACCTGAAGACCACCACTGATTTTCAACAGCAAGAGGTGAAGCGACTTGTTGTGGAGTATGCTGAATAGTTTGAGGATTTAGAACCTGTAACTGTGCTTGATATTGTTGACTAATTTGAGTTTGCAACTGCTCGTTACGATTTCTCAGTCGATCATTTTCCCGTTGCATGTTTTCCATTTGCAACTTCACGCGATCCACATCAGAGCGTAGTTGCTCGTTGACTAGGCTCCCAGGAGAAGATGAAGGATTTTGCGGTACATAAGAATATTGATTCGCAGGTGGAATTGCAGGTGGAGCAACTACAGGTTGCTGTGGTTGCTGGGAAGATATGGAAAAATTCTGTGCTGCATTCCCACCAGCTCCTTTTAATAGCAAAAGTGCCGCTAAGCCTGCTACAGCGACACCACCGATAAATGCCATACTTTCACTCATCGTCTTTGCCCCCTAACCACGAAACCAATATTTACTGATAAACAATTACACTCTCTCACATTCATAAATTTACTACCCTAGAAGACTTTTCATAAAATTTATACTTTAACAAATTGTACCTTAACGGTAATAATAAATAGTTTTTTCACCGTCTAATATGTGCCTTATATATTCAAGATCATATCCGTTAAATTGTCTACTCGAAGAGATGATAACAAACATTAGAGTTATATATTTTTAATATTCTCTTCCAATTCCATCAAAATTAATAATTGAGTCATATTACAGATTGACAGACCGGACGTCCGGATTTTACAAGAATTTACTTTAGCTCCAGATCTCCGATATACAGGCAAATCTTTACATTTATTTGAAATTTTATCTGAAAAATATTTAAAGTTAGTAAAAATATTATTACCTGCTGGGACTGGCTTGAAAAGCTAGGGGCGCAATCCTAAAGATTTTAAATTTCATTTATGAAACCACTAGACATCGTAGGTAGCGCAGCTAGAGGCTAGAAGCTAGAGACTAGAGGCTATCACTAACGTCACCTTGGGGATCCGCCGACGCCATAAACGCTCTAGCCATAACATGTCCGTAGTACAAACAGGATTACAAATGTCCTAACCTTATTGCGTAGTCCTACAGATTAACCGATGTAGATTTAATCAATTTTTGTGGGGGACAAGAATATCTACTCCACAGTAGTTAAATTTAAAATTCCCCTTGATAATTCCGACTGCAGTTAACGATTTACTTTATTGTTCTGACTACGTCAACTTGATAACTACAGACGAATAATGACAGACAATTAAATTTCAAATGAATAATAAAAATTAATAGTAATTTTGAACTTCTAAGAAAAATATAAGCGCTTAACAGAGTTAGGAATAGATGAAAACACAAAATCTATTTACAAAATATGTTTAGTTATTCATTTTTTCCTGTTCTATCTCAGCTTGTATTTTTGCTAATTCTTCCTCAGAAAGTTCATCCAAACGTTTTTGAAAAAAAGCTTGTTCGTATTCTTCCCGTTGTTGATGGTAGGTCATTTTATTGCCCACTGCACGAAACAGATAGGTGAATAACCAGCCAAGCAAACCGCCAACTAGTAATACCTGGCTCCAAATACCAGCAGACTGGCTATCTAAACCAACTTGTTGCAGCACCAAATATATCAAACCACCTGCAACAAAAACACCTAAACCAATTCCAATCGCGTCAATGCGTCGCATCCAATTTATGACCTACCAATTAGGACTACACTACAATTTTGCGTCGCCGGGGTCGCAAGTTTACGATGGGCGAGAGCAACAATAAACCAGGGAAGAAAAAGAAAACTAAAAAGTACATAAAAGCGCGCTCTAGTGAACTGGCAACATACCAGCGAAAATTGAGATATAGCAAAATAAAAACAGGCATGACTAATAAGTAAGTTCCTGCCAAAGCCAGATATAGTAGCGCTACAAGCATCTCTTTTACTTTGTACTCATTAAGGACATACAACATGTTCCGCTTGAAAAAGTCTAGCAATACTAGACCGAACTCCACGGAGTTTGTTTGGTTAATGGTAAGCCTTAGCCCTTAGTTCCTTTGCCTTAACGGTGTGGTTCCTCGAGCAATAACGAAAATACTGCAAGCTGCAGCACAAGGCCTTATATTATCATAACGCTTGCTTTTAATTTATTTCACATTAACCTTCGTACTTTGTTTTTGTGTTTGGTTTTATTTACTTTCCTAAAATTCTTTAGTTTCAAGAAGTCATTATTTTGACGATAGTATAACTTAAAAGTCAATACTGGAGAGACTTGTAAGATTTTTGAACACTGTTGATTTATTACAGTAAACTGCAAATGTTCATACTTAATCCCAAGAGGTCGAAAAAAAAAATTCAAAATTTAATGGACAAAAAATACAATTCATGCTGGAATATATGAGGAGGTTTTTTCGGGCCTAGCTTAGCAACAGGTCTAAAAAGTCTTCAGTTATGTTCAGTTTCGGGGGTGTGGCGGAATGGTAGACGCTACGGACTTAGAAAACTGAGCCTTGATAGAGAAATCTTTCAAGTGGAAGCTCTCAAACTCAGGGAAACCTAAATCTAATTAACAGACATGGCAATCCTGAGCCAAGCCAATTAAGATTTACTATCTTTAATTTGGAAGGTGCAGAGACTCGACGGGAGCTACCCTAACGTTTAGGACGAGGGTAAAGGGAGAGTCCAATTCTCAAAGTCTAAAGAGTTGATTTAGCTTGTAGACAGTAGCGAAAGCTGCGAGAGGATGAAAATCCGTTGACCGTAAAAGGTCGTGAGGGTTCAAGTCCCTCCACCCCCATTAGATAAATTAAATAATTATAAGTTCGGTAGTAAGGATAGTCTCTTACTATCGATATTTTTTATTGTGAAGTGAAATAAACATACCGTGCGACAATCTTTATCTCTCATAAAACCAAGACTTACACAAACCAACTTGGATATTCTTTTTTAAAGATTTTAGCCCAAGGGTTAATTAACGGTTGGATGGGAGCTTTTGAAACTTTATGTTGATGCTGCAATTGAATTTTTGTGACATCTTCCACTCAAACCTTCTTCCTTCCGACGGAGTCGGTCACGCTTTGCTAACAGCTACGCTGCGGGCTAGTATTAGCGACATTGCTATCTCCCTTTGGGAGACGTAATACCTATAGCTGCGCTACCTTACGGATCCGCTTACGTTGCGTAAGTCCTATTAATAAAATTGTGAAATAAAAAATTAAATAGAAAACTATTACTAGCAAAGTTTTGTACGGAAATAAAAAGTATAAAAAAAATAATAATTAAGTATTTTCTACTGAATTCCGAAGTATTTTAAAGTCGTATTTTAATATTCTGTCAGAGTTGTGTAAAAGAAATAATTAGATATGGAATATCACATTGATAGTGCAGAATACTAAGGTTAAGCTGAGAAAACTATCAATACCTAATGTTCGAGTTTTGAGTAACTATAATGAGCGAGAGTAGGTTACTAAGAATTCAGGGTCGTCATCTGATTTCAACGAGTGAGCAGTTAACGCTTAATATACAAACACTACAAGATAAACTATATTGTTTTTTATTAGAAATTGTTAAAGTCTCACATCCAAAGGATGTATTAAATGAATTCAAATATTTATTTATCGAGCCTTTAGAAATATACGAAACTGATGCATATCTTGGAATATACGAGATTTTTGTCGGCTGTGATGAAATTGAATTCCGTAATACCCTAAAGCGATGCTGCTATATACTTATCAATAATTGGGAAAGTCGTAGAAATCACAAGTATATTCAAGACTTAGTTCATCTATTTGCTGAATATAAACCTCAGGAACAGATCACAAGATTTCCCAAGCTCAATATATTTCGTTCTTGGCTTAAAAACTTTATTAACAGTGATGATTATAAAGGGTTAAATTTATTTGTATCCAAACATGAAGGACAATTTCAAAATCATTGGGTAAATCGCTATCGTTCTTATTTACTAGTTAATCAATATTTAAATAAAGATAATCCTATAGAACAAAAAGAAGCTGCAAAAAAACTATCTAAAAAGCTCAAGGATAAATATAAGTTCGAATTAGCAATGTATATTGCTCACTCCCAATCTAACTATTCCCATGTAAATAAATATCAAAATCCTAGTATTTTAGGGGAAAAGGTTTTATGTCTAATCAAATCAATCGTCATAAAAAAAGGAATATTTAGCCACGCTAACATTGCCAATATTTTTCTAAAACAAACTCAAAGTCAAAATTTTCAAGAGTTTAAAGTAAGCTTTGAAAAATACTTGATTTTTTCTCTTAAAAAAGAAACGGAAATTGAATATATTCGAGAACAACTATCAAACAAACTTTTTAACTGGAAGCAAAAATATCACGATTACCAAGTCAGTCAAGGATTAATTCTCAGAACTTGCACCAAAGTAATTGATTTTCTCACCGTCGAAAATGGGAGTAAACCATCACCAATATTTATTTCTTTGCTTGAAGAAGGACATCCCTTAACTCTGGTAGTGATACTACTAAAAATTATTTTAGTGTGCAAAAATGCTCGTAATCATTTAGAAATGAGAATTGGAAATCTGATTTGCTACTACGAAAGTTATCCAGAGCAAGAATGTCAAAAAATAATTAATTTTCTTGAGATTTTCAATATTACCTTTGCAATTTATGCAGATGACGTTGAATATAATCTGATTAATATGGAAACTAAAAGTAATTCAAAAGCAGACTTAGAAGGTTACCATGTCTTTTCCTTAATCAAGGGACATAGTAAATAATCAAGGGACGTAGTAAATAATTAAGCGAATAAATATCTATCTAACCAAGACAAACCAGCTGCTACGCTTTCTGCAATTATACTTATGATTCTATATAAAACTGTAGCCGTCACTATTTGCGCTTCAGGAATAGTGTACTGAAGAATTGCAATTGCAGTAACTTCAAATATACCCAGACCACCAGGTGCTCCTGGGGTAACTAAACCCAGTAACCAAGAAAAACTAAAAGCTCCTACGAGTAAGGGTAGTTGATTTAAATCTACCGGACCAATTGCATAAAGGGTGAGAATAAAGCCGATACTACGCAATCCTAAGAAACCTATCTCTCCAAGTAGGGGTAACAAAGGATATCTACGAATGCTCTTAAGCATACTGGACATGCTTCCACTTTGATTTTTTTTGATTTTTAAGCGTTGTAAAAAAATCACAACTGGATTTAAAATCCATGGGTGGATCCCGCAAAGTACAACAGCCAAGGCGAAAACTTGTGCAATTACGATCCAAGCTGATGTATTATAAGCAACGAATATTCCCCCAACTAAAACAGTAATTAAAGCTGCTGCTGCCATTAATAGCGGTTCCAAAATTACACTTAAAGCGGCTACAGCAGTCGAACCACAGGCTTTAGTAGCAGCATTAACCCGCAAAATATAATGCCAAACGTTACCAGGAAGATACTTGGCTAAGTTTGTATGTAGATATACAGGTATCAATCCTGAAGAATCGGTTCTTTGGTCAAACTCTTTGATTATCCAAGTCCATACTAATCCCGACCAAGTATGTGCGAGTAAAGTCACCCCAGTTGCAATCGCTAAAATTATTTGTTCTGCGTTACTAATTTGTCCGATTTCTAGAGTGATTTTATCCCAATTACTGGCTAGGGTTTTAAATAAAAAAAATAGTGTTATACCTAGAATTAGGTATTTTAAGAAGGGAATAATTTTTTTCTTCATTTTAGTAGTTTAAACAACAACTATAATTGGGAATAGCCACATCAAATCATATGGGAAGATATATTTATTCACCAAGCTTACAGACAACTTTGTTAATTTATATTTGAGTTTATGTTCTGAATACTACAAGTTTTAAATTTAACTTTAATTTTCTATTAATTAATAAGATATCAACTTTGATTTTTTGTGATTAGTACTTTCGGCGATTAAAAATAATCCAAACTTTTACTAAGGAAAAAAATTACACTACTTCAAAATACTAATTTTTTATCTGAGCCATATCTATTATTTTCTAACAGCCAGACTAATTTAAGCTGAATATATAATTTTGATTTGTGTACAAAAAAATACTAAAAAGGTATGCAGTTATTTTACCGAACTATGATTTTCAACAATTCAGGTGCTTCTAAACTTTATAGTTTCATCATTTAACTAAATTTTAATCTTAATATTAATTTATCTTTTCTTTTTAGATTTATTAATTGGCTATTGACATCTAAAATATCAAAATGTTTTGTATTGCTGTTTCGTCAGGCATCAATGCAAAACTGGCTATGTTATTGGCTCCATTTTTTAACTTCCCATTAATTCACAAACAAAGTAATCCGATGAGAGGGGAGGAGAGTGACTCGAGACAAGCTTAGCATAAGTAATTTTAATGTTTGCAGTGACTTAGGTACAGAATAAGCAATATATTTCTTAAGACAGAAACTAGCTTTCCATAATCTGCCAGAAGATAGTCAAAAAAATATAGCTTTTTGTAGAATATGATGTTATTTTCCTATTTGTGAGATTTAGCATTTATCTCTTTACTATTTAGCAGAGGTAATTTCGATCGTGTCCCATATAGCCAATATTGGCAAAACTATTAACGAAAAATATTTTGCTAATTACTAGTAGCAGATTGTAGGTATTGCTAATTCAGTTTATTTATACAATTTGAGTGTAAGTCAGCTTATAAAGTTTATTAATAATTTCTTTAGGAATGTGGAGGTTTCATCTGATTGCTTAGAATTTAATTGTTAAAGCTAGATATTTTTATATGGTTATTCCTGTGTAAAATTTGTATCTCGAGCAATATTTATATATCAGATAAAATTATTATATTTCCGCTAATTTCATGTAAATAGCATAAACAAAAACAGATATATAATTTATATTTATAATAGTTTATCCCTCAATTTTGCCAATAGATTATATATCTGTTTATGTATATTGGTTTTAGCATTACTCCTAAACAATATACAGATTAATTTTCTCAAAGAAGTGTTTATCCAAAAAAAAAATTATATTGTTTCATTTGCTTTTATACTAATCGTAAATTTTATCAAAATCAGTTCATGGATTAAGGATATTTCGTTTTGTTTTTAGTCAAAGCGAATCTATGTAGATTGTCAAACATGTAGAGAATATAGGAGTGTTCAAGAGTATGAATAGTTTATTTACTTGGCTAAGAAAAATTCAGTTCAAGCAAATTCTAATTACTTTAATTGCGGGAATATTTTTGTTTTTTACACAAGCTTGTAGTACCATATCCGCGTACAATACGACTTCTCCATCTGTAGGCGAAGATTTAGGTACCAACGCCAAAGAAATTTTTGATGAAGCTATTAAAAATGCAAATAATTTTGCAAATACCTTCAAAGAAGGTACTGAAGATTTGTCACATCTGATTCAAGATAGTACTAGCAATTTAACTACTGAGATACAGGAAGAAGTACAAGCACCTGTAGAAGAAGCTGCAAGTAATCTAGAAACTAAAGTCAGTGAAGATATCGAAACTACTAGTACTACATTAGAAAAAACTGCCGAAACTATAGAAGATAAGACCAGCCAAGATATTAAAGCTACAGCAGAAAAATTAGAAACAGCTAGCAAAGTAGTTGAAGATAAAGTTGAAGAAACTCAACAACCTTTGGAAACAGCTAGCAAAGTAGTTGAAGATAAAGTTGAAGAAACTCAACAACCTTTGGAAACAGCTAGCAAAGTAGTTGAAGATAAAGTTGAAGAAACTCAACAACCTTTGGAAACAGCTAGCAAAGTAGTTGAAGATAAAGTTGAAGCAACTCAACAACCTTTGGAAACAGCTAGCAAAGTAGTTGAAGATAAAGTTGAAGAAACTCAACAACCTTTAGAAACAGCTAGCAAAGTAGTTGAAGATAAAGTTGAAGAAACTCAACAACCTTTAGAAACAGCTAGCAAAGTAGTTGAAGATGAAGTTGAAGCAACTCAACAATCTTTGGAAACAGCTAGCAAAGTAGTTGGAGATGAAGTCGAAGCAACTCAAAAATCTTTGGAAACAGCTAGCAAAGTAGTTGGAGATGAAGTTGAAGCAACTCAACAACCTTTAGAAACAGCTAGCAATCTGCCTCAAAACATTGTTAACTAAGTAATTGACTGTTTGCTCAATTTACCTGGTGGTGGTAAAAGAACATTTGCTTTAGTCTTAATTTTTGGTAACTTCAAGACAATTTTCTGGATAAATCATAAAAATTTATGGGATGCATGAGAATTAATTGTCTCATGCATTTTTTTTATCACTGTCAAATTTGGACAAAATCAATGCATATATAACTTGTGCAAATCTGTATAAATATACTCAAAAATTAATTAAATTAGATAATTGGATATATTTGCTTTTATTGTATAAATTTATTTGATTTTTTTAAGCTTTGCTAGGGCTCAATCCAAAGGTTTTAATCGCCCGTAGCAACAAAAAGAGTTATGCAATGAAGATTGGTCATTGCAACCGGAATGCAGTACAGGGTTAGCGTAAGCGCGTAAGCGTACAGGACCGCAGGTAGCGCGTGTACGCTATCGCTTTTCCTTACGGAAAAGTTACACTAACGTAATTACGTAATTACGTTTATTTTGCGTCAGTCCTGAGATATATGAGTTGGGATTGATTATCCTGCTTGGCAGAACATGAAATTATTGCTGCATCTCAGAAGCTTGCTTTTGGTACCAGTTCTGGAGAGCCAGACGTTGAACCTCTCGCCATGGAACATTTTGATTGCGGGCTATTTCGGCACAATCCTCAAATTCAGGTTGAACATTGATTATTAATTTTTCTTCTCCATTTCCTTTCCATGCAACCTTTACCCTAACTTCACCGTATTCAGTTTCAACATATTGAATTTGTCTTTGCAAGATAGCCCGTTCTTGGAGCAAACGCCGCACTCCCAAAGTACTTGTCTCGCGAAATAATACTGCTTCACAGTCAGCTATTTTTGCGGGAGGACAAACTACACTTAGCAATATTCCGGGACGAGATTTTTTCATCCCAAGGGCTTGGGTAAAGACATCTAGAGCTCCTACGTTAAATAAGGCTTCAAAAATATAGCCAATGGCTTGGGGACTCAAGTCATCTATTTGAGTTTGCAAAACATAAATTTTTTCCAGACTAGGACTGATATTTGTCTGTGCAAAATTATGGGTATTAGTTGGTTTTGTAGTGCGATCCCCAACCCACAAACGTAAAATATTGGGAACTGCCAAATCCATAGAACCTGCACCCCATCCAACTTTTTCGATACTCATGGATGGGGGTGCACCAAAATCGCTTGCTAAAGTCGTCACGATCGCAGCACCTGTAGGAGTGACTAATTCTTTATTTATGTTGTTGCTATAAACCGGACAACCACGCATTTCCCACAACTTTAATACGGCTGGAACCGGTACCGTCATCTCACCGTGGGCTGCATGAACGGTCCCGCCGCCAGTAGGTTGTTCCGAACAGAATAATAATGGAAATTCCCGCTCATTATTATCAATTCCCAGCCAGTCTAACCCCAAACAAGTCCCAACAATATCAACGATCGCATCTACTGCTCCTACCTCATGAAAATGAACCTTTTGGGGATCTATTCCGTGCACCGATCCCTCTGCAATTGCCAAGTTCCGAAATATGGCTAAGCTCCATTTTTCTACTCTTTGAGGTAGTTGAGCCCCTACGATAATTTTTTCAATCTCAGGTAGATGACGCCCGTGATGGTGTTGATGTTCCCGAGCGCGATCGCAAACTAAATCGACATCTACTTTTGTCGCTTCTTGAGTTCCCCTGCGAACAAGTTCAGCCCTCAGGCGATATTCACCTCCAATTCCTAACAGATTCAACTTGTTTATTAAGTACTCCAAAGGAATTCCCAAACTGACCAAAGCACCCAAAAACATATCACCGGAAATACCTGTTGGACATTGAAGATAAATAATTTTACTCATGGTTAAAATTCCTGAAAACACTTGCCTTTCTAGCTTTAGGCTGAAACTCTATGGAGAATTTTTATGCCCTCAGGGTAAATTATGCCTGTTTGGAACGCTTAAATATACGAATGAATTAGGTGTTGCTCCCCTGAGGGAGGTACGATAGCGAAAATATTTCCTGTAAGGAAATGCTGACAACTGATTCTTATATCCTGATTCCAAGAATGAGAATCTTCAGACTAATGACTAACTCTTAAAACTTGCTGCTGCGTTTGTTGAGAGTTTTGTTGACTTTTCCTCCGGTCCCATTCTTCCAGCGATTTATGGCAAAAATTCTGACAGTCCATCCTGATAATCCGCAAATACGCCGAATAGAAGAAATAAAAGCAGCGCTGCAGCGTGGTGCATTGATGCTTTATCCCACAGACACAGTCTATGCAATTGGTTGTGATTTGACTGTAAAGTCGGCAGTAGAGCGAGTGCGGCAAATAAAAAGCCTAGCAAATGATAAACCCCTAACATTTCTATGCCCCTCTCTTTCTAATGTTGCATCTTACGCCTTCGTGAGTGATGCTGCCTATCGAATCATGAAAAGGTTGATTCCCGGTCCTTATACCTTTCTATTACCCGCGACGAAATTGGTTCCAAAGCTGGTGCAAAACCCCAAACGTAAAACAACTGGAATTAGGGTACCCAAGCACAACGTGTGCTTGGCTTTATTGGAAGCTCTAAGTAATCCAATTATCTCCACTTCCGCCCACTTCCCAGCAACAGAAACAGAAGACATAAATCTACCAATGACACGAATGGAATTATTTGACCATTTGGAAAATTTTGTTGATGTCATTGTAGACACCGGCAAAGAACCAACAATCGACGTATCCACAATTATCGACTTAACAGGAGACCCACCGAATATTATTCGACAAGGCTTGGGTTGGCAGGAAGCTGAAGTCTGGCTGTAGAAAATTACTGCTACAGCAAGAACAATGTTTTTTAAAACACTAGCCGGGGTGCTCCAGTTTTAGGATTGTCATACTCAAAACCCGGAGGTTAAGTCTGCCACAAATCACGGCAAACTTAATTCTATCAAGGGTTTGAATGTATTTATCCTAATTTTTTTGGGTGGTGTGCCACTCACAATTAAAGTTGCTTGCCAATAAACCGACACATGAATATCACCGTAACTTTTTTAGATTTTTTACAGTCATATATGTAAGCGGTAACCACAAGCAGAGCTAATAGATGGCAGCATCGGGCTAGGAAAACATTTAACCCTGTACTCTGATCGCTTTTGGTACTGTCTCAATCAATTGTAGTTAATGGTGCTATACCAATCTCATAAAAAATTATGAAAGTCAACCTTGCTAATCTACCAACTTGCAAACCCGAATCAGAAACACAAGTTTCTAGTACTGAATTTTCCCCAATATCTCATGATTCATTCGTAAAACTACTGTGTCAGGAAATACAGCCTCAAGTTAAGGTCGGATCTCATAAAGGTGTAGAAGCTTTAGCCAAGCGCATCGCTTACGAAGTAGAACGTATATGTACAAAAAGCTCTCGAATTCAAACTTCAGGTGAAATCAGTTCCTGGAAAATGACTTTGGCACGTCACAGGTTACAAAAGTGCCTGCGTTACTACAAACTCGGTTCCCAAAGAGGAAGGGTAGAATTACATAGTAGCCTGGGAGCGATGGTTTACCGGCATATTTCTACTCCCAATGGTCATCTCAGCTTTGATGGACGTTACAACTTAATAGAAGATTTTTTACAAGCGTTCTATATCGAAGCAATTAAAGCCTTCCGGAGAGAAAATGAACTTCCTGAAGATTACACTCCCCGGACTCGCTTACAACTAGCGGAATATATGGCATTTACAGAACAATATGCCAAGCGTCGAATTAATTTACCCGGACGTTGTAATCAACAGTTGATTATTTTGCGTGCCCAAGGCTTTAGCCGTCGTCAGCCCCAAGAAACGACTGTAGATATTGAAATGGCTGTGGAATCGGCAAGATCGGAAGATGCAGAAGCTTATCAGCGCAATTCCGCAGTACAGCAAGTTAGAGCACAAATGGTTGCTCAATCTCAGTACGATATTGCAGAGGATGCGGAGCGCAGCCGTGTAGTTAATGAACTAGTCAAATACCTAGAGTCCCAAGGTCAACAAGATTGTATAAATTATCTTGCCCTCAAACTTCAAGATTTAAGTGCGCCGGAGATAGATCAAATTCTTGGTTTAACTAGTCGCCAAAGGGATTATTTGCAACAACGTTTCAAATATCATGTGGAAAAGTTTGCTCGCACCCATCACTGGCAATTAGTTCATCAATGGTTAGGTGCTGGACTAGAACAAAAATTAGGATTGTCTTCTAACCAATGGGATAACTTCTGGAACCAACTCTCCGAGCAACAACGGCAGATGTTCCAACTCAAGACAACTCAAGAAAGCGACCAAACTATTGCCAAAAAGCTTAAATGTACTCCTAAGCAATTACAAAAACGTTGGTCTCAGTTACTAGAACTTGCATGGAATATCCGTAACACTAGCCAGGAAGCGCTAACAAGCTAAAGCCTAATGAACTTTTATTTGCAAAACCTAAAGTAATTCATCATTTTTGGCTTTATTTCGTCGCTCATTATAGTTAGTTAAGCATGATAGCTGCCGATATTCAATCTACTTCATCTTATCTTTTCCAAATTTGGAAGGAATAGTAAAGAATTTCAAACCTTTCACAGACCGAATAATTCAAACAGAATCATCATTTGTGTGAGAAAAAAAGCTAAGAGTTGTTCCCTCAGATCTCGGATATCCAGTTAATTATTGCATTGAAAAGTTCATTTAATTCATGAGTCTTTCTCGATAGAATTAAGACATTTCTATTAATACATTTGTATCTTTGTCGAGTGCATCTGTACCATCAAAAACCGTCATTTTTAATGTTTTATAGAGATTGAAAATAGAAATGGATAATTCATATTAAGTAAAAGAAAAAAATCTGCTATTTCCGCGAAAATTTAAAATAGTCGGCATTTATAGCAGAGACCCAAAAGATGGTATTAACAAAGGGTGCACGAGCAAATAAATCTGGGATAATTTTAGAAAATCAAGTTGAGAATATATTAAGGACGTACAATTATTTCCAGATATCTCCCCATTTACCCAAAAAACAACAAAGAGAATTTATTCTCAATTCAATTCTTTTGCCCAAACGCTATGCCAAACAAGTACATATTGGGACGGGGATTTATCATACAGATATTTATGTTGATTTTTTCGTCGTTGGTTTACCTGAAATGCCTAAAGGTTTAATCATCGAATGTAAATGGCAAGAAAGTGGTGGATCTGTAGATGAAAAATTTCCTTATTTAAACTTAAACATTCAAAATTCATATCCTGCTCCAACCATCATAGTTATTGGTGGAGAAGGAATGCGAGGAGGAGCAATTGACTGGTTAAAAGCAAGAGTTAAAGATAATCACAATTTAGTTGGCGTTTATACTTTAGATCGCTTTATCGCTTGGACTAGCAAGCATATTTAGTATCAGTATTTCGCCTGATTTTCGCTGTTAATATGATGTAATTATTAACTCATCAACAGTGCCGCGTTTTTTGACATTAGAATTAATTGCCCTGTTGGCTTTAATAGGGTAAATATTGAAGTTTACTTCACTGTAAATTTGCCTAATGAATTGGCAATCAGAGTTAGATATCATAACTTTTACGCCCCGCGAAGCTAATTCAGCACAACTGTCTCGTAATCGTGTTTGTTCGATTTCACCAAAGGGATGCCTACTGTAAGCGGTAAAATAGCTAGTGTCGCTAATTGGGTGATAGGGCGGGTCTAAATATACAAAATCATCACTACCGCGAGCGCGATCTAAAATTTGCTCAAAATCCGCAACTTTCACTTCAGCATTTTTGAGTAATTCAGATGCAGAAAATAACAAATCTATCTGACAAATTTTCGGGTTATTGTATCTACCTAAAGGTACATTAAACTCGCCTTTGGAGTTAACTCGATAAAGTCCGTTAAAACAAGTCCTGTTGAGATAAATAAATCGAGCCGCAATTTCTACATCGTTTTTGCCCGGTTTTGCACGTAGATTATAATAGTAATCCTTAGAATGATAATGTTCGTGTTCTTTCAGTAACGAAATTAATTCTTGCAAGCGATCCCTGACACAGCAATAAGTAGTAATAAGATCGGGATTAATATCTGTTAATATAGATAACCTAGGCCTTAAGTAAAAAAATACGGCACCACCACCTAAAAAAGGTTCGTGATAATTGCGGTAATTGGTGGGAAAGTGCTTAATGTACTGTCCTATTAGTCTGCCTTTACCCCCAGCCCATTTAAGAAACGGACGGGGTAAAGATGGTTTATATACTTCACGTAACATTAAATTGTAATTAAATTTACCTATATTGATTATGAGAATTGGAGAATCATATATTATCTTACCGTCGTAGCATCTCATTCTCTCCATTAAGATCCTAGCTATACTTTGGTAGTTAATTAATAATTAGGATTATTAATTCCGAATGTTTTAATTTAGGTTTAAATTTAGGAAGTGGCAAGTCGTAGATTACAATAAAACTGCTGTTGGCAAATCAAACAAACAGCCGTATTGTTTAGAAAAATAAACTCTAAGTCAACATGTTTGACGGATTTTGGGACAACGTTATTCGCTATCAACGCTATTTCATCAGTACTCTGTTGGGCTTGTTGTTAAACACTTTTGCCCCTGTGATTCCACTGTTAAAACGTCCAATAACCTCAATCGCCATTGTGGGGATCTTTGTAGGTACTTTAGTTTTTTTAACTTTCACATTGCGGGCAATGCTAGGTTTAAGTACAACTTGATGAAATTTAGATTTTGGGGGCGAACGCCCCCATGTTAGTGTAACGATCCCTAAATTTAAAACTAATTTTAAAACTAAATAAAAACACTAATTGACACATATAGAGGACTATAGATACTCACTGCATCAATGGCTACATTAAAGTTTCATTAGCACCATCCAAAATCGCTATCGTTACAGGCATCATGGTGATATATTGGGAACTGGTTGTAACCCTGGCAGACTATTTAAACACTTGCACAAGTACTAAGATAGTAACTTCAACTGTCAATCATTGATATCGGTTGAGATGGAAAACAGGAAACATAACAACCAAATAGATCCATATACGGATCTACAGGTGGATGTTGCTGAAAAATACTCACTATAGTGTGTTCCAAGCAAGCTGGTTTAGTAAAAAAATCTCGCGTTATTCGCGAGGGTATTAGTGGTACAACCTCTGTTAGGAGGAATTAGTTTATGGCTACAAATCGCCGTGTATCTCGCGTCGCGGAATTAATTAAGCGAGAAGTTAGTCAATTGCTGCTTAACGGTATTAAAGACGATCGGGTAGGTAGCGGTATGGTTAGTGTCACCAATGTTGACGTTTCTGGCGACCTCCAGCATGCTAAAATCTATGTGAGCGTTTACGGAACGGAAGAAGCAAAAGCTCAAACAATGGCTGGTTTAAAATCAGCCACAGGTTTTGTTCGTAGCGAACTTGGAGCAAGAGTGCGTTTGCGTCGAACGCCGGAGGTAGTATTTATTGAAGATACTGGGATCGAACGTGGTAGTAAAGTACTGTCTATATTAAATCGTTTAGAACAAGAACGTTCGCCGAAAGATATGCCAGAGGAGAGTCAAGAAGTTGGTGAAATAAGGGAATAAATTTTAACCTGCTAATATCAGCATAGATTCTCCAAAATAGATTTTCTTGCATGTATTTTCCGACTAAATCCTGAAGTGAATTGTTACTAGTCGAACTCACCAAATAATTTTGTCGATTTGTTTAAGCTGTAAAATATAAGCTGTAGATTTGAGATTATAGAATTTAGCTATAGCCCTTTAATTACAGAATACAAGCTTCGTAATCCTACGCGTGAAATTTTAAGTCAGCTAGTAACAATTCACTTAAAGTAATTAGCAAAATATATGACAGAAACCATAAATATATATTTGCTTAAATAAAACCATAGCTGAAGGAAGTATCAGGAAATTACTTACGTAACCTTGTCGTCATATTATGTGTGCTTTCTAGGTGGTGTGAGTGCAAACTAATTAATATCCACGAGGAGAGCATATAGTTAATGGTAAACCGTTTGGAAAAACAGTTCCCATTATTTCATGATTACTATCAGCTATCAAAAATAATCAGTTATACAGCCACCAATTAGCCTTATCTAACCAAGCCAAAATTTCCATGCAGCGAAAAACGCTTCATAGTAACAAATAATGCACAGTTAACAATACTGTGCTTTTTACTTATTGCTTTTATTAAAGTATGTTGAACTTTATTCAATTCGATAAGGTTAAGCAAAGATAAACTTTTAACTATGATACCGAATACAAATACTTTAAATTTCTATGAAAGATGTAATTAATTTACACTTATCTTAACCCATAATTATATATTTATCGCTTCTTTGTATTTGAAATAAAATCACAATACTCAATAAAATTTAATATCAATTAATTAGCAAAAAAATAAGTTAGTCTTTATATCTCTAGTATATGAGTAAAACAAATTACTTTATGCCATACGTTATATTACTTGTACATTTGCACCTATTTTTCACTCCTACGCTTGTTTGTAGGGTTAGAGCAAATAACAGACAAGGATTGACCTGTATAAGGTTGCTACACTTGCTACTTCAGGGTAATATCTTGCGTAATAGCGCCAGACTTATGCAAAATTTCGTTTATTTAGTTAAGAATTTATTAATAATAAGTAATCTTAAAGCCTTATTAGTGTACGGTAGCCCTTATATCAAGAAATTATCTACATCTCTGCCAGGAATTCATATACTTACTGTATTCCTTCATAAATTAATGAATGCTATCAACCACAGTTTTAGGTACTTTTCTTACCATAGTCAGTTATTTTTTGTGAGTCACTAAAGCAACTTCCTATTATAGGCAATTCCTATCTCAAACATCAAAGAGTAACATGGCGACTTTTCAATAAATCCACAGCTATCAAAAAACTGCGTTGAGCATTCACTAAGTGCTAATTAATACTTGTTATCCAGTTACGAAACACATTCAAACAAAATGTTATGCTTTGCTGATAAAATTAACATAACTTTACATATTTTCAGGATGTATAGCGTCAAAATGAAAATAGTTCCGTATAGTAAACTACAAAAAATTAGCGGGTAGTTTATTGCGATGTCGTGATTTGTTCCTAATTATTTTGGGAACACTAAATAGGTGTTACTTTGTGAGTCAAAACAATGAGTGTAAATACGGTGCCTTCTATTTCTACTAGCTACTATTCTCTGGGGGTAATTCAAGACGAAGCACGTCGATTAGTGCAGAAGGGAGTAGTTAGTCGTCAACAGCCAATCTATACCCTGTGTCAGTACATACCTGCGAGGGAATGGGTTTGTATTGAGTGTGAATTAGAAAAGTGTGAATTTTTATTGCGCGATCGCATTGCAGACCTGATTGGTCGGGAAGTTTGGGAAAATGATTAATTGATGTGGCATCGAGCTTTGCTGTTTTGGATTGGAAGTAGACTAATTGGAGACGTAGGTTTGCAGTTATGGATTTGGAAGCAAAACGTAAATCTTGAGACTACACTGTCAAGTCCAAACCGTTCATGTTAATCTTTGATTTTAATATCCATTTTGTCGATCCAAATTTTTAACTTTCCCAGCCGTTCGGCACGATCTGAATAAAGTTTTTATCGAAAAAATTTCAATGAAATGCGATAATGCAACCTTTTGACAGTCGCTCGCGCGCTGTTTTTTCAGTTATTTGGTTGTAGTCAGTTGAATAATAACTATCTAGATCCGGAGCAATTTACGATTTCCAATTGCTCCGGTAATTTTTCTGTGGGTGAAGGGATTGGCGACTGGGGACTGGCGATTGGGTACGGTAAAGATTGATTTAGAATACAGTCTTTTTTATTATCTTCCGAGTCGCCATACAGCTAACGCCATGCTAACGCTAGTCCCTAATCCCCAACTTGTTCCAAATACTGATTTAAATCTTCAATAACCCGGGTCAATTCGGCTTCTGTAGACAGACGAAGGTTAGAGTCACGGATAGTTAGCAGAACTTTGGCTGCAAAAGGACTAGCCCAAATATTAGGGTTACAAAAAACTTCTAAAAATACTTCTTCTCCTTTATGGCGGTATTCCATAGGTTTTTGAGGGTTGGGTTTACCACTGCTGGGAGTTGTTTTACTTGCGACAGCCTTAAGACGATTCATCAACTCATCGATTGATGCTTTCAATTCTCGTGCTGCGGTTGGTGAGAAGCTGAAGGAAACAGAACCTTCAGTTAGATTTAATGTCAAATTAGCTGAGGACATAGGAGCTATAACTAATAGTTCTAAATGGAAAGTTTGACAATGTCCTCAAGCTTTTATTTAGGGTGACCTTGAGGAACTTGGTTTTGCTCTTATCTGTGAAAGACAAGTGGTTAAAGCTGTTCGGAAACGCCTAAGTCTATTACTTGAGAACTCATCATATTACTGGAATATTGTACGGGAATATTTCCTTAGCGCTTGTAATCAAAAATTAAGTATATAAATTGCAAAATTAAGAAGTTAGGATTCTAAATCCAATGAGCACAAAATCTACTCTGCAAACAAAGTCTATTATCTGTTATCTGTAATAGTAGTAACTACGTAGCAGTTGAAACGCTTCCTATTTTCTGGAGTCTCATGAGCCCAATTGACCTGGATTTACTTTTTAATGCAATTAGTATTGTCAATCCTTTGATTAAAGATAAATTTCAGCGTAATGAGACTGTAATTAAATTACTTCAACAATTTAATCTCGATTCAGAACATCCACCTGCTGATTTTAGTGGGGTTTATACCTATACCCTTGTAGAGTATGGTGTTGGGAAGCCTAAACCTGTTTTAGAACTGTTCCGTAAAGAAGAAATTAAAAAAGCCTTTCGCCAAGCATTCGATCGCAATAACGCTTCAATATTGCTCTTGGAAGTCGATCATTTTATTGATAGTTATGCTTTAGGTGATGAAATTAAAGATTTAAGAATTGATCTTAGGCGGGAAATTGCAGCGTTTTACATTATCTTTTCCGAAGTTGTTAAACGTACTCGCAACCCAGCAGATACAATGATGAGTCAGCAAATTGGCTCTTTGCACAGAAGTATCACCGACATCCAAGAACAACTTAAGCAAATACCAACTCTCGAAGGTATTCGTACAGAAATCGCACGTTTAGCATTACCCGAAAATGTAGAGACGTTACATGTAACGTCTCTACAAGACGAAAATAAATGTCGTGCTGTAGCGTTAGCACAAAAAATGCGCGGTTGGTTTGAAACTTTGGGTTATGACTTTGAAAAATATGAGGTTCGGGCGGAAGAATATTTCGAGTTGATTATCGACATTCCGGTGAGACGTAGCTTTGACCGGATCCTAGTGCGTGGGATCGCAGGTGAGGTAGGGTTAAGTGATGTAATTGCGTTGCGTCAGTCAGTACAGGAGCAAAAAACTGATGAAGGTTGGTTGGTTACCACCCGGCGAATTTCCCGAGCAGCACGGGATGAAATTAAAAAGAATGAAAATCGCGATCTGGATTGTTATACCTTTGACGAACTGATCGACCTTGATGCTGATTTTAGCGGTTATCTAAAGTGGTTGGAAGCAGAAATTAAACGCCGGGAAATTGATACTAAATATGTACCACTAGCCTGCACTAAAGAAGAAATCGATCCACTTACCAAACAACGAATAGGGGTAAGCCATTACGAGGAAGAAGACGGCTGGATTGATGGGTATATTGACCTTTGGCTAGACGATCCTGCAAAAGAACATATTTCTATTTTGGGGGAATTCGGTACTGGTAAAACTTGGTTTGCTTTCCACTATGCTTGGATCGCATTACAAAGTTACAAGAAGGCTAAAGATCGTGGTTTGGAACGCCCCCGCTTACCCGTCGTAATTACCCTGCGGGATTTTGCTAAAGCTTTAGATGTGGAAAATGTTTTAGCAGGGTTCTTTTTTACTCAGCATAATATCCGCATAAATAGCGATGTGTTTGACCAACTCAACCGCATGGGTAAGTTGCTACTGATTTTTGATGGTTTCGATGAAATGGCGGCTAAAGTCAATCGCCAGCAGATGATAAATAACTTTTGGGAACTAGCGAAAGTTGTGGTTCCCGGTGCAAAAGTGATTCTTACTTGTCGTACAGAACACTTTCCTGAAGCTCAAGAAGGAAGGGCTTTATTAAATGCTGAATTACAAGCCTCAACTGCTAATTTAACTGGCGAAACACCCCAATTTGAAGTTTTAGAACTGGAGAAGTTCAATGAAGAACAAATTAAACAGGTTTTATCTTTCCAGGTTGAGAGTTCAATAGTTGAGCAAGTGATGGGTAGTTCTCAACTATTAGATTTGGCTCGTCGTCCTGTGATGACTGATTTAATTTTGGAAGCTTTACCAGATATTGAAGCGGGTAAAAAATTAGATATATCCCGTGTTTATTTGTATGCAGTCCGGCGAAAGATGGAACGGGATATTAAAGCAGAACGGACTTTTACTTCCTTAGCAGAGAAACTATATTTTTTGTGCGAACTGTCTTGGGAAATGCTTTCCACCGATCAAATGAGCTTGAATTATAAATTATTTCCCGATCGCATTCGCCGCTTATTTGGTTCCATAGTCCAAGAACAAACCGATTTAGACCATTGGCATTATGACATGATGGGGCAAACAATGCTGATTCGTAATGCTAATGGGGATTATACTCCCGCTCATCGTTCGTTATTAGAGTTTTTTGTCGCGTATAAGTTTGCGGCTGAGTTGGGTGCTTTAGCTGATGATTTTACTGAATTAGCCCGAGCACAGTCTTGTTTAGATGGGAGCGCAGAAGGTATTGAGTATAGTTGGTCTAGTTATTTCTCGCGTCAGTTAGATGAAACAGGACGAAGTATTGCAATCCCGGCGCTAAAGGGATTTACTAGCGAACCTTTAGAGAAGTTAAAAGAAACTTTTGGGCGATCGCCACTCACCAAAGCGGTGATAGATTTGATGTTGGGGATAGTCGATGATAATGACGCACTAATTAAAGTTATTGAAACAACGCGGGGGAGAAGTGAAGATGAGGTTGGTTATGTTGGTGGGAATGCGGCGACTTTGGTGGTAAAGCTGGATAAAACAGCTTTGGAAGGAAAAGATTTTTCCGGTGGGGTAATTAAACATGCGGATTTTTCTAATTCCAGCTTAAGACGCGTTAATTTTTCAAAAGCAAATTTAACTGACTCGATTTTTGCAAAATTTTTAGGACGTGTTTGGTCAATTGAATTTAGTCCTGCTAGCGCAGTTTCTCCTGATGGGACTGGTGAAATTTTAGCAACTAGCGATAATAACGGTGTCATCAACTTGTGGGAAACTTCAAGTGGTAAAGAAGTTTTGAGTTTAAAAGGACACAGTCGCGGTGTAGACTGCGTTGTTTTTAGCCCAGACGGTCAAATACTGGCTAGTGGAAGTCGCGACAATACAATGAGATTATGGAACGTCAAAACAGGTGAGTGCTTCAAGGTTTTTGAACACGGACATAAAGAATGGGTTAAATCACTTGTTTTTAGTCCAGATGGTAGATTCTTTGCTAGTGGGAGTCACGACTACACTGTAAAACTATGGGATACTCGCACATATGAATGCTTACAAGTTTTCCAAGGTCATACTGATCGGGTACGTTCCATTGCTTTTAGTGCAGACGGTGAAATTTTAATTAGTGGTAGTTACGATGGAACAATTCGCCAATGGGATCCCCACACTGGTGAATGTGTGAGAATCTTCGACGGACATAGTGGTAAAGTAACCTCAGTTGCCTTTCATCCCCAAGCTTCAATTTTTGTTAGTGGTAGTCACGACCGCACTATAAAGATATGGGATGCTCTTTGCGGTCAATGCTTGAGAACTTTGCGAGGACATACTCATATCGTTAGTATGATCGCACTGAGTCCTGTTAGTGCAGCGTTCCCACAGGGGATTGGTAAGACTATTATCAGTGGTAGTCACGATAAGACTGCTAAATTGTGGGATATAAACACAGGGAAATGCTTAAAAACCTTTGAGGGTGATGGTAGCAGAGTTGTTTCCGTCAAATTTAATCCTGATGGTAAAACTATTGCTACTGGGAGTGCAAAGCAAGCAGTAAGAATACTGGATGTAGTAACAGGTGAATGTATAAGAACTTTACAGGGACAAAGTTATTGGATCCGTTCAATTACCTTTAGCCATGACGGTAAAACAATCTTTAGTGGTAGCAACTACGAAGTTATACGCCAGTGGGATATTAATACAGGTAAATGTATCAAAACTTTAGAAGGACATACAGGTTCTGTCAGTTCAATTGTGCTTAGTCCAGATGGTATGTTGCTTGCTAGCTGTAGCGATGACGAAACAATTAAAATTTGGCATCTAGATCGCGACAAATGCATTAAAACATTACGAGGACATCAAAATTGGGTAAATTCAGTTGCATTTAGTCCTAATGGTCAAATTATTGCAAGTGGAAGTAACGACAAAACTATTAGACTATGGGATGTAGCGACAGGTGAATGTCTCCAAGTTTTACAGGGTCACCTCAGCAGTATCAGGTCAGTCATTTTTAGTTACGATGCTCAGATACTGGTAAGTGCAAGTGATGACAAAACTATCAGACTGTGGAATACATCTACAGGAAAATGCTTCAAAATTCTTCAAGGACATACTGATTGGGTGCAGTCAGTAGCTTTTAGTTCCATTAGTACTAAAGGTCTTGGGGAAAATAAGACAAAACTTGTTAGTTGCAGTAGCGATCGCACAATTAGAATTTGGGATATTTCCAGTGGTGAGTGTCTTAAAATTCTGCAAGGACATGACTATGCAGTTTTTGCAGTTGCGTTTAGCCCAGACGGTCGAACCGTTGTCAGTGCTAGTCGGGATCAAACACTTAGAGTATGGGATATTAACAGTGGCAGATGTTTGCAAGTCCTGCGGGGACATACCAACTCAGTAATTTCTGTTGCATTTAACCATGATGGTAGTCTTATAGCCTCATCGAGTGGAGATGACAGCATAAAAATTTGGGATTTTAAAACAGGTAATTGCATCAAAACATTGAAAAGTGAAAAAACCTGCTTTGAAATGAATATCACTGGCGTCAAAGGTTTAAGCGAAGCCGAAAAATCTACCCTCAAAGCTTTAGGTGCGGTGGAAGAAGTTGAGTAAATTGTTTGATATTTCCCCTACTCTGTCCATTTCCTCTACTCCCTAACTAGCAAATAAATTTATTCTCATGACAAACAATTAACAATTTTCAGTGAGAATCTTGATGTATTTTGATCTGTTCGTAAAGACTAGCAACGGTTTCTTTGTCAAAAACCTTATCTTTCAATTGGAGATAATCTCCCTTACCTAGTTTACAAGCTGACCAAAATTTTAATACTTTTGATGGTTCCAAATGTGTTATCAAAACTTCCATTGCTTCTTGTAAAACCTGCTGTTCGTTCATTACTTTAATTGTCATCTTCTATCTCCAAAATAAAATCTGTTGGATTGATAACCTGAAGTGTCAATCCTCTACAACGGTTAATTAGTCTTTTGTCGCAAGTGATGAAATAATCACTCTTAGATGCTTCAGCACAGGCTACGTGAAGTGCGTCAATTGCTTTAACTCCTTGTTTTTCTAGTTCCTGTGCTCTTTCCCTGGTAGTTTCGTTCACTTCTTGTTTGATTGTTGCTATTTGTAAATAGCGCTTCATCGTTTGTTGATTAACTAAAACAGAGTTACGGCTATTTTCGTATTCTAAAACTGATGAATTGACTAGTTCTATTAATTTAGCTTCGACCATTTGCAAAATTAAAATTACTGCTTGGGTTTCCAAAAATATTTTTGGCTGTGTTTGATCATCAAAAGGACGATTATAAATACTAGTATCTAGATAAACTTTGGTCATCATATAGTACCTATCATTTTATCCACTTCCTTCACCCTGCTCCTTCTTGATAGGAGTTTAAGTCATAAAGTGTCATAAATTGAGGTACAGATGAGAGATTGTCCGCAGTCAGCACTTATTTCTTTCGTTCAAGAAAACAAGAATTTATGCGATAAACGCCGTACAGAGCTTTTGCGTTCGCATCGCTTGTTACTTTGAAAGAACAAGAAGAATTTACAAAAGCTTTCAAATCTTGCTTAAGTTCAAAACATTACAGAAAAATGTGTGTATAAATATAACCTAAGATACAAAAAATAAGCTCCAGAGTGTAAAAATCAAGAAACACTACTGGCAGTCAATGCGATAACAATATAAATTAAGATATTAATCTGCTGCTACAATCCAGATAATTTTAGTGACAATTTAGTAACAAAATCTACCCGACTGGTATGAGAGAAACTATCCTAGATGTCCGCGACCTACAAGTGGAGTTTAAAAGCGATCGCAACATTGTTAAAGCAGTAGATCGTGTTGGATTCGAACTGCATCGTGGCGAAACCCTAGGAATAGTAGGGGAATCGGGTAGTGGAAAATCAGTTACATCCTTGGCGGTAATGGGTTTGATACAAGATCCAGGGAGAATAGCAGGCGGTGAAATTTGGTTTAACCCCCAAGAAGATGGTACGCCAATCAATCTGCTAGATTTACCTCCCGAAGAAATGCAATTATACCGGGGTGGGGACATTGCAATGATTTTCCAAGAACCAATGAGTTCCCTTAACCCAGTATTTACCATTGGTTTTCAACTGATTGAAGCAATTACCAGACATCAAAACATTTCTCCCCAAGCTGCACAACAAAAGGTAATAGAAAGTCTGCAAGAGGTAAAATTACTTCCCAGTGATGAAAAAATCACTCAACAATATATTGATGAAGGTATATCAGCCGAAGACACTCGCAGATTAGCCCAGTTAGTACAGCAACATAAAGAATCAATTCTCGAACGCTATCCCCATCAACTTTCTGGGGGTCAATTACAACGGGTAATGATTGCAATGGCGATTTCTTGTAATCCAATGTTGCTAATTGCTGACGAACCAACCACCGCCTTAGATGTAACAGTACAAGCAACAATTGTTGAACTATTGCGGGAATTACAGATACGTCGCAACATGGCGATGATTTTTATTAGCCACGATTTAGGATTGATTGCTGAAGTCGCCGATCGCGTTGCAGTTATGTACCGGGGAAAAATTGTCGAATCCGGTGCAGCAAGGGAAATTTTTACCGATCCCCAACATCCTTATACCAAAGGTTTAGTTGCTTGTCGCCCCACATTAGATCGTCATCCCCAGAAACTACTGACCGTTGCTGACTACATGACTGTTGAGGAAACAGCCACAGGGGAAGTGGTGATTAATCCCAAGGAACCCCCAAAAGAATTGGAAGTAACATCAGCAGAAATAGAGCAAAGACGAGCAGAATTAGAAAGAAAACCAACCGTCCTTCAAGTAAAAGATCTCACAGTTGGTTTTCCTGTGAAGGGAATATTTGGTGGTACAAAACGCCATTTTATGGCAGTTGATGGGGTTTCTTTTGATGTCAAACAAGGAGAAACCTTGGGTTTAGTAGGGGAATCAGGTTGCGGTAAAACCACCCTGGGTAGGACTTTATTACAATTAGTCAAACCAATGGGGGGTCAAGTTCTTTTTGAAGGTCGGAACATTACTGATATTAAGAAAAAATCCTTGCAGCAATTGCGACGGGAAATGCAAATTGTGTTCCAGAATCCCTTCAGTTCCTTGAACCCGCGTTTAAAAGTGGGAGATATTGTCATGGAACCTTTAGTGATTCATTCAGTTGGTAAAACCAAGCAAAAGCGGCGAGAACGTGCTATTTATCTTTTAGAAAGAGTGGGTTTAGATGCGGGAGCAATGAATCGTTATCCCCATCAGTTTTCTGGAGGACAGCGTCAGCGGGTTTGTATTGCTCGTTCCTTAGCATTAAATCCCAAATTTATTATCTGTGATGAATCCGTATCAGCCCTTGATGTATCAGTTCAAGCACAGGTACTAAATTTACTTAAGGAACTGCAAGAAGAATTTAATTTAACCTACATATTTATTTCCCACGATTTGAGCGTCGTTAAATTTATGAGCGATCGCATTTTGGTAATGAACCAAGGTCAAATCGTCGAACGAGGTGTAGCAGAGGAAATATATCGCAATCCCAAAAAAGAATATACCCGCAATTTAATTGCTTCGATTCCTACAGGTTCTCCAGAGAGAATGCGACAGCGTCTTCCTAAAACTCTACCTCAATTAAAAGATGAACTTTTAGGATTAGTCCAAGGAAATTCCGCTACAGTCCAAAATTTAATAGAAGCTCAAAAAAGCAAAACCCCAGACGAATCAGAAGAATGGATTTTGCAAAAAGTTATCCAGGATTTAATTAGAGACAGAAATTAGGTTCAGTTAACAGTTAATGCGCAATACTTACAGTACGCTTACGCTAGGTCGCGCACGCAATACCTACGGTACGCTTCCGCTAGGCGCTAACAGTTAACAGTTAACAGTTATCATTTAACCAATAACCCTAACTACCCGATCCCCAACCCCCTAATTATTCTGCAAATTAATATCTCGAATTGGGAACGGAATATTAATTCCTTCTTGAAGATAACGTTTGTGTAATTTTTTGATAAATAAATGTTTTGCTTCCCTTTGGCTGAGAAACTCGCTTACAGGAATATAAACTTTATAATCAATACTAAAATCATTAAATGTATGAAATAAAATGAAAGGCTCTCTTTCAGTTATATCTGGCGATATTTCCTGCATTACTTCTTTAGCTACATCTACAGTAATCCGCTCTACTCTTTCCAAATCGCTACTATAGCTAACTCCTACGTCCATTGTTACTGTAAGTTGTTTGATCGGTAAATGATAATTAGTAAATATTGCTGAACCCAACTGAGAATTAGGAATAATCACTACATTATTTGCCAGACTTTTAATAGTAGTAGTTCGCCATGTAATATCTGTGATATATCCTTCTTGAGCATCTTGTAATTTGATATAGTCTCCAGTTTTAACTTGCTTGGAAAGAATCAAATAAAAGCCAGCAAATAAATTTGCTAAAGTATCTTGCAGAGCCAAGCCTACTGCTAAACCACCAATTCCTAAGGTTGTAACAATTGCAGCAATTTCAATTCCTATGGTTTGTAATATAATTAAAATTCCTAAAACCAAAACAACAGTTTTAGCAAGGTTAGAAATTAAAGAAGCAGAAATGCCTTCTTTTCTTTGAATAAATAGATTGACAAACCCAGAAGTTAGTCTGGCAGAAACTAAGGTAATTGAAAATAAGAAAATTACAGTGATAAACTTTTGTAGTGCCTCTGTGACATCTGGTTTTAACTGATAGGTGATAATCGCTGCAAATAAACCTGCCAGAAATAACCAAGTAAAAGTCATTCGATGCAAGGATGAAATAATAATATCACTACCTGGTATTTGCTTGCTGATGACAATATTTCTGACCTTACTGAAAACGATTTTTTCACCAATTAATCCAGCAAATAAACCAATTAGAATACATGCAACTGGCACAATCCATTGCATCGTCATAAAAAATCCTATTTATTACAATCAAAATTAATTTATCAAAACCTGTGTTGTTTTATAGTGTTTCAAACATCACACTGAAAACTAAATGAAATTTTAAATACAAAAATTCTTTGTCTGGCTTGCACTTCAACGTTCCATAATTTAAGCATGGACTTGCCAATCATTTATCACCCGGACTACGTTACCCCCTTACCTTCAGGACATCGCTTTCCGATGTCTAAATTTGGACAACTCTATGAACTACTTTTAAATGATGGGGTTGCAAATAGAAAACAATTCTACTCACCCGAACGTCCTGCAAAAGAATTAATTGAGCTAATTCATATCCCGGACTATGTGGAAGCATATTATCAAGGAACCTTGAACCCCAAAATGCAAAGACGTATCGGGTTACCTTGGTCACCCCAAATAGTTAATCGTACTTGCACGGCTGTTGGAGGTACAATCCTCACAGCAAAATTAGCATTGCGTCATGGTTTAGCTTGCAATACTGCAGGTGGAACTCATCACGCTTTCCCCAACTACGGTTCTGGATTTTGTATTTTTAACGATTTAGCGATCGCACCTCGGGTCTTGCAAAAATTAGGTCTTGTATCCAAAGTTTTAATTGTGGATTTGGACGTCCATCAAGGGGACGGTACAGCATTTATCTTCCAAAATGATGACAGCGTATTTACATTTTCGATGCACTGTCAAATTAACTTTCCTAGTACAAAACAACAAAGTGATTTAGATATTCCCTTGGAAGTTGGAATGGAAGATGATGATTATTTACAAACTTTAGCCAACTATCTACCAGACTTGCTCTCACAAGTAAAACCAGACTTAGTCTTATATGATGCTGGAGTCGATCCACATATTGGCGATCGCTTAGGAAAGTTAGCTTTAACTGATGCTGGTATTTTTCGTCGAGAAATGCAAGTTCTTAGTACCTGTGTTGGTGCGGGTTACCCAGTTGCTTGCGTCATTGGTGGTGGTTATGCAGATGACATGAAATCCTTAGTTTGGCGTCATTCACTTTTGCACCGAGCGGCTACAGAAGTTTATCAACAATATCGACTTTGATTTAATTGTTAGGGAACAGGGAACAGGGAACAGGGAACGGGAAATGGGGAAAGTTAATCCTAGGGTGGCGTTAAAAATAGTCTGAACAGTCACGACTACAAACTACTAATTACACAAAATTTTACTGACACTTAATATTCTTATTAAATCTAAAGACTTAGTTAACGCGACAGATGCAGTATTTCGTTACCTCCGATACAATTTAATTAATAGGAGAGTCTAGGAGAAATAAAAAAGGTGCTATCAAAAGGCTTTGAAATTGAAATGTACACTGGTACGCCTAAAGCTGATGTCGTGGGACTCTCCGACAAGATTGTCTCTGCTCTAGATGGATTTGTTCGCGAACCAGATAATCGTAATGTCGAATATATAACTGCTCCATCTATCAATTACGAACAGCAGTTATGCGCTTTGTTACGTCCTCGGATGCAATTAAGGAAATATCTTCAAAGTTTAGGGAACTATACCTTAATTCCGGGAAGTACTTTGTCACTGGTTGAGGATGATCGCTTTTTCCGTTCTGACCCAACTAATCCTTACCATAGCCACATTGAAAACGCTTACGGAACCAAAGTAGTTACCGCTAGCGTTCACATCAATATTGGGATTGACAATCCAGAAACATTAATGCGAGCTTGTCGAGTAATTCGACTTGAAGCACCTCTTTTCCTTGCTTTGAGTGCTTCATCTCCGTTTATTAAGGGAAAAGCTTCCGGTTTCCATTCCACTCGATGGGGACTTTTCCCCCAAACACCCGAACGCGTTCCCTTATTTGAAAGCCATGCTCATCATATAAATTGGGTAGAAAATCAATTAGCTGATGGAAACATGTACAATGTTCGCCACCTATGGACATCAGTAAGACCAAATGGCGATCGTCGTCCCTACGATCTCAATCGTTTAGAACTACGGATTTGCGACTTAGTTACGGACCCTATTGCTTTGTTAGCGATCGCAGCTTTTCTAGAAACCCGTCTAATACAAATTATTGATAATCCTAATCTCGATCCTTTAACGCAGTCCAAATTTTCTCCAGAAGATTTACTTACCATTACCACAAATAATGAAATTGCAGCCGCAACATCTAGTCTTGATGCTCAGTTACAACACTGGGAAGATGGTAGAAGTATAACTGCTCGAGATTGGATAACCTATCTTTATGAAGATTTGCGCATCATAGCCAAAAGGAATGGTTTTAGTTGCTTCCTTTCTCCATTATTAAAGATTTTGCAAAGTGGTAACGAAGCCCAACAGTGGTTACAACTTCATGGTGTTGGCTTTAGCGCCAGAGATGTACTTATTCAAGCAATAGATACGATGAAAGAACGGGAACTTGAACTCGAAGATAAGGTATGTTCTTCCTTAGCTGCTTGATATTGAATGCTTGAGATTGAAGCTTCAATCGTAACGATATTAAATCAACCGATGAGCAGTTAGCTTCTGTCTAACTGCTTTTTTCATTAATTTCTCTTATCTACTAAGCATTATTCTGACAGACAGTTACTGTACAGGCATATTTCAGGTTCGCGCAATACTACATTTCCCATAGAATATATTGCGAACACTTGTAAACAAATGGATTGATCCACCAAAAAATAATTCTTTGAAATAAATTTATCGAGTATTTAATCGGTTAATTACTCCCACGACCTCAAAATTTTAGTCGAGCAAAAGCCAATAAATAGTTTTTTAATATTTCCTATCCTGTATTCTTTTGTTCATTTATCGTAAATTTTCTTTACCCGAATAAACCCTAACAATACTTAGGTAATTTCAAACATCTACTTACAGCGAGGGATACTATTATTTGTTCTATTGAGTAAAAATACGCTTTTGCAAGCACTTTGAGGAAGATTTATCGTGACTTTTAAAATTCTAATCAATGCAAGTCGGTTGAGAAATATTAACAAAACCTATCAAATAACACTATCTTAAGGTAGATTACGTACTTGTCTTACATTGTTTTTCTTAATACATAAATTGATTATATATGCCCCAAGTAGTATTAGTAAATCCCTTAATTCCCCCAAATACGGGGAATATTGCTCGAACTTGTGCAGCGACCAATACACAATTACATCTAATAGGACCTTTAGGATTTGAACTCAGCGATCGTTACCTCAAAAGAGCGGGTTTAGATTACTGGGAATTTGTTAAACTGCACTATCACGAGTCATTAGAAGCTTTTCGTAGGCAACATGAAGATATAGGAGGCAGATGCCTAGGATTCAGCGTTCGCGGCAGTATTAACTATATTGAGTTTGAATTTCAGCCCAATGATTGGTTACTATTTGGCAGCGAAACTGAAGGTTTACCACCGACAGTAATTTCCGAATGTGATGCAACTATTCATATCCCAATCAGCCAAGAGGGTGTTCGCAGCTTAAATTTATCTGTAAGCGTTGCTGTAGCGTTATTTGAAGCTCGTCGCCAGTTGGGTTATCTTCAATAAATTTAATTAATCACACAAATCATCATAGTTATTGTTAATTTAAGTGTAAATACACAACAAAATTAATTAAAAAGTTTAAAATTAATCAAAGATAAAAAATATACTTACACATCACATATTGGTTGTGTAAAAAATACAAATTTGTATAGTAGTTTTCCTGACGATCGCCAAATCTGCCAGTAATACCTCAAAGCAAGTGGGCCTAATATATAAGGAATTTATATAATTCATCTGATTCAGTCTGAGGATCGAATGATATATTTTAGTGATTTCGTATTTTTCCGGACTAAGGCCAAAGAAGGGTGAAAAGTTGTCTGAGCAGGAGTTTGAGCGAACGCCCCCAGAAATTCCACTATTGTGACAATTTGGGAGCGCAAAAACTCCTGCGAATTTATACGGTTGAATTCTTAAGCAAAATCAACGTACATTCACTTTTTGAGTAGGCAAGTTAACTTGTAGAAATCTAAGGGATTACTACAGCAGGGAAACACCTCTTTTACGAAGTCTTTACATAAGCTTCCTTAGATAGCCAGTAAACTCGTCAAATATATACTTGTCTAGTTCTGGTTGGAAGGGGTAAAACAGATGAAGACATGTGTAATAGAGAGACACGATAAGATAGCGGACTGTGAAACTGATTATTCAAAAACAAAAAAATTTATTCTTGTGTTTAGGGTGTGAACTTGTCTAAAACTAGAGAAGCAGGTTAATCTTGCCTAATAATCTCTAGTGGAAGTGATCTTGATCAATTTTTATTAGCGATCTAAATCATTGACTAGTATCCGACTAGAAATCGAGGTCAGTTAAGCGCTAGCGATCATAGGAGGTCGTCTTTGAAACGAGCATTAAAGAAGAGAGCAAATGCTGTGGTTGAAAACACTGTCAGCGATGATGCCTCGATGGGGCAGATAGAGGAATTGGATAATTCCAAGGCTTGTCGTCGAGCACGTACCAAAGCCGCCATGATTGGTTTGGCTATCTCGATGGGAGCTACCAGCCTTTTGGTGACTCGACAAAGCGATCGAGCCCTGGCAGCAGAATCTGTAGGCAGCCAAAAAGCAGCCTCTTCTCTTCCTGCTGCTTCTGAGAACGATGTAAATTTTGCCCCAAGAAAAACTTCGGAGTATGGAGTTTTTCCTAATGTAAGCGTACCGGATAACCCACAGACGGTAGATATCAAGGCAATACCTGAGTGGAAAAGGCTTGGCACAAAAGGACAAATAGCGGCACTGAAGTCAGCAAAACTTCCTTTACCTAAAGTAGTTTCTTCGCAAAGTGCAGTTAAGAATACAGCTTCGCTCAAGGAAACTCTTAAAACAGCCAAGCAGCAAACAGCAGTAAAAGTCTCTGGTCAGAGTAACTTTGCTGGCGAGCAAGTCGTATCATCCAACAGTCGCCCACGGACAATAGTCCCAACGACAAGCTTGGATACAAACGTTAATGCTCAACTTAAAGCTCAACAAGAGTTTGCTATTCAACGCTTACAGGAAAAATCTAATAACCTAAGAGCAAGTTTGGCAAAGCTGCGTTCTGGGGGAACCAAGAGTCCATCTGCACTTTCCCACAACTCAGTCAAGTCATTAAACTCAACTGAAAAATCAGTCAACAGTGTTGCTCGGAATGGAAGGCAAATTTCGGATAATGTAAAAGCTTCCGAACAAGCCAAATCCATCAAAAGGTTTAACCCTGGTGTAGTTGCCAATATACCAGCACTTCCAGGTGTTGTTGCACCAAAAGAAACTCAACCTTATTCTGTTAAGTCAGGAGATACTCTAGGTGAAATAGCACAAAGTTACGGTACTTCTGTTACCGAACTTGCAAGGGTAAATAAGCTTAACGATCCAGATAAGCTACAAGTAAATCAACAGATAGTTATACCTGGTCAGCAAGATCGCATTACTACTAGTGTAACAACAATTGCTTTTAACCCTCAATTTAAATCAAACGACCACTATCATGGTGGCAAAAATAAAGCATCTACACTTGCATCAAGTAAAATTGTTGGGGTAGATCCAACTTCTACTATTGGTTCAGAATTCATCAGTAGCATAAATCAATCCTCTACCGGAGAAGCAGCTTACGGTATGGGTGGTGAAGCTACACCCCTAGTTTTCGCTGAAATGCGCTTGGCAAAAGCTAAAGCAGCAAGTGATAAAAACCCGAAGTATAATCAACGTCTTCGCAGTTTAAAAGCAGAAATCGAAAGATTGCGGGCTAAGTACCGCGCTCAAAAATCTCGTGAAGGTAAAGCATCTGAAGTGGAAGCAGTTACACTTCCCCAGAACAAAAATGCTTCAACCTCTAGAAGATACATCAAACAAAACAATAATGTATCGGTACCAATTGCTGTTCCCACAGCAGGTAGCTCAAAATTAGCTACACAAAACAATGGGGCAGTGCCCATTCCCGTACCTCAACCAAAATCAGTATCTTCGATTTACGGTAGCCGCAATAGTTCACAGTTTATTCAACGGAATAACTCAGTTGTTACTCCCAGAACGAATAATCTTTCTACACCATTACCACCTTTAGCGGCGGCTGGCAGATACTTGCCCAGACCAATCGAAAATATTCAACCCAAATCCAAAGGTTATATTTGGCCAGCGAAGGGAGTTCTTACTTCTGGATATGGTCCACGTTGGGGAAGAATGCATAAGGGTATTGATATTGCAGCTCCCACTGGAACTCCAATCCATGCTGCTGCTGCAGGTATTGTTAAAAAGGCTGGCTGGAACAGAGGTGGTTACGGCTACCTTGTAGATATTCGTCATCCAGACGGTACCATAACTCGCTATGCTCACAACAGCAAGCTTTTAGTTAAGAAGGGTCAGCAAGTACAGCAAGGACAGAAGATTTCCTTGATGGGAAGTACTGGATTTAGTACCGGTCCCCATTTGCATTTTGAAATCCGTCCAAATGGTCGGGCGAAAAACCCAATGGCTTTCTTGCCGAAAAAGAGGTAAATTTTCTCCGAATACAACTGAATAATATACCGTTCAGTTGAGGGAGTTTTTCTCCCTCATTTACTTTTTTCTCGCCAGTAATTGTAATAGATAATTAGCGAGTGATAATTTATTATCTCTTTTCCCGGTAGTCAATTTACTCTGATTTAAGGATTTATTAAAAATTTCCGTCAAGGGGTAGTCAAGAGTAGATTTGTATGATAACTTAATAATTAATGGAAAGCCTTAGTAGCTTAAGTATGGCTCAGTAGCTCAGTTGGTTAGAGTAGGGGACTCATAAGCCCTTGGTCGTCAGTTCGAGTCTGACCTGAGCCACTACAAACCTAATAAATATAAAAAAATAGTAACCGATATTTGCAGATTCTACTAATAAAGTAGGTTTAAGTATCGGTATTTTTTGTTTTCATATCTATCTACTACATCGTCTAGTACACCGTGGCGGAAATAAAGCACCCGTTTATAAAAGCTCAAAGCTAGAAAAAACAGTACTTTTACTGTGCTAACGCCCCGCTAGACTGCACCTACGGCGAACACTAACGTCCACAAGGACGCAGTCTCTTATGTCTTACAGACACGCGAAGCTAATGACTTCCGCGCAGCGGTACTAGTATTACTTGGGAAAATGGCGAATTATTTCTGCTACCGACCAAGCTTGGGCAACTGCACCTCTAGGATTATGAGGTGGATCGCCATCAAAAATTTCTGAAATCGAACCGATACAAGCTTGATTCAAAAAGCTGTCAAGTATTGGCTGCCAATCAAAAGGTAATGGTTCGTCGGGATAAAAGCGTTCCCAAGACCTAATAAAAGGTCCAATCAGCCAACTCCAAACAGTACCCTGGTGATAAGCACTATCCCGTTGAGTTGAATCCCCTACGTATCTACCAATATATTCTGGATCGTAGGGGTCAAGACTGCGCAGACCATAGGGAGTTAGCAGTCGTGACGTTGCTAATTCAAGTATCTGTTCCCCTTGTGACTGGGAAAATCCACAATGGTATAAAGAAAGTGCTAAAACTGCATTGGGACGAATTTGACTATTGCGACGGTCATCTGGCTCGATGCTATCGTACAAATATCTCAACTGGGAGTTCCAATACTTTTGTAAAGACTCTTTTACTTGTTGTGCTTGTTGACTATACCTTTGAGCTTGTTTGAGAAATTTTAAAGAATCTCCAACGTGAATTTCACTTAAACGTTTTGCCCATTGGGCAGACCAACATAAAGCCGAAAACCACAAGGCATTTACTTCTACAGGTTTACCACGTCGAGGTGTAACAGCTTTTCCTTCAACTAAAGCGTCCATCCAAGTTAATGCGACTCCACGAGCGTCCCAACTAATAAGTCCATCGGTAGAATCAACTTGGATATTATAAAGAGTACCACCAATAAAAGCTTTATATATTTGTTGTACTACTGGATACTGAGCAACTAGAAAATCCCAATCTTGGGTTGCTTCTAAATAAAGTCCCAAAGTTTCAATCCACCAAAGAGCAGCATCAATACTGTTATAAGATGGCTCCCCATCAATATCTGGAAAACCGTTTGGTATAAGCCCATGGCGACAATATCTGCCAAAAGTCTCAAGTAGTCCTTTGGCTAGTTTAAAACGCCCTGTTACTAATGTTAAACCTGGTAAAGCTATTAAAGTATCCCGTCCCCAATCATTGAACCAATGGTAGCCAGCAATGACGCTTGGTCCAGAAATAGAAGTACGATGAACAATAAATTGTTCGCTAGATCTGAGTATTTTTTGCCACAGAGTATCGCGTGGCATATATGCAGCAGGGTTAGAGTTGTTAACTAAATTTTCTTCTAATCCTCTTGGTGTCCCTTTTGACATGCTCGTTGAGCTAAATATCTGATTCAATCTACTTTCTTCGGCTTCAACGGCCTTGGAAAAAGTTTCATAATTTAGTGGGGTTTGATCGTTACTTGGAAAACCTACTTTTGCTTCTAAAGTAACTGTATCTCCTGGTTGGAGAATTACATTCAAGTAACCTGGGCTGTAAAGGTCTTCGCGATCGCCTAATCCTCGTCGCGTTTCTTCTGGGAGCCCGTAATTCCAGTACCAAACGGCTTCTGCTTGATATTCTCCTCGGGTCCAACGTAATTGCCAAGGAGTACCAAAATCCCCAGCACTAATTGATTGGAGACAGATTACCCGTTCTCCAAGAATTTGTGAAAACAGTAGATCTGAAGTTTCTTTTTGTTGATGATGAAAATTCCGATTAGCGATTAACAGGCGCAGTCTTAACACCCCAACATCATTGCCTTCATAGGAATAATGAACTAAAATTCGGTGGCAATATTGATTATTAGGGATTTTGGAAAATGATGCTTCTTCTCCTATCCCACCCGTCGGGCACAAAAAATTTTCTCCCAATCCTGAGGGCATTATCATCCGTCTGGTAAGTTGCCACTCTTTATCCCCCCAAACCCATTTTGGAACAGGATTAATCTGAAAATAACGTAATAATTCGTAACCAGTTGGTTCGATCTGACCGCTACCCCAAAAATTAGTCCCTGCAACTACAACTTCGCCCCCAATCTCCAAGCTAGCTTCCAAATGCGATAGCAGAAGTGTTCTTCCTGAGGGTGGACTAGTTGCAGCAAACAACCAACCATGATAGGTACGAGTCCTAACATCCGAAACAGTACCACTGGCAAAACCCCCTAAGCCATTGGTAAGCAACCATTCTCTTGTATCTAAATCAGCCATTTATACTCAAAATCGTTATGACTATGATATAGTCGTAACAGTTCGTAATTTAATTGTTAGTTGATGGATTAGCGAACTTTAATAGACGGATCCATCTTCACAAAGCAGTAAAACTTGTATAGCTTTAAGGAGATATATTACTATGCCTCTGACTTACGCAACAGAAGGATGCCTTCGAGTCGGTCAACAAGCACCAGACTTTACAGCTACTGCTGTAGTGGATCAAGAATTTAAAACAGTTAAGCTTTCCGACTATCGCGGAAAGTATGTTGTTTTATTCTTCTATCCTTTAGACTTTACCTTTGTTTGTCCTACAGAAATTACTGCTTTTAGTGATCGTTACGAAGACTTTAAAAAACTGAACACCGAAATTCTTGGAGTTTCTGTTGACAGTGAGTTTTCCCACCTAGCATGGATTCAAACTGACCGCAAACAAGGTGGCGTTGGCGATCTTAATTATCCCCTAGTTTCAGATATTAAGAAAGAAATTAGTGCGGCTTACAACGTCTTAGATCCTGAAGCAGGCGTAGCACTACGGGGTTTATTCATTATGGATAAAGAAGGCGTAATCCAACACGCGACCATTAATAACCTTTCTTTCGGTCGTAACGTTGATGAAACTCTCAGAACATTACAAGCTATTCAATACGTCCAAACCCATCCTGATGAAGTTTGTCCTGCGGGTTGGCAGCCTGGAGAGAAAACTATGAATCCAGATCCTCAGAAGTCTAAAGTTTACTTTGCATCCATTTAAGTATCGTTACTTAATACTAGATTGATTGCCGTCAGCTATAAAGTCATTTGTGAAAAAGTGCCTTCAATTTTCTGAGTAGGTTTTAGTACCACAAAAATGGGAACTAGAACTATTCAGGCAGAAAGTGACCATGGGTAGATAGAATCGGCAGTTGGGAAATTGTCGATAAATCCTGCTTAGTGTAACACTATCATTTTTGGCTTCTGCAAAACCTGACGGCAAATATATCTATCCTTGAGATACAATTGTGCAATTATTTTGAACTAAATATTTTTGAATTAAATATTCTTGAAGAAAGTATCAAAGCCATATCTTAAATATTTAAATTATCTGAAGTCTTGAAAGTTGAATTTTGATCCAGTCTCAAAAGCTAACTAATTAACTCAAGACAAATTAAACAGTAAAAATAGTATAAAAAATCTCAGGATTCATCTCTACAGAGATTCATATTTACAGAGTTGCAAAATTAGGAATAAAAAAATAAATTTTTTAACTGCCAGGATAAATTAAAAATATTTTTACTATGCCTAATCCAAGTGATTTTAGCGGTTTGCTTAACAAACGTTTCCTGGATAATTTCCTTCCTATTCCTGCCACCAATAGATTTCAATTAGGAAATTCAACTCCAGACTTTAAATTACCAGATATTACCAATGGTAAATCAGTCAAGTTATCAGAGTACAAAGGTAAACAGCCAGTATTACTGGCATTTACACGTATTTTTACAGAAAACCAATATTGCCCCTTTTGTTTCCCTCACATCAAAGCCTTGAGAGATAATTACGAACAATTTCAAGACCGGGGCATAGAAGTTCTCTTAATTAGCAGTACTGACGAACGACAAAGCAAAATAGTTGTACAAGATTTAGGCTTACAAATGCCTTTACTTAGCGATCCTAGCTGTCGTGTATTTCGCTCTTACGAAGTTGGACAAGCATTAGGGGCACCTTTACCAGCACAATTTGTTTTAGACCAAGATAGAAAACTACATTACAAACACTTATTTTCTTTCTTCGAGTCTAATGCTGCTATTGATACCTTATTAAAGCAATTCGACTGAAATACTTTATTTTTGGTTTATTTTTTAATTCTTCATATTTTTGATTCTTCATACGCTGCTCATTTGTCTCGAAGCAGCTATGTCGCGGATCAAAGGAAGTCTAGAACGAATATATGTCTTAATCGTTTTTGCTTCTACCCGATCTAATCTTTTTTCCTCAAGTTGTCCTAGCAGTTGTTCGATTAGTTCAGTATCGCTAAATTCAAGAAGGATACTTGCTTGAGTTTCTTCAACTACAGACCACAAATGTCGCAATGTTGATGATGAATTTTTCACGGGACCTACTCCCACTGCAAATACTGAATTTTTGCAGTTTGTATAATTTTGCTATTGACAGATAACTGTGTAAGAATCAACAGAAATCTTGATAAATATTTTTCTTTGTTTCTAATTTTTAGATGTCATCATAAATTTATACATGTATGACATTAGTGTTTTAGAAAACAAAAATTATATTTAGAGATATTTTGAGCAGTAAAAGTCAAGAATTATTGAAAAAGTAAAAAACAAAGCTATCAAAGTGAGAAAATAATATTTCTTTGTTTGGCTATATTCTTCACCTACCTCTTCTGATTTTTTCTGTTTGTATCGAGCAAAGTAGTACTTATTTCTCGGATAAATTTTGAAGACCTTCTTAAAGACGAAAATTAGTTTATCTTTGCCTAATAACTATCTCTATAAAAATATTAGATGACAAATCTAAAGAAAAGATTAAATTTTAAGAATTATGTCTGATTTGATAAAAAACTCAACAAACGCTCAAGTTTAAACACTAAAACAGTTAAGCTCTATACCAATTCCAGAGAAATTAACTGTAGGAAGATAAATTTTGGGAAAATAAATTTCAGAAAATAATCTTACATGTAAATCTTTGTAAGGTTGACTCAAGAAAAATCTACAAAAAAGTGTATATTCTAAGAATTTAATTGCGCTTAACGCCATAAATCCTCAAAATCTTTTTGTTTTCAATACCTCATTTGTTACTGCGTCTAAAATCTCCCAAATTCGCTCTAACCAATCAAGATGTTCTGGTTTCATCAAACAAGAGCGCAAACAGGTAATGTACTTTTCATCCCATTCAATATCTATTTGATCTCCCTGCTGAAAAAACTCAATGGGAAGCTTAGCTAAGGCTAAATGTAAATTTTGGACTGCAGATTTTTCAAAAATTTCTTGGGATAGTAGTGAAGCTTTACTGACCTTGTCAGCTTTTGGAGCCCAGATTACTATGTCCAACTCAGGTGGGAAAGCAGTAATAAATTTATGATCGCTTTGTAGTTTTTCAAATAGATTGATTGCAGCTTGTCTAGCTTTACTCAAATCAATCGCAAATTCACCATCTCGAATCATTGGTAGTAATTTCTGAGTTGCCCATAATGCTACAGCAGCTGAGCCAGGACGGGAACATTCTAGGCTAATTTCTCCCAAATGTAATTCCTGGGAACTAAAGTAAGTGTAGGGTGAATCATGTTTATAAAATTGACCCACTGCAGGGTCTTTAAATAAAATACAGCCACAACTATAAGGCTGTAATCCGTGTTTGTGGGGATCGATAACAATAGAATCAACTTGTGAAATCGAATCAAAAATAGCGCGGGTACGATCGCTTAAGTTATCGATTAAAGTAAAATAACCGCCATAAGCTGCATCGACATGGATACGGAAATTATATTTGGACTGTAACTCAATAATTTCTGGTAATGGATCTACAGAACCTGTGGCTGTGGTACCCAGTGTAACTACAACTGTACCAATATCCTCTCCATCTAAAAGTTTTTCCAGGTTGCTCAAATTCATGCGTCCTTGGTTATCACACTTCACACTTTGAAATGGAAGACGTAGAACGTTACAAAGTCTTTGGTGGGTGTAATGTGCTTGAGAAGAAGCTACTATTTTGCTTTTTGGATGTTGCTTTAAACTTGCTACCCATAAACCTTCCAGGTTAGCCATAGTTCCACCACTACACAAATGTCCCAGGTGGATTTCCCAACCAAACATTCGAGCAATTTCCCCAACTGCTTCTTTTTCCATTACCGAGCTACTGCGTCCCCCATCAAGAGCGTGGTTGTTGGGGTTAATCCACAATGACAGCATATAAGCAAGACGGGCGATCGCTGTTGGTGGCTTGAGCATTTGTCCCACATATAAAGGATGATGGTAGGGGAAATTATCTTGCATGCGGGCTGCAACTTGGAGCAAAACAGGTTTAATTGTTTCTAGATCGGGAGTTGGATCGAGTTCGGGAAGGTCTTGGAAACCATAATCAAGTTTTTCTAAAGCTTCTTGGAGTAAGTTGAGGCTTTGTTTTTCTAAAGTCATTTATTTCTGTGTATCCAGAGTAATTCGGTATATGGGGTGAGCAAAAAATAAAGAGATTAGTAAATATTTGGAGCTAATAGAGGATTTTACTGAGGCTGCTTATAACCAGCAATTACTATCCTATATTCATAGTCATTACTACTGAAATATTATAAAAATGAATTTTTTTTAACTGCTCATCATACTGGCTAGATGATTGCGATTATTTTTGCAACAGTGTTACTCAAACAAGTCAAATTACTTATTTTAAGATTACTTGTTTTGAATTTACGGAAATGTACGCAAATTATTTTTACTGACTCATATAAATCGTATCTTGGGAAGCATAAATTATTTTTCACCTATCGTTCGAGCTAAATATTTTGGTTCGAATTTGATTTAATATATTTTCACTATATTTTATTCATCAAATTTTAAATATCTACTTTATAACTGAATGTTTGTTATACAAATTAATCATTGTAAGTTGGTAAATAATCTTAGAATATGTTATTGAAATAACAATTTCGTGACTAAATAATAATCATCTGGTATCTGTATAAAACTAGACTTTACGTCTATATGACTTCTGTTCTTTGATAAAAATTAGATTCAATTTTTGATTACATAAATGTTATGAATAACCATATACAAAATTGGCTAATATACCGTGATGCAAAATCATATAGATATTTACTCAATCTTCAAATTTTAAAATTTTTGTTTATTTTATTGTTTTTTACAATTTCTATATATGTCATGTTTTTTACGAATTCAATCAATATTATATTTTTTTGTATATTTTCCGTAATCATTTATGCTTTTTTAAGAAATAGAAAAAAAATAGAAAAATTTACATCTAAGTCAAAAGAAGTTACATACAAAGATTTAAAAGTTAAAAATGAGGGAGCAACTCAAGGCGATTTACATATAAATTTAGAAAAATTACAAAGCACAAATATCAATACAAGAATATCTGGAATTCATGCCTTAGAATCTGTCGTTCAAGATTCACCTCAACTTTATTGGCAGACAATGGAAGCTATCACCAATTACGTAAAGCAGAATTCTCCTATTCCGAAGATAAAGGATAATAAAGAAAATCTTCGGATTACCAAAGATATTCAAATTGCTCTGAATTTTCTTGGGAAAAAGAGTAGCAGTGAAAATGAAAATAATAGAATAAATCTTATAAACTGCGATTCATGTAGTAGGAATTTTGTTAATACCGATCTCAGCACAACTAAACTTACTGCGAGTAGTTTTTGGCATGCAAACCTCAGTCACACTAATCTTATCGGTGCTCAACTTGAAGGTACCAACTTTAGTAATACTGACTTTAGAGGTGCAGACCTCAGTAACGTGCAATTTGAGGGTGCAGACCTAAGCACAGCATTGCTCCAAGACGCAAATCTCAGTAATGCATTATTAGAAAATGTTAATTTTATTGGTGCCCAACTTGAAGGTACAAACCTCACTAACGCCCTAATTGAAGGTGCAGATCTGATTTGTGCCAAATTAATCCGGGCTAAACTAATTGGTGCAAACCTCAGTGGAGCAGATCTTACTTCTGCAAATCTCAAAGCGGCGCAACTTCGCGGTGCTAATCTGATTTATAGTGATTTAAGCGGTGCAAATCTGGTTACTTCTCAGTTAGAAGAAGCAGACTTGAGTGGTGCGAACCTCAGTAGCACACAATTACAAGATGCCAATCTCATTAATACCAAATTAGAAGGCTGTTACCTAATTGATGCTGACCTCAGTAACGCCCAACTACAACATGCGAACTTGAGTAACGCTCAGCTTCAAGGTGCTAACTTGAGTAACGCTAACCTTAGTAATGTAAATGTTAATAATGCCCAATTTGGTCACAACCTGGGAATTTCTGAATCTACCAAGCGCGATCTAATTAAACGTGGGGCAATTTTTACCTGAATTTAGAATTAGCTATTGTCAACTGAATTGTTCCAATAAGCATTCAGCAATTCTTTTTGCAGCTCCAGGTTTACCCATACGGCGAACACCATTTTTAGCAATAAGATGAAACTTATCAGGATCTTCTAATAGAGAACATATTTTCTTTGTGAGATCTGCTGGTTGTTCGACTAAAATTATCGACGATCCTAAATGACGACTTTGGGCTTCAGCAAAAGCAGGATTAAATTGGGGACCTTTACCGGGAATGGTAATTGCTGGTTTACCTAAACCCACAAATTGTTCTGTAGCGGTACCCGCCATGGCGATCGCTAAGTCTCCTAAATGTAAGCATTCATTATAAGCATTTTGAGTCAGTATTGTATAAGCATTTTTTTGTTTAAAGGTCAAAATATGGGAGTCGGGAATTTGGATTGGAGATTCTGTGTAGGAACGCCAACCCTGATTTTCTAAACTTTGACATACAGTATTCAGATCTAAGTTTGGTGCGATCGCGCCTAAAAATATGATTGTTTTTGAAGTATGAGTAACTAATTCAGGTTCTCGGAACCAATCCGTTAGTTCTGAGACAGCATTCATAATTACTTCCCAATTAGCATAAGCTTCGGGAGAACGGGAACCGGGAAGAAGAGTTACGATTAAAGGACGTTCCATTTCTTTGAGTTCTCCATCGCCTCGATATAAATTTTGGGTAGGAAATCTTGGTTCTAAGCCGTCCATCATCGGATTACCCACATCAAAAGCAGGAATATTTTTCCAAGTATGTAATATTTCGGTTGTCAGAGAATCTCGAGGAAACACCGCTTTACAACGGGAACGACTCATCAACCATCTTTCCCAAGGATGG
This sequence comes from Mastigocoleus testarum BC008, assembly GCF_001456025.1. Lineage (GTDB taxonomy): Bacteria > Cyanobacteriota > Cyanobacteriia > Cyanobacteriales > Nostocaceae > Mastigocoleus > Mastigocoleus testarum. Next base: position 59,334 of record NZ_LMTZ01000077.1, read on the forward strand.
TAAATAGAACCAGAAAAGTTTTCCCAACGGGCTGAACCTTTTTTAGTACGCTCGAGCAACCCAACCTCATCCCGGACGTAATATTCTGATTTTGCTGTACCAACAAAAGCATAATTGGCACCGCTAACCCAAGCAAATAATAGGGGGACAATATCCCCAACTGCTAACACTGCAGCCTTTTGACCTAGTTTTTGCTGGCTTTTAACCCATTGTCTGACTGCTTTAATTTGTTTCCAGGTTAGTTGTACTAAGCCCCCACGTACATCGCGTATTAATTGCTTATTATCCATATATATAAACCCACCAGAAGGCATAGTGCGTACCGAACCAATCAAAGGAATATCCAATTTGTGGTAGGCTTTTCCTTCTCCAACTAAAGGTAAGGCGTAAATATCTGGGGGATGGGATTGTTTTTGTAATTCTTGTAAAATCGATCCGGCAATTACATCTTCGCCATGACCATTGCTCAAAACCAATAACTGCAAGGAAGATGATGTAGTTTGTGGGTCGGAAACTAAGGGTAACGGCGATAAATCATTCATAAGAAACAAAGTTTATAAAATAAGTGTCTTTAAGGGTAAGAGGAAGAGAACGGGTATCAAAGAATCATTAAGGAAGTTAGTCTTATTCCCATTGTCTAGCCTCAAATCACTAACTCCTAATCGATCGGACTATAACTATGCGAGTTTCTTCGGCAACAATTTTTACATTGGCGACTTTAGCGGCTAGCAACATTACAACGAAAGTAAATGCTGCAACTCCGAATCATGAAGCCCAAAAAGAATCAGCTGATAGTGTTGTGGTTCCTACAACCGAAGAAACACCACCGCAGGTTGAAAATGTTGCTGCACCAGAAACGGAAGAAGTCCAACAATTTTCCCAAAATCATTCTCGGGTGGAAAGTGGAAAGAGTAACAATTTGCCAGTTATTGGGAGAATTCAGAATAAAGTTGAAGAAATTCAAAACCAAGAAGTATCTGAATCTAAGCAATCTAACAAATCAAATAAATTTAACAAATCTAGAGAAATAGATAATTCTCCTGTTGTCATTTCCTCTTCTCCAGAAATTAAAAAAAATATTTCAGATCGACAGGTTTCAGTTCAAACTACTTCAAATCAAAGCACCTCAAATCAAAGCACTTCAACTCAAAATATTTCAAATCAAAGTACTTCAACTCAAAGCATTTCAAATCAAAGCACCTCAAATCAAAGTACTTCAACTCAAAATATTTCAAATCAAAGCACTTCAACTCAAAGCATTTCAAATCAAAGTATTTCAAATCAAAATACTTCCGATAAGAATATTTCAAATATCAAGCAAACTACACAAACACCTCAAATACAGCGCGATAATACAATTCCCGACAATAATGATTTAGTAGTTCCAGCAATCGAGGTACGAGTAGTTGGTGCGACACAAGAGTTAGAAGCAATAATTCGCCAAGTCATAAAAACACAAGTTGGTGGAGATACAAACCAAAGTCAGTTACAAAAAGATGTAACAGCAATTTTGAATACTGGTTTATTTAGTAACGCCAATGTCAGCAGTGGTGAAACTGAGTTTGGTTTAAAAGTGGTATATCGAGTCGAACCTTTAATAGTTCGCTCTTTGCAGCTTTCCGGTGCGAAAGCATTGAAATATCAAGTAGCAATTGAGCCATTTAAATCCCAAATTGGTCAACCCATTAGTCCATCCACGCTAAAAAATGCCGTTAAAGAAATTAATCAATGGTATAAAGACAACGGTTACAGTTTGGCAAGAGTATTAGAAATTAAACCCAACCCCCAAGGAAGTTTAACTCTACAGGTCGCAGAAGGGGTAGTAGGTGAGATTAAATTTCAGTTTGTGAATGAGGAAGGTGAAACCGTAAGCGATCGAGGTAAAGCTGTAAAAGGTCGAACAAAACCTGATTTTTTACGACAACAGCTGCAGTTAAAGTCCGGTGCAGTTTTTCAAGATAAAGTAGTACGACAAGATTTGCAAAAACTTTATGGTTTAGGGTTATTTGAAAGTGCCAATGTAGCCTTAGATGGTGACGCAAATAAAGTTGATGTAATTTATAAACTTAAAGAACTTGGAGCCCGTTCTGTCAACTTGGGTGGTAATTTCAACGCCGATCAAGGTATCGTGGGTACCTTTACTTATCGCGACCAAAATGTTCGCGGTACCAACGATAATCTAGGAGTCAATGTCCAAGCAGGTAGACGCCATTTAGGATTTGATGCTAAATTTACTAGCCCCTATCGCTCCAGCAATCCCGATCGTTTGGGTTACAGTATTAATGCTTTTCGTCGTCGCGGACTTTCCGAAACATTTGATGATGAAATTAAACTAGTCAACGGAGACAAAGTACGCCAAGGTAAATTTGGAGCAAGCTTCCAACTGCAAAAACCAATTGATGATTGGAATGCGACCTTGGGACTAAATTACACCCGTACTAGTATTCGCGATCGCAAAGGTCGAGTTACCGCTAAAGATGAACTCAACAACCCACTAACTTTAAGTGGTACTGGTGTAGACGATTTAACAACTGTTTCCTTAAGTGCGACAAAAGACCAAAGAGATAATCTTATTAATCCTACAAAAGGCTCTGTTTTAACCCTAAGTTCCGAACAATCTATTCCTTTGGGACTAGGTAATATTTCCATGAATCGCCTGCAAGCCAATTACAGTCAGTACGTACCAGTAAAGTTATTTAAATCTGACAAAACTCAAGTTTTTGCCTTTAACGCCCAAGCAGGTACTGTAATTGGCGACTTACCACCTTATGAAACCTTCAATTTAGGTGGTTCCCACTCAGTACGCGGTTACAGTGGAGGTAAAGTTGGTAGCGGTCGCAGTTATATACTTGCTTCTGCTGAATATCGTTTTCCTCTTCCCGTTGTAAAATCCCTCGGTGGAGTAGTATTTGCTGATTTTGCATCGGATCTTGGTTCCGGAGATACTGTATTGGCAGATCCTGCAGGAGCAAGGGGTAAGCCTGGTAGTGGTTTTGGAGTTGGTGCAGGTATTAGAGTGAACTCTCCCCTAGGCTTAATTCGCGCTGATTATGGTATTACCGATCAAGGAGAAAGCCAACTACATTTTGGTTTTGGTCACAGATTCTGATATCTTATACAGATTTAAATGTTAATTTTAGATATGATTATGTGCACTTTTTTAGCGCATAATTTTTTGGCAACCGTAATAAATAATGTTGGGAAATATCTAGATTGAAAAATCATATTAAATTTATATCCGTAACAGAAAAAGCAGGTAATATGATGTCAGTCTAATTACGCATGTAATTCTAATTGCCCCGATTGAATTAATTAACAATTGAGGGTTTACATCTTAACTATCACAAACAGCAAAAATGCTGGTTTTTCAATCCTAGTTTCTGTTTCAGCAACTGATGAATCCAAAGATTAAAGTTTGATTCTGTAGGTTTTAATTCTGTAAACTTTGATTCTGTAAACTTTAATTTTGGATTTTAATCTTGGATTTTAATTTAGAATACTAGGCTTACTGGTAGCCCTCCTCTAAAATCAAATAGACTGCCTAGACTAACTTTTAAAATCAATTGCAAATCTAACACTTTAAATCACTATGCTAGTTGGTACAACCTTGCAGGGTGGAAAATATACTCTAAACCAAGAAATAGGTAAGGGTGGCTTTGGTATTACTTACAAAGCAACTCATGAATACTTAAATCAGGAGGTAGTAATAAAAACAATCAACCAAAAACTCCAAAAACATCCTGATTTTGCTAAATTTCAGCGCCAATTTCAAGATGAAGCAAGAAGACTAGCAACTTGCAGCCACCCAAACATTGTCCGGGTGAGTGATTTTTTTGTCGAAGATGGATTGCCTTACATGGTAATGGAATACATTGATGGAGAGACATTGGGAGAAGCATTTGTTCTGCCCAATATTCCTTTACCAGAAAAAACAGCAGTTCACTATATCCGGCAAATTGCTGCTGCATTACAGGTTGTACATAAAAATAATTTATTACATCGGGATATTAAACCAGATAATATTATTTTACGCCGAGAAACTCAGGAAGTAGTTTTAATTGACTTTGGTATAGCTAGAGAATTTAATAACGGCGTCAAACAGACACATACTGGCATGGTTTCCGAGGGTTATTCTCCCATCGAACAATATCTCTCCCATGCGACTCGTACCCCAGCAACAGATATTTATGGTTTGGCTGCAACTTTATATGCACTCTTAACAGGAAGTATACCGCTACCAGCCTTACTGCGGGATAGAGAAAAAATGCCCGCACCAAGGGAACTACAACCTCATTTAAGTGCAGCAGTAAATCAAGCAGTGATGCGTGGGATGGCTGTAGAAGCGAAGTTTCGTCCCCAAACGATTGATGACTGGCTAAAATTACTGCCAAGTAGCGAAAGTAGTTATGTTGCTCAACCAGTACCAACACATATGGTACAAACCATCGATTTATCTGCTAAAGTTCATCCGGAAAATTTACCCCAGCCAGAAAGGCATAGTAAACTTGCCGTTAATTATCCAGTATCAGAATCAGATCGAAATACTCGCCCCAAAGATAAAAAAAATTTATCACCTAAGGTGTTTATTTTTGCTGGAGTGGCTGTAGTTACTGCTACCACTAGTTTTGCTGTAACTAAAATGGCTTCCCAAAACCAACTACAGCCTTCTGAGTCTTTCAGCAATCCGATGATAGGAGAATCTGAAAATAATAATGAGAATAAAAATGTAACGAAATTATCAAAACCAGAAATTAAAGATTTACCAGCAAAGAAAACAAAGTCCACTACGAAGGTTACACGCAACACTAATAACCAAAGAAACTCAAAGCCAAATAGAAATTCAACAAAAACTGCAAATAGTAGCCAACAAGAGTTGCAAATTAATAAGGTTACTTCAGAAGAAGCATCAGGAAAATCGAGTTACAACAACACTACAAATACTTCATCTCAGTCAACAAATGTAAAAGCAAAAAATATCCAACCTCGTAGTTCCGAACGGTCACCAATTAAACCAAAAACATCCCCTTCCCCATCTTTAATAGAGAGACTGCGACAAATCAGAGAATCTCGTCAGTCTCCATCTGCTCGAGAAAAATCAGCATCTCCAGAAAAAAATGTGAACTCCAAGTTTCAAGCCAAACCCAAAACAACAGGTTCTAATCCTGTAGTTGTACCAACGCTACCATCAAATACTCAAACTAAATCAAACTCAGATTTTAATCCTTCCTCTGTGGAAGTACCAACAAATTAAATGCTGTTGGAAGACATATGCTTTAATATCCAGAATCTCTATCATTGCGAGTAGAATTACCATTATTCATATTCAGTGAACACCTCAAAAGTTGTTCTACTTCTGGGGATATTTGAATTGGTAACTCTCCAGAACGAATATGTACGTCTGTTTGAGGAAATGGAATTTCGATTTTATGTCTTTCTAAGGCTGCTTCTACATAGAAATTGAGGTCGCTTTTTATGTACTCTTGACTTGGAGGTCGATCTATCCAGACGAGTAATTCAAAGTTTAAAGAACTATCGCCAAATCCCTTAAAAAATACTTGTGGTTGCGGAACCTTGAGAACTTCTGAGTGTTTTGCAGCGGCTTCTAATAAAGCTGTTTTTACCAAATAAACATTAGAACTATAGGAGACCCCTACTGGTAAATGGATGCGGGAAATAGGATTACCGTGACTCCAGTTAATAACTTCTGATTCCAAGAAGCGAGAATTAGGCACAATAATAGAAACGCGATCTAAGGTGCGAATTGTCACGCTGCGAGCACCAATCTGTTCTACTGTTCCTGTATGGTCTCCTACTTTAATAAAATCCCCTACTTGAATTGGACGCTCGAAAATTAATACAATTCCACTACCAAAGTTTTTAGCAATATCTTGGAAACCAAAACCGATACCTACACCCAAAGCACTTGCCAAAATTGCTAAGGAACTTAAATCTACACCCCATATTTGGAGAAGAATAATTCCTCCAATCGCAATTATCAGGTACTTAAATACGACTGCAGCAGCTTCTTGTGCTCCCCGACTAATTCGCAATAATCGTAAAACTCGAGAGCGTAATATATTGGTAGCTGCACCTGCAACAATAAATAATCCACAAAATAAGCAAGCCAGAATCAGTATCTCGATAACCGAAGAAGACTTTCCTCCAAAAGGTAAAATCTTTGCCGTAAGGCTATACAGTATCTGGTTGGTGATATTGAAACTCCACCGGCGAGTTAATGGGAACAGGTTGCTGATGTAAAGTATTATGCCAACCCATAAAGCTGTTCGTACCAGTATCAGAGTAGATTTTAAAAGAAAATTGAATGTTTTGTACTGCTCCTCATCATTCTTACCATTAGATGATTCGTCATCGGTTGATTGATTTGAACCCAATAGTGGAGTCAATCTATTACGTGCGATTTGCCATAAACCACCCAAAAGCTTATGACACACAGCCCCTAGAACTACAATTACTGTACTTACAATTGAGGCATAACGAATAAAACTTGCACTTCTTTCTCTTCGAGCAGCATTAATTGCTCGAGTTATCTCTTGTCGCCAAAAATTAGCTTGTGCTTTACGATCTGCGTTATAAGGTGGAACAGTATCATTATTAGTAACCGTAAATAAATCTTTGCCGTTGATCGTGATTACGGGAGATCGATCTTTTGTTTCAATTTCAACTCTCGGTGCTTCTTCAGATTGAATAAATTTTTCTAGCTCCCGATTTACTTTTTTAGCCCTTTCTTTAGGTTCTAAATTCTCGCTACCCGCAAGTCTAAAAAGTTTGTTTCCATCAACGACAACAGGAGCTGTTTTATCGTTATCCAATAGAGCCGAAGCTGGGTTGGATACGAAACAAAACGAGAGCAAAAAACCAAGGAGCGCAATACTGATAAATTTGAATGTTGAATTTTTCAGGTAACTTCGGTATGGAAGCATACCAATACAACGCATCTTTCTCATATAAGCAAATAGTTGTGGAGGAGCTGATAGCAGGAAAGATAAACAATAATTTATGTTTCCCAATTGTGTAGTTTAGCGAAAATTCCTATCAGTTTTTATGTTTTATCAGCTTCAGTAGAAAAAACTACCCATTCACCAATAGAAGTTGACTTGTATAGATGTGTCTTCAAGTTTTGAAGTCTAAGGTTGAAATTTTCAAGTTAAAATACTTGACTTCCTATTGTGGAAAGACTTTTAAGAAACTTGTCAACGACCCCGCACTACTGTTTTTACTCTTGTTAATATTCCACGGACAATCCTCTTGTCCCGTGTCGTTTTTCCTCCCCGACTTATTCGGTGCAGCCACCTCGTAGGATAAAGTACGGGGTTTCCGAACTCCCGCGAGATTTTTATGAATTTCTAATATACTTCTAATGTGAATTAAATTTAGTTTTGTTATATCAAAGGTTTCAAGAATCGGCGTAAATCACATTTGTGATTATTCCCACGAATTTACGTTATTCCAGCTTCTAATTCACATAAGGTGTAACACGTAAGTTTATCCCAAAGTAGATCTGACCAGTTCTTCCGAGTGGTAATTATTGGCGATAAATTTCTTAATATTAATTTATACCAAGCATAAAGTCAGCAAGTACAAAAAACTGTAGGATAGATCGACCAAATATTCTACTCTGAAATAAAATTAGGTACAGAGTGGACTTAAGAAAGTATTAAGTCTCTGCACAATATCAATTCTATATATTGATCACATCCTCAATGGATTAAACTATATAGCAATATAGTTAATTAGTTTTTGGTCGTTATTTAAGTCTCTTTATGTGGGCTTTTCTGTTGTTAATGACGGATTGCACTTATTTTCTCTAATTGAGGTTATTAGTCAGCTTGCAATAAATACAACAAGCAATTTAAGTTTTAGTTAATACTTGAATCTCAGTATTTTTGGTTTTCAGTATTCAATGAAATACACTTACCTGACAAGAGAAAGAACTCTGTAGCATTTGGAGTCTTAGTATCGGAATATCAACCTTGGTTTAAGTTCATTACAACTTAATGAAACCTTGACAAAAAATGTCTTAACTATAATTTCATAGACTAGTACATATTTTATTTATATAGTTTTTGAAATATATGAAAATCTAAACTTGTCAATCTACCATTATAGCTTAAACATCAAATAATTTAATACCAAGTTCAATTTAAAAATACTTGTGTATTTATTAAAAATCAAGAAACTTTGTTATGAGAACTTAATGCTTCCAATATGAAATTTACCTATATTTTAACTTGAATAAGTGCAATAAGTTGCTGTATTTTTCATGCTTTATAAACTAAAGCTATATTCAGTCATAGATTATGGATATTAATTGAAAATCCTCTCTATGAGGAGGTTGTAAAGCTTTTTTTCAAAGAGAATGATTGATAATTAAAATTTTGTTAAATAATCTGTAGTTTTTTTTGAAGAAATATCCCTTAATTAATCTTGCTTATTACTCATACAGGTAAAGGACGAGAAAAATATTGATTTATATGACTAATTACTGATTTAAATTATCAAATCCAAAAAAAAATTTTAAAAGTTAAAAAAATCGTAAGTATAGTTAATTTAAGCAGTTAATTGAATAACATAGAAACAAATCAATTTAATCTGGTGTATTAGATGGAATCAGTAGAAAAACAAATTCTGACTTTGAGTTATAAATTAGATGCTCTCTGTCAAAAAATTGAAGTACTCGATCAAAAACTTTCTCAAGTTATATCTAGTTGTGATTCAGAACGAAAACAATCAATACAAAACCTGTGGGAAAACATCGATGTTGAAAACTATCAATCGAGCGTACGCTTCAACACAGAGCCAGAACTGGAACACAAGGACATATTGAGTGATGGTATTTATCCTGAAGGAAATCTAGATGGTGGAGAAAAGCAGTTAACCCCAGAGATTCAAATTCAACGGCTAACAGCCCAATTAACTGCTGCATATAATCGTATTGCAGCTTTAGAAGAGCAGCTATTACTCAAGAGGATTAAATCTTGAAGCGCAGCAACAGCATATATTTTTCCTAGAAATCTAAAGTATTTATCTGTAAGTAAGACAAGAGAAAACTCATTTTTTCTTTGCCACCATAAAGATAGTGAGCGATTACAAGTAAATTTAGTTAAAAGGACTTTACAAAAAAAACATAATTCTAAGCTCCATAGTTTTCAAACCAGAGATCCTATAGGAATAAAGATGGTAAACCCAATATGCTAGTCACTTCTTAACATTTGACAGTCAATCTGGTGCAGCCGAAATGGCAAATATCTATAAAGCAAGTTGCTAGATGCATTGGACATGGGGTGATAGATCCCAGTCTCTGGCGTTTGAATTTTAATTCGTTTAATTTGAGCTCAAAGGATTTATGTGTCTCATTTAGGTCGTCAGACTCTCTTTTGACCGCAAACAAAAAATAGGATTTGACAGACAGATATTTCCCAATAAAATGCTGCATCAGCAAAGCGAACAATGATTGAAGCAACAAGCCTAAAAGATTATTTCTGCTAAAAGCCTAAATTCTACCCCAGAGGAGTGTAAGACAGGCGCAGACTTTAGCAGAGTATCTTTATCTTGGAGATATTGGAAATCCAAAGTGTGAGAGATTGTAAATTAGCGATTGTTCGAGGGAGGACTGTAGTAACGTTCAAGTTGTCCTTCTATAGCTTGCAAAAATTGCTTCTGTTGCCAATCATGACTTAGAGAAGCAGCAATACAAAGACCTCCAGCACCTACACCTTCTTTAACAAAACCTTGTTCATAAATTTGCAGTTGAGAATAGCGAGAATTAGTAAAATAGAGTTGAGTTGCAAGTAGTACTGGGGTTTGTTCTCTGAAGTTTTTTTCTTTAATAGTTTTTTCAGTAGTTTCTTCAGTAAATTTACGTTGGTGTTTACGTTGGTGTTCGCGAAGGAATTTATATTCGTGAGAACCAATTTGTTTTGCTAATTCAACGGTTCCTCCTGTGGGGTCTTCTGCAACCCAACGTGTTGTACCTACTACTACTTGTTTGGATTCCCAATTAAGATTATTTTCGTGAGCGATCGCGCTCGCTAAAGCATAAACAGCCAGCATTTGTGTACCTCCTGCTAGCAACACGCCACAGTTACGACTAGCAGCAATTGTCATTCCCGCAACAAAAACCTGCATGGGGTCGCCAACCGCAGCAATTAATTGTAATGGGCGATGAACGATATCAGTACGGAAGTCAGAGAATTGTCTTCCTGGGAATATTCTCTGATTCATCATCTCCAAACCTGTTTGCACTAGCTGTAATTTTTGTTCGTGATTACAGACTGGATGACTGCTGTTTACCTTGCCAGCGGCATTAATACCCAAAGCTGTTAAGATAGCTAGTGCCGTGGTAGTACCACCAACAACACATTCACCAATAATCAAGTACCTGTTGTGAATTTGTTTGCTTAGGCGTTCTCCCCAAAGTAAACCTCTTTCTAGTAAATGCTGTACCTTGGATAGTTCCATTGCATTTCCCTGACTCAAGCATCTTGCTGGTACGCCACCCACATCAATTACCGGTACTGGGGGGGGTTGAGGTAATCCTGTATTAAATACATGAAGTGGTATATTTAGTGATTCTATTATTGCCCTGGAAATAATTGTGGGAGAAGCTCCTGCGATTAAGGGCGGTAAAGGGTATTTAGGTTGATGGTTTGCACCATAATATAAAAATTCAGCATCTGCACAAGCAGTATATTTTCGATTTTCTGGAGTTTTACCCGCAGCAGAAATACCAGGAATTAAGGCAGTTTCTGTAAATCCTAAAACACAAGCAAAAGTAGGCTGACAGTCCCTGTATTGTTGCAGCCATTTTTTAGCTTGTTCTGTTTGAGTATAAATACGAATCACTGGTAATTAAAGATTCTTATTTTTCCTCCCCTACCCGTTCCTTATTTATTAATTACTCATAATCCATGAGTATTTGCACCCAACGAGGTGGACGGGGTATAGAATTTCCCAGACGGTCAAAAAGCAACCAAGCAGCAATATGCACTACAAATAAGTACACAAGGTTACTGGTCATAATTAGTCCCATAACTCCAATTTGAATCATTAATTCTGAAGGAGTTGCTAAAATACCAAGTTTCAAAAACAACCATTCCAGTAAATTTGTTACCTGGGATATGGTGTAGACCCACAGGTCTTGACCAGCTAAAACGGATAGCAGCCACAAACGAAAAAAGGTTCCCAAGGCTCCCAACATTGCACCGAGAGGAATAGAAACGCTCCAAGGTACGCGACGATTCCAAGTAACCCCTAGCAGGACCCCCATTAAGCCATAAGGGATAACGAACAATAAGCTACGGGTCGGTCCCATTAAAACCAACAGCAGCAACCCGGAAACCACTGCCGAAATCCACGAAGCTCGCTTACCCCAACGGAGATAAACTAGGGCAATTGGTAAGGGAAAAAACATCCGCAATAGCCCCAAAGGAATGTAGTAGTTGAGATACCAAATCAAGCTGGAGGTACTAGCTAAGAAGGCAGTTTCTACCATCCGCAACGGGGCTCCAACGGATAATTGCGGTTGAATCAGGTTGCTTGGTTGGTTTAGGTTTTTATTCAAATTTATTTGTGACTGCAGATAATCTCCGGAGGACGATCCCCTGGAATTACCTTCGGTTTCATCTGGCAGAGAATCCGAAATGCTCATATCCGAACAATTGTTACACTATGATTTTTTCCAAGGTTGATGTATCAAGAATCAAATTAAAATCATAATTCTGTTCGATCAACCCTTTCTTTTGTAACTTAGTTAAAGCCTGTGTAACTGTTTCTCGTATCAAACTGTTCGAATCTCATTTGTCATTTTTCATTTATTACCTCAACTTACCACCTTAATTTGTGACCTCAAAAATAATTGCTACACGATCATTTTTTCTAGTGCTGATATGTTGGGAATGCAGATGAAGTCATGATCCCGCTTAATCAAACCTTTCTTTTCTAACCTGGTTAAGACTCGTGTAACTGTTTCCCGCGCCAAGCCACTCAAACTACTTAATTCCCGATGGGGTAAATTCGGAATTTCAGTTCCTGATGTTCCTTGTTTACCCTGACCCTCGGCTAAAAATAGTAATGTATCTGCAACTCGCGACTGACTATCAGACTCTCGCAAGCGCAATCTCCGATTAACTTGGCGCAAACGTCTTGCCATCAACTGCGATAACCTCACTCCAGCAAGGGGTTCTGTGTGCAGTAATGTGACAAAATCCTGGGATGGCATACTGCCAATAACCGTTGGTGTAAGAGTTATCACGTCAGTAGAACGGGGCACTTCATCGAGTGCAGCCATTTCACCAAATAATTCTCCCTTACCTAAAATATTAAGGGTTACTTCTCTGCCTTCTAAGTTGTAAGTACGAATTTTGACATATCCATCCACAATAAAATATACTGAGCCGCCCCAATCATTTTCCAATAAAATTACTTGGTTCGATGGATGAGTGCGACTAACAAGATGTATGAGTGCTGGTCCTATTACTTCCTCTGATAGTCCTTCAAAGAAAGGAGCATGACGAATCCAAGAGTCATCCATTACGGCGTCTTTACTAAAGCTGCAATATACACAACAAACAAAAAAACTACTTTCAGCCTAAGCTATCAAAGCACAGCATTCTCCAAATAGAAAGCTAAACTATGTTACACAACTTTCACAAACAAGGTATTTTTTCCAATACTCAAAAATATTTACTTATGGGTTTAAACTGAGTAAATGTTTTACATCAACCCATATTTAACAAAACGTATCCAATCGGTTAAAATATTGTGCCTCATCTAGTAGACGGACTAAGTGCTGCACGGCATAATACTGTTTTTGATATCCTATTTCCGACATGAAAGTTATAACAAAGCAAAAATTAGGATCCTCAAAGGGGATTAAACCTTTATTATCACAGTGTTTACGCCCCGGACGACCTGTATCAGCAGAAATCATCCATTATGTTTGCTTTTGGTATCTATTAGGACATAAGTTTTGTCTTTTTCCCTTGAAACTTAATATGAATAATTGGTTTACTTCCGTTATCTTGTACTAAAGAAAATACATGTTTAAGTGATTCGTAACATAAATACATAAAGTTTACATTCCTCAGAGTAATTAATTTTTGCAAAATAAAGACTTGACAACAGTTGCGATCTAATATTCTCAACTGTGTGTCGAGAACTTGAAATTAACTTTTGCTGTATCCCCGGAAATGGTTGTGATCCAAAAGAAAGTTAAGGCATATAAACAGAATCATCGGCAACTAAATGAACGCGTTCAACTTGATCGTTTTACCTGTAGTAGTCGTTAAAGGTCGTAATTGCTAAAGTAATTTCCACATCCTCAGACGTAAAGTTCAAAAAACGGTATACCACTGTGACTTCCCGCACAACCGAAATCCAAAGGCTGATTGCAGATATTGAAGGTTTACTTGCCCATAAAGGCAAGCGCTTACATCGAGTTCTGGCTCAAGAGCAGGACGCACGAGAAATTTTAGAAAAAATCCGTGCTTTTCTTGTCAATTTACAAGAAAGCAATGCTGTTAGAAGCCTGGGAGAATCTGATGGCGAGCAACAGCTATCTCCATTGCTAGCAAGGTTTGTCAATCAAAGCGGTCAACTATCTCCTGGAGAGGAAGCCCAAAGCTCAGGCGAGTTGGGAATATCGCCAAGGACAGAGTTGAGAACTTTGCTCGAGCCATTAAAGCTAGAAATGCAAACCTTGTTACAAGAAAGGGCTAAGCTGGTCGAGGAAATTAGGCATTTAGAGCAAAAACGATTACAAAACTACTCGTTAGCGCAGCAAGTTGCAAATCAAGAAAGAATGATTTCCGAATTTTTGCAGGTGCTGATGAATCGTGTTCGCCCAGGTGTTAATTATAAAGCGGATGCACCACAACAAGATTTCGGTAGACAAGTAGGACAAGAAGTAGAACAAAAAGCTTTACCTGAGTTCGGTGCTGCTAGTTCCTCTACGGCTAGCAGCGACTTAAATCCAGAAGCGTTGATAGTTTCATCTGCTCCGGCTTTATCAGATTCTCTCGATCAGTTACAGCAGCTAACAAGACTTACTGGCGATTTAGACCATCGCTTGTTAGCGCTAGATAGCACCGTCAACGCGGTGTTTAACGCTTTAGAGCGTAATATTCTCACCTACCATGATTCGTTGTCTCAATCACTCTCCAGAATGCATTCTAAAGGAGTGCAAGGTGAGACATTACTGACCAATTTAATTGATAATTTAAGTCAGCATCTGCGCTCTGATAATACCATTCAAAATGCGTCTCAAAACGAAACTAAACTTGAAGATCGCAATAATTTTACAAATGTAGATTCTTTGGTTTCGCCAACTGAAGATATTCAATCATCTACTTTGATGACGGGTAATGATACTGATGCAGGTATTGTTGATAGTACAGATTCTATACCAGACTTAGATTCGATACTTTTAAATCTAGATAAAGCAAAAAATGATACTTTAGAGCCTTCTTCGGTTAATAATATACATGAAAATTCGGTAAGTTTGGACTTTGAAGATACCCAAACTGCACAATATGAGCCACAAGATAAGCCACAAAATCAGATATCTGCAAGTAATGATGTTGATGAACTATATGCCAGTTTATTTGGTCCTGGTGACATAGTTGATACTGCTGAGAATGTTAATTCACAAGATAGTACCCGAACACTGGATAATATTACAGATGAAGAGCGCAGGATAGAAGGTACTAATTTTGACTCCTACACTGTCCCTGGAACTGATACTTCTTCTCGTGAAACTGCTGCGGTAAGTGGTGAAGAAAAAGATAGTAAAGCAATCACAGAAACAAATCTTAATATTTCTGATGGGCAAAATGTTGCCGATATAACAGAACGATTAACAGTAGAAGCTAATTTGCTAGCCTCTACACCTAAAATTGAGTTACCGGTTGAACCCGAGGAAACATTCCTGGATTTGGATTCTGATACGGAAGAAAATATTCCTTCATTAAGTATAGAATCTGCCATATCCACCACAGATTCAGAGGAGTATGAAAGTCAAAATACGGTTAAGACTCTCCCGGACATTGTTACCGCTGAAGAAGTCATGGAGGATATGTGGAATACATTTCCCTTGGAAGAAAATATAGGTACTGAGGCAGAAGAGACTAAGGAAAGTGCGGAAAGTATTGTCACAGAGGATAATGTAAATAATGACACTCTTAGGTCTGATGCTTCTTTTAAGTCTGATATAATTCCAGACTCAAGCCAAGTTCCTGAATCGGAAGCAGTTCCAGGAAGGGAAAATATTCCCAACGGTGGCGATACGATCGCAGCTTTGACAGATTTATTGCCAGAACTAGGTATTCAAGGGGATATGTTTGAGGTGGAAACTTTCACTCAAGACCAAAGTATACAGAAGCAAGAAGGTCAAGATCCCCTTGATTCAGTACACCCAGCAGAAAATCAAAATCAAGAACAAACTTCATCAAGCATTTCAGAAGAAGCGGAGAAATCAGATGACTATCTTCCTGCTTCACCAGAAGAGGATTTGCTAACACAAGAACAAGCTGCAATTGATAGATCGAATCTTGAAATTTCCTTAAATTCCGAACAGCGACAACAATTAAATTGGGATTTAAATAATTTTGATGCGGAGCAAGCTCCACAGCCTCAATTAGAAAATCACGCTGAAAGTAATACTCCTCTGAGCACAAGTGCAAAGGATCTACCCAAATTAGAAATTTCTGCTTGGGAAACACCTCCTGGATATTCTGACTCAGATTCAGACTCAAAACCTACAGAGAAGTGCGCTGATACTCAGTTAGATTTAAGCCCGACTCTAGGACTTACGGAGGAAATTTCAACCCAGAACATTACTATTAGCAATACTCAAAGCAGTGATTTACAAGCCAATGATTTATCTTCCGCTACAGGAAATATAGATCCGGCTCAAGTGGATGATAAGATCAGAAATTCAGTTTGGTACTTGGGAGTCGATCTGGGTACTACTGGTATTTCTGCTGTACTATTAAATCGCTCGACCCAAGAAGTTTATCCTTTATATTGGTCCGCTCCAAACCAACCCCCACTAAATTCCGTTCAACGTTCTTTCCGCTTACCAGCTGAAGTTTACTTACCCTCCTCAACGGTTGCTTCCGAACAAACTTCAGTCAGTTCTCTAGACGAAGCTGCTGAGAAACAACCTAGATCGCCAGCCTTTGATCGCAATCTATTTTCAGCCTACTTAAAACCTTATTTACAGGTCGCTTTACCTTACAAAAACCATTCCGAAATTTCTTTGAATAAAGGGCGACAAAAATGGGAACCTCTATTACAACTCAATGAACTGTCTACCATTCCTCTAGTTTGGGTTGTGCGATCGCTCTCAAAATTATTGTTAACTTTTAAGTCTGATCGTAAAAGTACAACTTTGGGCTTAACTGCAGCAGCAGATGGTTTACCCTCTGAAACTTTTGATGTAGTCATCAATAATCTTGCTGGTGTTATCTGTACCTGTCCGTCTAATTCTTCGGAACAATATCGCTTCAATGTTCGAGAAGCTTTACTTACAAGTAAACTTGTACAACACCCCCAACAAGTATTTTTTGTAGAAGAAGCCGTTGCTGGTTTACTAAGTGAATTAGATGGTGCAAGGGGTGAAACAGTTAAATTTAAGGGTTCTAAACGCTCTTTGTTCCCCAAAAGCAATTCCCAAAGTTTTATTGGTAACACTTTGATCGTTAATATTGGGGCTAGTGCGACAGAAATGGGACTTGTTGATATACCCCAAAACTTACATGAATTAACTCATAGCAAGTTCATGTTGCATAATTTCTTCTATGCAGGAAAAGCGATCGAGCAAGATATTGTTTGTCAGTTGCTAGTTCCGGAAAAATGGCGGGAATCTCGTTTTAGCAAGCCAGAAAGTGCAAGCACCCAAAGTAATACTTCATGGAAACCATCGGTTCCTGGATTAGAGCAAATGCGCTTATCTAGTTTAGGACTGGATAAGTTGGAGTTACCGCGTCCTGGAGAAGCGGATATCAAAGCTCGGATTCGTTTGCAACAACGATTAGAAAGTTCTGTATTAGGACAAGCGATACTTAACGCTGCTGGTGCTTTAAAATTAATTTTGCAACAACAAGAATCTTTTCAGATTGAACTAGCAGATCAAAGATGGGTTTTACAGCGTAGGGATTTAGAATCTCAGGTATTTGTTCCTTTTGTTAGACGTTTGAATCGGGAAATTAATCGATTGCTCGTAGCTCGTGGAATTCCGACAGAAGCTGTTGACCAAGCAATTCTAACTGGTGGTGTTGCTTCATTGGGTTCTGTAAGTCGCTGGTTGCGCCAAAAACTTCCCAATGCCAAAATTATCCAAGATTCCTATCTTGGTGAAGATAATACTCCTAGATGTACGCGTGTAGCCTACGGTTTAGCTTTATTAACCTTACATCCCCAAGTATTGGAAATTCCCAGACAACAATACACCGATTATTTTCTGTTTACAGAATTATTGCAGTTACTACCCCAACGAGCGGTATCATTTGGCGAATTAATTCAGTTATTTGAAGGTCGTGGAATTAATACTCGTAGTTGTCAGCAACGTTTATTAGCTTTTCTTGAAGGTGAATTACCCCAAGGTTTGATACCTGAAGCTGAGAATTCTCAATGGATTACCCATGGTTCTTTAGAAAACCCTTATTACAAAGCAATTGCAAATGCACCTTTGTTTGAAAAACAAGGTAGTCTTACCTATCGTCCAAATTTAGGACAGTTGGAGCGTTTACGTCGCTACTTAGATGTAATTCAAGCAAGTACTCAGCAATCCTTAAAAGAACCTTACACTGTGAATTTTGTTGTGGGTGTGCAAAAGGAATGAGTAACAAGTAATAAGTAATAAGTAATAAGTAATAAGTAATAAGTAAGGAGTAAGGAGTAAGGAGTAATAAGTAATAAGTAATGAGTAATAAGTAATAAGTAATAAGTAATAAGTAAGGAGTGAAGAGTTCAGGAGTCGGGAGTTGTTTAACTTATGTCCTACGGACACGCTAGAGCCTGCGGCGACGGCGGAGGGAGCCTCTAGCTATAGCTGCGCTACCTACGGAGCCGCTACCTTACGGATCCGCTAATGACTTATGTCCTACGGACACGCTGTGCTAATGAATTTTGACTTTTAACTTCCCCTGGGGTGCTTACTACTCAGTATGAGAAAATACCCGACAATGAAAAAACATTAGGATATTACTGGACTTATATTGGGAACTTTCAAGCGATGCAGCGACGGTCTTTTTTAGTTACAGCTAGTTCATTTGCTCTATCACAGCTGCTAGTTGGGTGTGGAGGGAGAAATCAAGAAACCCTGAAAGTTTCCTTATTAAATGGTTCTATCCCGGGTCAAGTTGTGGGGAAGTTTCGTAAAAGTTTGCAAGGAGGGGTAAATCTAAATTTTTCGGCGGTAGCACAGTTAAAAAGTTCATATAAGAATTTACAAACTTGGCATTCTCGAATCAATGGTAAAAAAGACGAAGGTTGGCTTTCTTCATTACCTTTTGGACCATGGCGTCCCCTTCCAGTAGCAGATTTGGTCACATTGGGTGATTATTGGCTAGCAGCAGCAATCGAGCAACAATTAATTCAACCACTTGATGTAAGTGAAATCAAAGAATGGTCTAACTTAGATCGAAAGTGGCAAGAATTAGTTAAGCGTAATGATAAGGGTTTGGCAGATTCGAAGGGAAAAATTTGGGCTGCACCTTATCGTTGGGGTAGTACGGTTATTGTTTATAATCGCGATAAATTTAAAGATTTTGATTGGAAACCCCAAGACTGGAAAGACTTATGGCGTCCGGAGTTGCGATCGCGAGTTTCTTTGCTGAACCAATCAAGAGAAGCGATCGGTTTAACTTTAAAAAAAATAGGTAAATCTTACAATACTCAAAAGCTGAGTGAAGTACCTCAACTAGAGTCTGAACTTCGCGCTTTAAATAAACAAGTAAAACTGTATAGTTCCGATAGATATATTGAACCGTTAATTATTGGTGATACTTGGATCGGTGTGGGTTGGTCAAGTGATGTACTTCCCTTAATTGCTCGTTATCCTCAACTTACTGTAGTTATCCCCAGTTCTGGAACAGCACTATGGGCTGATTTATGGGTACATCCAACGAATAAAAACACAAATAAAACTAACTTATTTTATAAGTGGATTGATTTTTGTTTGCAAAAAGATATTGCTAAACAAATTTCTTTATTAACTAAAACTAATTCCCCAATCAATCTTAAAATATCAGCAGATGATATTTCTCAGCCTTTGAACAAAATCTTGACTGATAACTCATCTACTTTGGAAAAAAGTGAATTTTTATTACCTTTACCAAAGGAAGCAGCCCAAGAGTATGATTCTTTATTTGCCAAAATTAAAAGTTAGCAGAGCAGGAAGCTTTTACCGCTTTGCGGAGGTCATTAGCATCGCGTGTCCGTAGGACATTAGTTAAACGACTCCTGAACTCCTTACTTCTTACTCCTTATACCAAATCCGATTTTTAAAACCCCTTTATATTTTTTGGGATTTTCCCCCACACTTCCCACACCTCCCACACTTCCCTCTCTCATTCTAAAAAGGGGTAATTAATCCGGATTTAGTATTACTCCTGACTCCCAATCTAAAAACTCATCTCTAAAAAAGTTTGAGTATTCATCTTTATCTGACACAAAGGTTTAATAGTTTGAAAATTGCAAGTGTAAGTTGCTAAGAGTTCCTTTTGATAATTAAAAACTCTCATGTTGTATTTGTTACCGCGTACTACACCACCCAAGTAATTAACAAAGTTGTAACGCTCTAGATAGTCAAGCAGCGTCCAAATTTGTTCGTTTACAATTAAATCTACTCGCCCGGGTCTGATTTTAGTAGCAGGATATGCAATCCAATTATCCAATAATTTGTTCTGTGAATTTTCTTTTGCCCACCACAAACTAGGAATAGTGAGTTGCTCTTGGGAAATTGTGTTAGCTGTTCTAACTAAACCTCTGGGATTATTCAATAATTCCAGTTGTAGAGGTTCGTCAGAAGGTAATGGGATGGGGGCAACAGAAACATCTTCTGCTGCAGAAATTTCACTTCTGAAACAGAAAATCGTGCCAAGTGTAATACCTAAGATTAGTATTGCCGGTCGCATATTTTATCCGGTTTTCTATTAAATATTGGTTTAACAGATTCAACTAATAGTTTTTCTTGACAATCTATAAACAACCAGGGATTTTTTCAAAATCGAGACTTACAACAGTATTAGATTTTATTTTGAGGACTTGGTTATGATGATTTTAGTTTCCAATTTTTTGAACTATTCAATTTTTTGAACTATTCAATTTAGTGACAGATAAATTAACTAAAATGCTATTTTAGCAAAGGCAAATTAATTTTAGGTATTTTATCAATATTTTTTCATGATTAACGGTAGATAAATTTTCATTCTCCCTGTAGATACAGTAAGGTGAAATAATTTGGGAATATTTATTCATGTATCAAAAATATTAATTGTTGATTTTGTATTTAAAAGTTCATTCTAGTAGATAAAGATAGTCACACTACATAGGCACAAAATGATATTTATGTAAGATATATTTCAATCAAATAGTATTCCCACATATTCATTTTTGAATACATGTCAAATATCAAATATTTCCTGGGATATTTTTCCCGAAGCGACTTGGGTTACTGCACCACTCATTATAATATTAAAATCTTCATTTACTCGAATTGAAATTAAACCACCTGGCATTTTTACAGTAATTTTTGTATCACATAAACCGAGTTTATAAGCCACTGCTGCAGCTGCGCTACTACTGCTACCTGAAGCTAACGTATAACCTGCACCTCTTTCCCAAATTTCAATTTGAATATTATTGCGATCGAGTATTTTCATAAACTGAACATTGGTACGCTGGGGAAATAAAGGATGGTTTTCAATCTGTGAGCCATATTTTTTTGCTATTTGTGAATCGACTTCTGGCAAAATAATTACACAATGGGGATTCCCGATGGTTGCAGCAGAAAAGTTAAACTCCTTATCACCAAGATTAATTTTTTGATTGATAACTTCTCGAGCTTCTCCTGCGACAGGAATATCATTACTCCAAAAACTAATTTTTTCCATTTCTACCCGAACCATCTGTCCAGAATTATCAACTACAGATTTAACGATTCCTCCAATTGTTTCAATTGAAAATTGTTTGTTTGTAACTAATCCCATATCCCATAAATAGCGGGAAAATATTCGCAGTCCATTACCACTTTTTTCTGCTTCACTACCATCAGGATTAAAAATGCGTAGGGAAAATCTGTTCGTTTTAGGTTGTATTGTTCCGAGTAAAATTCCATCAGAACCAATTCCAAAATGACGGTCGCATATTTTCTGAATATTTTCGGGTGTCAATTCAGTTATTAAACCCTGAGAGTTTAACTCTTGAGAGTTTAAATCCTGAGAATTAACAACTAAATAGTCATTACCCAGTGCATGATATTTATGAAATTTCATTTTATGAAGAAATAAATACTTAAACTAAAACCAACTCCAGCGATCGCATAACCGATCAAAATAGGATTTAATTTACGAGCAATATAAGCACTTCCATATCCACCAATTAAAGCGCCAACACCCATGATTATTACTCTGTCCCAAACTATCGCATCTGACAGTGCTAAATTTATAATTGCTACACCATTAATACAAGTAGCTAACCAACATTTGTAGGCACTCATGATATGTATATTCTGAATACCAGTCATATTTAAAACCGCAAGCATCAATATACCTGCACCTCCACCAAAAAAACCACCGTAACTTGCAACAATTAACTGCAAAAGCACAACTATTAATATTCGTAGACGCGAATTAGTTTTAAACGATCGCTTGACGCCAATTTTTAACCTCAATTTTCTCAAAGCAAATATTCCAGTTGCACCTAACATTAAGAATGGAATTAAGCGAGCAAAAATTTGCGGTGGTGTGTATAGCAGTAAATAAGAACCAAAAATTCCTCCCACTACACTCGTAATAGTTAATAAAAATAGTTCCGATCTGGGATTGGAAAGTTCTTGACGGTAAGCAATAGTACTCGCAAAAGTACCGAACCATAAAGCAGTCTTATTTGTTGCATTAGCGTAAATCGGTGGTACTCCTACAATTAAAAGTGCGGGAAAAGCAATTAACCCACCACCTCCAGCTACGCTATTAATAATTCCTGCACCTAAAGCTGCTAGAAATAGTAAAAATGGTGAAAAATCATGCATTTATGAGTAATAGGTAATTGGTAATGGGTAATGGGTAATTGGTAATGGTAAGCAAGATGAAGAATTTAGTTTTTGACTAGTTTTTGACAGCGACAATGCGAATTCGCCAATAGTCAGCAATCCAGGTACCTTCTTGATATAAAGTCGGACGTAACATTTCCTCTACTTTGCTAATTACTTGAGTTTTTTCTTCTGTGGTAATTCCCGTGAAGAAACGATCGCAGAACATCTCAATCCAGTTTCTTAAACCTGCTTCTCCATCAGCTAAAGGTGTTGGACGAGGAACTAAAACAGCATAATTTACATCAAGACCATGTTTTTCTAACTTATTTGCATACTCCCCAATACTGGGAAAATACCAAGGATGATCTTGAGTAATTCCAATATCCTTGAGTGCTTGGGATAGAGCAGTAGTTATTGCTTGAACATCTCCTTTACCACCAAACTCTGTGACAAAACGTCCACCTACTTTGAGAGATTTAGCAATGCGATCGATTACTGCATCAGCTTCTGGAATCCAATGTAGAGTTGAATTAGAAAAAACAGCATCAAAGGTAGTATCAAACTGGAAATTTCTGGCATCAACAACATTAAACTGTAAGTTGGGATAGTTCTGTTTCGCCTTTTCAACCATGTTTTCAGAACTATCAATTCCCATTACTGTAGCCCCACTTTGGGAAATTTTTTCTGTTAACTGTCCGGTTCCGCTACCGATATCGAGGATATTTTCTCCCGATCTGGGAGCAAGTAACTCTAACAAATCTCCTGCATTTTGCCATACAAAACTGTGCTTACCCTCATAAAGAGTAGCTTTCCAATTATTCTTAATCATACAAAAATTCCTTAGTTCTCTTGTTTAGACCGCTAACAGTTGATAGTTGAAGGTTAAGAAAATTTCTTAGGTTTAATGATGTTGCTACGCTTACACCAACATGCATGTAATCTCTGTAACAACCTTACTTTTACAATAAATAAGCTTTTAAATAATGTCCAATATATTTTTCACTACCTATTAATATCTAAAATATATTTATTGGGTTAGAGGGAATGGAGAACAGCAGTGCGTTAGTGTAACTTCTCCCTCCTGGGACAACCCCGCAACAACGCAAGTTACAATTCGGCTTTTAGCGACCCCGCAGGGTGGGAATGCGCACCAAGACAGGGAAAAAGATTAAAAATATTTACTTGTTACTTATTACTGTGCGCTGTCGCGCCCCGCTTCGCTAACATTACTTATTACCCATTACCAATTACCAATGACCCATTACCAATTCCTCAAAATATGGAATTAAGACACCTGCGATATTTTGTGACATTAGCAGAAGAATTACATTTTGGACGTGCTGCTCAAAGGTTACATATTGCTCAACCACCTTTGAGTCAACAAATTCGCCAATTAGAAAATGAGTTAGGTTTTGAACTTTTTTATCGCACAAAACGCCAAGTGCAATTAACTGAAGCTGGAGAAGTTTTTCTCCATGAGGTTCAGCACATTTTTCACCAATTAGAACAAGCGATCCAAACGGGAAGACAGACAAGTCGAGGAGAGAAAGGAAAGTTAGTAGTTGGTTTCGTCAGTTCTGCTGCGTATAACATTTTGCCCGATATTTTACGAGAATTTCGCAGTCATTTTCCCGATGTAAGTCTAGAATTACACGAACTAACTACAGACGAACAATTACGACAACTTGATACAAATCAAATTGATGTGGGTTTTGTGCGTCCCCCGGTCAATGAAGATAAATTTGACTGGAAACAAGTTTTTCAAGAATCGTTGATGGTAGCAATTCCACAAACCCATCCACTAGCAAATGAACCGGTGGTAAGTTTGAAGTCTTTTATTGACGAACCCTTTATTTTATTTCCCCGGTTTCTCGCACCTGGACTGTACGATTCTGTTATTAGTCTTTGTCAGCAAGCGGGTTTTTGTCCCAACGTGGTTCAAGAAGCGATCCAAATGCAAACTATTGTGAGTTTGGTTGCTGCAGAGATGGGTGTAGCTATTGTCACAGAGTCTTTGCAGAATTTACAACGCACAGGCGTGGTTTATAAACCTTTGCTGGAAGCAACTCCACAGGTCAGCATTGCGATGATTTGGCGGAAAAATAATACTTCTCCTAGTTTGGAGAATTTTTTGGTGATGTGTTGTGGTAAGGTGGGTAGCAATTATTAGGGGAATGTAAAAACGCTATATCGCAGATTCTGGAGTTTGGGTAATTTTAGCAACTCTATTTTACCCTCATTAATAATCTGTATTTTTAACTCATAACCTTAGTTTATCAGGCGTTTTATTGACTTAAATACCAACTCTTAGCTTTTCCCTTAAAGGTTGGAGTTCGGAACGAGTATTTTTAACAAGGGAAATTGCTATTTGTACGTCCTCATTGGTAGTAAACATCTTTTCTTCCCCAGAAATACTTATTTGCTGTGCTT
Organism: Mastigocoleus testarum BC008; assembly: GCF_001456025.1. GTDB lineage: Bacteria > Cyanobacteriota > Cyanobacteriia > Cyanobacteriales > Nostocaceae > Mastigocoleus > Mastigocoleus testarum. The sequence goes on from NZ_LMTZ01000077.1 coordinate 84,037, forward strand.
GTTTCATAGCTGCTAGAGATGCAGCTATTTCCTCCTGATATGCTTGTTCAATTTGTTTTTCAATTTTGGTCATTATTTGAGCGTATATATCAGTGATTTTTTCCAGGATAGAATCTTTCAATTCTGGTATGTATTCTTGTAGTTTTTGACGATAAGTAATCGCATGTTTTGATTTTTCTGACTCTGTTTTTTGATGAATAAATAAATTAGTTAAAAGCTGCGGAATTTCATCAATACCTATTTCATTTATTAATAGATTTAAAGTATCTATGTTTGTCCATATAACATCCTCCAAATTAGGAGAGTTTACTGAACCTAAATCTACTTCTATCTTGGGAATATCAGCAAACTTGCGAACACCTTCAAATATAGATGTTTTGGTTTTTTCAGTAATTTTGATTATAGCTGGTTGATGAATATTGAGGCATTGCTCAATAGCTTGACGTAATTTATCTGTTAAGAAAAAATGAAAGTTTGAGCGAATTTAATTTAAGTCAAAATTAGTAATAGAAGCGATTGCTTCAGTTTCTAACCTCCCGATAAATTCATCTATCCAGTGAAGACTTTGCTCGCGTAGTTTAGAGATTTCCTCCCTCATTTCTTGCTTATATTTATCAATTTCTTGATATAAATTTGATGCATTATCTTCACACTGTTTGATTGATGCTTCTAGACGTAACTTATCTGCTTGCATTGCATTACTTAGAAGAACAATCTTAGATTCAACTACTTGTAATAGCCTTATCATTTGAACCTTGTATATGTTTAGCTGGATGCTAAATTGACTTATGCAGTTACAGTGGCGTTTTATTCTCTTAAGCGTAAGTATTTCAAAATTATCACTTGACTAGACGACTTCATGCTAGAGCCTTAAAGGGTAAAAGGACAGATGGTTCACGTCCGGATAAGCGAGGAAAAATGTCACAATTACCTCTGCGTTGATATAAAATTTTTGTTACTGCTCCCTCACATTATTTTTAAGTATCAGTCTTCAGATAAAATGTAAATACTGAATACATGACTTTAGTCACACTACAACAATCACTTTAGTCATGAATTAATTTAGGAATTTTGATTGATGTAATACTCGAATAAAATTTTTACAATGAAGTTGTTAGTAAAAATTAATTATTGCTTGACAAATTATACGAATAAACATTGCGTTTAAAGCCTTTGTAATAAGTATTTTGATTTATTGTCTATTTTATTGAATAAAAAATAGCATAAAAGACTTTAATACAATTCGTAATTCTAAAAACATATTTAATTAATGTATGTCAATAAGAAATTATTTTTTACAGTTTAAATTAAAGCTTTTTTACACATTAATAATATCGAAAATTAATTATTTGCTCTCATAATCAATGGAGTTTTGTAGTATTTTTAAATAGGTTAAATAAATGAAATTAGATTCTTCACAAGATAAACAAGGGAATCAAAATAAAAAATTTCTCGAGCCACTACCAGTATCAAAAAAAAATAATAAAAATAATTGGTTATTTTGGGCGCTGATAATTTGCTTTTTAGTAGGGGGAAGCTTTATTACTTATCGTCAGTTAGTTATTATTCCCAGGCGAGAAGCAAGAAGAAATGCCCAAACACTGCTTGTAGAAAGGGGAAACCTGGCAGTTACTATTGCAGCAAATGGTACCGTTCAAGCTCAAATGTCAGTTAATGTCAGTCCCGAAAGCTCAGGTACCGTAAAAAGCTTAAAAGTAAAAGAAGGGGAGCGAGTTAAGCAAGGACAGGTTATTGCTCATATGGATAACTCTAACCTTCAAGGTCAACTTATCCAAAGAAAAGGGGAGCTAGCACAAGCCGAAGCGAATCTGCAAAAGCTAATTGCAGGTAATCGACCAGAAGAAATTAATCAATCACAAGCCCAATTAGAACAAGCTAAAGCGAATCTGCAAAAGTTGGTTACAGGTAATCGTTCCCAAGAAATAGCCCAAGCAGAAGCAAGATTAAACAGCGCTCGGGCTACCCTCAACCAAAAGCAAGCTGATTTCAGCAGTTACGAGCAACTATACAAACAAGGAGCTATTTCCCGAGAAACTTTTAACCAAAAAAAAGCCGAACTAGAAACCGCTCAAGCACAGGTAGCAGAAGCACAACAAGCCCTTGACTTACAAAAAGTAGGGACCCGACAAGAAGAAATCCAAGAAGCACAAGCACAAGTCAAACAACAACAGCAAGCTTTAACGCTTCTCAAAGCAGGTACCCGTTCAGAAGAAATTCTGCAAGCCCGTGCTCAGGTTACTTCTGCCCGTGGTTCATTGCAATATATTCAGAATCAGGTTGATGACGCTATTGTTACGGCTCCCTTTGACGGACAAATCAGCAAGATATATGCCGATCCTGGTTCTTTTGTGACTCCTACGACGTCAGCAAGTACTGCTACCTCTGCTGTTTCTTCTTCTATATTGTCCTTATCTTCCGTTAAAAAAGAGATTATCGCCAATGTAGCTGAGGCAAATATTGGCAAAATCCGTTTAGGTCAAAAAGTGATTATTAAAGCTGATGCCTACCCACAAAAAAAATTCGAGGGTAAGGTATCGCAAATTCTCAGTGAAGCCACTATCGAACAAAATGTTACTAGTTTTGAAGTCAAAGTAGCACTGGTTTCTGAGGAAGCTCAAAAAATGCTCTTGTCGGGAATGAACGTGGAAATGGAATTCCAAGTTGATGGAGTAGAGAATGTGATTGTTGTCCCCTCTGTAGCGGTTGTTCGGCGAAGAAATGCAACTGGTGTTTATGTTGTCGAAAGCAATGGCAAACCAAGATTTAAAGTAATTGAAACCGGCGTTGCTGCGAATGGCAAAACAGAGGTTAAAGCTGGCTTAAAAGGAACAGAAAAAGTATTAGTTAACTTTCCTCCCGGTTCCCGTCCCAAGTCAAGGCGTCGCGGTCTACTACCGGGTGGTGGTTCTAGGAGTAATAAGTAATAAGTAATAAGTAATAAGTAATAAGTAATAAGTAATAAGTAACAAGTAATAAGTAATAAGTAATGAGTGATGTTAGCGCAAGCGGGACGCGTTATAGACAGCAAAGCTGTATGACTACGTCACGCAATACCTACGGTACGCTACGCTAGCAACGCTAACATCCGCTAGGATGCGGGCAAACACAAAGTGTTAGCAAGGCGGGGCGTAAGCACAGACAATGAGCGTGTCTACAGCGCACAGTAATGAGTAATAAGTAATGTTAGCGCAAGCGGGGCGCGACAGCGTACAGTAATGAGTCAGAAGCCAGGACAGATAGCGTCCTTATTAATAAATATGTTTTTTTTTCGTCCTCCCCATAAAGGCAGAGTATCAAATCTAGAAATTTTCTCCATGGCAGTTGAGGCACTATGGAGTAATAAATTACGCACAGTACTAACCATGCTAGGTGTAATTATTGGTATTACTTCGGTGATTGCTATTACTTCCATCGGTCAAGGGGTGCAAAAAGGAGTCGAACAGCAAATTTCAGCCTTAGGGACTGATGTTTTACAAGTTAGGGCTGGTGCAGCTAGAAGTGGGAATATCCGTCAAGGGTTGGGTTCGAGTAGTACTCTAACTTGGGAAGATGCTCAAGCGATCGCTAGTCAAGCCCCTTCAGCAAATGTTGTCTCTGCTTATCTACAACAAAATACCCAATTAGTATATGGTGGTGAAAATACCTCAACCACTGTCTACGGCACAGATTTAAACTACCCAGAAGCAAGAAATACCTTTCCCGAACAAGGCAGATTTTTCGATCAAGAAGAATTAGATATCGCCAAACAAGTAGTTGTCCTTGCTCCCACGGTTCAAGAATCACTTTTTGCTACTGGTGTGAATCCAATTGGTAAAAATATTCGGATTCAAGGAGAAGCTTATCAAGTGATTGGGGTGATGGAAGCTAAAGGTTTCCAAGGTCCTCGAGATAGAGACGATGCAGTGTACATTCCTCTGACAACCATGTCAGCCCGAATAGTTGGTAATAATGCTTTAACAGGTGTTTCCGTAAGTGGAATTTATGTCCAGAACAGTAATCAAGAAGCTTTAAATGCAGCTCAATTCCAAGTCACTAATCTTCTTCGTCAACGACATAATATTTATCCCCCGGAAGAGGATGATTTTAGTATTAGGAATCAAGCCGAACTTATAAGTACTTTAAGCAGTGTTCTAGGTTTATTGACCTTAATGGTGGTAGCGATCGCGGGAATTTCCTTGTTAGTTGGTGGGATTGGAATAGCCAATATTATGTTAGTTTCTGTGGTTGAGCGCACCCGAGAAATAGGAATTCGTAAAGCAGTCGGAGCCACATCTTCAGCCATACTCACTCAATTTTTAACAGAATCGATATTTATTTCTATTGTTGGTGGTGCGATTGGAATTTTTAGTGGAGTTGCGATCGCAATTATTGCTTCAATCGTATTTGAATTTCCATTAGTTATCTCGGTCTTGTCAGCGATCGCTGGTGTTGGACTTTCATTTCTAGTCGGTTTACTTGCAGGAGTTATCCCCGCGAAAAATGCTGCGAAATTAGACCCGATAACAGCTTTGCGCAGTGATTAGGAAATGAGTAACAAGTAATAAGTAATAAGTAATGTTAGCGAAGCGGGGCGCGACAGCGCACAGTAATAAGTAATAAGTAATAAGTAATAAGTAATAAGTAATAAGTAATGAGTAAATTTTCGCTCCTGACTTCTGACTCCTGTTAGCAAAGCGGTGCGCTACCGCGCACAATTCTGACTGATAACTGATAACTGATAACTGATAACTGATAACTGAAAATGATTTGGATGGAATCAATTACTAAGGCTTATATATTAGGAGAAGTGGAAGTTCCGGTTCTCAAAGAGATTAATTTATTTATTGAAGAAGGTGAATATGTAGCAATTATGGGAGTATCAGGTTCGGGAAAGTCAACATTGATGAATATTATTGGTTGTCTGGATCGTCCGACATCTGGATTGTATACCCTTGAAGGTCGAAACCTAACTAGCCTTGATGATGACGAATTAGCGTATATTCGCAACCAAAGAATAGGTTTTGTGTTTCAGCAATTTAATCTGTTAGCACGAGCAACAGCTTTAGAAAATGTGATGCTACCAATGATTTATGCTGGTTTTTCTAAATCTAAGCGTCGCGAATTCGCCCAAGAAGCTTTATCTAGAGTTGGACTTGCAGACAGAATGTCAAATCGTCCCAGTCAACTTTCGGGGGGACAACAACAACGGGTTGCGATTGCACGAGCTTTAGTTAATCGACCTGCGTTAGTTTTAGCAGACGAACCAACGGGAGCATTGGATACTAAAACTTCCCATGAAGTGATGGATTTATTAACGGAGTTGAATCACCAAGGAATTACAGTTGTACTTGTGACTCACGAACTAGATGTAGCGGAAAAAGCAAAAAGAACCATCCGAGTTCAAGATGGTTTGGTTGTAGTTTGATCAATAGGGAATAGTTCTTTTATTATTCTTTACCCTTATTGACTCCTCTACAGACGTAGCACGCTACGTCTCTACTTCCAATAAATCAACCAAAAACTGGATTTAACCGCTTGAGAGCGCGACCTACCACATCGCTATATCGCAATTCACCACAAAGAATTTTACCCATAACCTGTGGAGCCGAAGGACGTTTAACGCCTACTTTATAGCCAATACCGGGGAAATGATAGAAGACATTAGCTAATTTTTGCGCCCAAGCCATATCAGTACCCCATTGTTCGTTGATGATATTGGAGTACTCTTCTAAAGCATTAATATCTCCTGTAACAGCTTTATGAATTGCTTCTGCTGCTTTTAAACCACTAAAAATTGAAGGTCTGATTCCTTCTGCAGTAAATGGGTCAACTACACAAGCAGCTTCCCCTGCTAAAACAGCACGTTCGGTATGCAGTTTTTGAGTACCATTCCACAAAGAAATTCCATAACCGTACTGTTTATAAGTTTGGACATCCAAACCAAATTTATCCCCGTATTCCTGCAAAATCTTTTTGAAGTTTTGGGATTTTCCACCAAGAAAGCTACCGATACCAATGGAATAACCATCTGCTTTGGGAAAATTCCACAGGTAACCGTTTTTAACCATCCCAAACTCAAAGTGAGCGATATTCGCATTCTCTACCTTTGCTGCAGCTTCAGTTTCCAAAGCGCCGACTAGACAACGTTTGCGTTCCTTAAAACCCAACCATTTCGCCATTGGTCCTGAAGTACCATCAGCAGCAATTAAATAACGACCGCTGAAGGAACCATTAACTGTATTGACTTGCCAATGGTCACCTTTAAATTCAATACCAGTAGCTTTAGTATTATCTCTTAGTTCAGCCCCTTGTTTTTCAGCTTGTTTAACTAAAAAATGATCGAATATATCTCGTCGCACCATCCATACTGGTTCAGGAGTTTTTAGTTCCGCTTCCACCGGATCACCCATATTCCAAGTACAGCGAATGGTGTTAGCCTTACTGGAAATTGCCGGACTGAAATCAAAATCAAACCATTGAGCAATCATCGGGGATACACCACCACCACAAGGCTTATATCTGGGTAATGATTCTTTTTCTAAAACTAATACTGAGTTTCCCCGTTTTGCTAAATGATATGCAGCTGTTCCACCTGCTGGTCCTGCGCCGACAATAATGCAGTCATACATATGCTTGTAGTTTTACTCCTGAGTCAGTTAAGTGTCGGTAGAATGCTCCGGAAGGCTTTTATTACTGTTGTGAATTATCAACGAGTATCAAAAAAATCAGCGAACACTCATGGATATTACATAGTGAACGCCAAACATACAAGTCATTTATATTACATTATTCTCGTAAGCGCTAGTACTGTTCTATTTTGTAGCTTTTTTACCTCTTATATTTACTCAGTTAAGAAATGATTTTTTCTGAGATTTATTAATAACTAAAATTATTAATAACTAAAATATTGGCAGTTTATTTCTTTCTTCACTTAAAGCTTGCATACTCGTATCAGAGTTAGTACTTATAGTATCTATATAAGAAGATTTATAATTATTTTGATTTTCTGTTAAAAACCAGTGATGTTGGAATTTCTCTGTAGTTTCTTCAAATAAGAGAATAAAATCACCAACTTGGATCGTATCACCACTATTTAAAATATATTCTTGGTTCAGTTCAACTTTTTGATGATTGATAGATGAGCCATTAGTACTCGCAAGGTCAGTAAAACAATAATTATCTTTAAATTTAAGGATAATAGCATGAACGCGACTAATTTCTGGACTGTTGAGAATTAAGTCACACTTTGGATATCTACCAATTAAGTATCGTTGTAATTTTTCTGTTTTTGATAAGAGTATTTCTTTTTGGAAGACTCCTGTAAATTTATTAAAAGCTATTATTCTCATAATTATTGAAACTCTAATTTTATTGATGATTATAAGTTAATTATTAATTTATTATTTATTGTTATCGACTGTAAAAAATAACAGTTTTAATTTTAAATTTATCAATGTAGTAATTCTAGACAGATAAAACCCTACACAGATAACTTTTGGTAACAATATATAAATTGGATTAATTATTAGTATCGGTTATTAACCTGAGTTCTTGCTGATTGTTACCTGAGAATTAGTTAAGAATTAAATGAGAGAACTGAGAAAGGTAAGTGGTTTTTAAGGAAACACAACAGAAAATAGGGATACTGATAACTTGCAACAGTCTCAATAACCGCCTTGGAACAAACTCCCAGGCTAATAGACGAACTCTGCTAAAGCAGACTAGGTAAGGCTTGTAGCTGTCTTCTATACTGTGTTAACAAACATGTCAACACCCGTATAGAAGATGCACCATTTTTATTCGGCTTCCTCCCCTAATGCTGACGCATCGCTTCCGCTAAGGGGAGGCTAGGAGGGGGTTTATCCCACACTTCCCTTACGGGTACGATGTGGGGCTTACGCCGTTTTAACTAAGTAAGGTGACTATGTTAGGGTTGACGTGATTTGTATAAATGGTTGTGACAAAAAAACTATTAGACTTCGCACTGCAATAGATCAACTTATGAGTTGGTAATTTCAATCTTCTAATTTCTTTATCAACTAACAACAGTTCCCCGAGTTACACCCAACTGACTTTGCAATCTCAACTCTCGCCACAATTGGGAACCTGTAATGTATCCTTCGAGTAATTGCTGATAAAGATGTATTGTTTGGGTTACCTGCTCTGGAGTTTCATTCACACACTCAACTCGGAAATTTTGTAAACCAAGTTTGATTAAATGTTCTACGTACTCAGCACCAGTTTGAGCGGTACCATTAAATACCGTATTTCGACAACCAGCATCAGCTTGGAGAATATGTTCCGTACCCACGCGATCGCGAAGTTTAACTTGATGTTTTTCACAAGGACGACCGCAATCCCGAAAATCAATCCCTTCGGAAAGAAAGGCACAAAACACACAATGTTCCATATGAAACATCGGCATATGTTGGTGAATTGTTACTTCAAACCATTGGGAAGGAGCACTTTTCAATAAATCTTCAAGCTGATTAATATTAAGGTCATAGGAAGCGGTGAGACGTTCTAAACCGAAACGATTTTTAAAGTAATCTGCAGTTAGAGCGTTAGCCACATTTAAGGAAAAATCCCCAATACAATTTTCTCCAGCAAAATACCGTAAATGGTCGTAGCTACGAATCAAATAACCATCCGCATTACTGGAACGAACCTGCTGTAAAATCCAGTTTTCTGCTGGTTTGGTAATTCTCGGAGGTGCAACCCAGATTTGAGGGGATGGGTTAGGGGATGAATAATTAGAAAATTGAAGATGAGAAGATTGACGAACTATTTGGACAGCTTGTTTATATTTACGCGGGTCTTCAAATTCACAGTAAATGGTTTCGATTCCTGCTTTGAGTGTTGCTTCAAGTTGTTTAAGGTTACGAACTAAAACAATCAACTGAGGAGAAGGAAGTATAAGAGAATCCTTAACAGGAAGTAAATCTGATAATGAAGCGTTTTCGTTAATTTTCCAGAGCTTGGGTTGAGTTCGTAATTCTTCCAGTCGAGCGACAATTTCCCGACGCATTTTATTTAATTCACTCACTGGTAACATTAATTCACCTTCGAGGTGATTTTTCAACTCTCCCAAACAAAATGGAGTATTACCCAAACGTCCAAACTGTTCTTGTAAACGTTCCGTGGAAAGGGGCTTATTGCGAGCTTCGACCAGCGTAATTGATGATTTAACTTGCACCACATGACCGATTTCATCCCGTGCAATTGCGACTAAATTTTCATTTAATTCCCCGTATAGTTCCACAAAAATCGGACGCTGAAATTGGGGTTTTTCGCTAGCAAAACTCTGACGCACTTGCTTATCTAATTCTGGATCGCTGGTCTTCCAAATGCGATCGCCAATATGAATTTTTCTCAGATTTAAATCTCGTTTTCCAAAACGCAGTATAGTATCTTTTCCTTTACGCAATACCCCATAAACTCGACCCCCTTCTTCCTTCCTTTCGGGATGACCGCAATCAAAAACCACACCATCACCGGCTTTCACTGGCGCTTCCAAGCGGATCGTTATTTCTTCTCTACCCACCTGTTTAACTTCACCTAGATATACCCCACGCTTTTTTCCAAAGCGAGCGTGAACTAACTCTTGATTATTAATTCCTTCAAACCATCCCGTATATAAACCCCGAGAAAATGCCATTTCTAGGTTGTAGTGTTCTTGATTTCCCTTTTTAATCAGGGTTTTTTGTTGATTTTCAGGGATATCGGGAATATCTTTGATGACATTGTCTAATGCTTGTCGATAAACTCGGGTGACATTAGCAACATACTCAGAAGCTTTTAACCGTCCTTCAATTTTCAAACAACTCACCCCAGATTTTACTAACTCCGGGATAACTTCCAAACCCGCTAAATCTTGAGGACTAAGTAAATATTTGCGATCGCCCAAGTTTACTATTTCCCCATCTGATATTAAATCGTAAGGCATGCGACAAGCTTGAGCGCACTCACCACGGTTTGCAGAGCGTCCTCCCAAAGCTTCACTGGTTAAACACTGACCGGAATATGCGACACATAAAGCACCATGAACGAATACTTCTAAAGGTAAAGACTTTTGATGGGAATTCTCTACACTGATCTGCTGCTGTATTTTATTAATTTCTTTAATGGAACATTCCCGCGCCAAAACCACCAAATTACAACCAAGTTCCTTCGCAAATTCCACCCCAACTGCACTAGTAATCGTCATTTGAGTAGAAGCATGAATGGGAAAGTCAGGTGATATATGACGAATCAGACGACAAATTCCCACATCTTGAACGATGACTGCATCTACCCCAGCAGAAATAATTGAACGAATATATTGTTGTGCATCTTTCAGTTCTTGGGGAAAAACTAAAGTATTGAGAGTGACATAACCCTTAACTCCCCGCAGATGGAGAAACTCCATTAATTCGGGTAAATCCACCTCAGTAAAATTTTCTGCTCGCATGCGCGCATTAAACTTATCCAAACCAAAGTAAATTGCATCCGCTCCGTTTTCTACAGCAGCTTTCGCACATTCCCAGTTACCTGCTGGAGCGAGAAGTTCGGGAACTTGAAGGTTATGAACCTTGGAGGTTAGAGAGTTAGGTTTGGCTGTCATGACACTGGGAGAAGTAGCTACACCTTAGTGATTTTATCGTTGTTGGCAAAAGATGGTGGATTGTCTTTCTGAGCTTCCAATCAATAATCGGCTGAGGAAACTGTCTTTCTCCTGGAATATTACACAAGTTTTAAATTTGTTATATCGTAAATATTGGAGATAAATTGTTTTTGCTCCAATACTTCTACCTGTAAGCTTTATGCAGCAGAACCAATGGTTCTCCTTGACAGAGGCAATTTGCAAACCTCTGGTAGTGACCCCTGATACACCTGTAGTCGAGGTTATCGGTTTGATGAGTCAGGGGTGGGTTGGAAATTGCCGACTAGATAATTATGATTCCCCTTCAGATGAAAATTTGGTTATCCAAGAAAATACTAGCGATTGTGTTTTAATCATCGATGATAGACAGTTAGTTGGTATTTTCACAGAACGAGATGTAGTGCAACTAATTGCTGCTGGGAGAAACTTAAAGGGAATAACTATTGCAGAAGTGATGAGCCGAGAACTGGTTGTTCTTAAAACTAATGATACTAATCAAGATATTTTTGCCGCCAGAAATTTAATGCGTCAACATGGCATTCGTCATCTACCCATTATGGACGAGTGTGATCGAGTCTTGGGAACTATCTCCTCTGAAGGAATACGACGGGCGCTGCGTCCTACCCAATGGCTAAGATTTTGCAGAGTTCGTGAAGTGATGAATGTCCAAGTAGTACATGCACTTCCAACAGTCTCCGTGTTAGATGCAATTAAATTAATGATTTATCATCATGTTAGTTGCATTGTCATTGTACAGGAAGTAAGGGGAAATAGAAAATATAGTAATTCTGGGGTTTCTAACTTACTCCCGATTGGAATTATTACTGAGCGCGATATTCTACAATTCCAGAGATTAGAGTTAAATTTAGAATCTACCCAAGTAGAAGCGGTGATGAGTGCGCCCCTTTTTCTTGTAAGTCCAGAAGATTCTCTATGGGTGGTACAGTCCTTAATGCAGCAGCACCGAGTGCGAAGGTTAGTAGTTGCTAACTCCGAAAAAGAGCTAGTGGGAATTATTACACAAACTAGTTTGCTACAAGCACTAGACCCAACTGAAATGTATGGAATTTTAGAATTATTGCAGCAAAGGGTGGGGGAGCTAGAAACAGAAAGAAAAGAGCTTTCGCAAAGTTACACTACCCAATCTCAACTTTATCGAGAAACACAAAAAGCATTAGAAGAACGTCAGCAAGCAGAAAAAGCACTTCAGCAAGAAAAAAATTTAATATCTGCGATTTTAGACGTTGCTGCGGCTTTAATTGTTGTACTCGACCGAGAAGGTAACATAATCCACTTTAACCAAACCTGTGAAACAATCACGGGTTACAGTTTTGCAGAAATTAGAAATAAGCAGGTATGGGATTTCATACCTCTAGAAGAAATAGAAACTACTAGAGAAGTTTTTGAAGAGCTTAAAAGAGGTGAATTTCCCAATCAAAACGAAAATAATTGGCTCGCAAAGGACGGTAGTCGCCATCTTATTTCTTGGTCAAATACTTGTTTGATTGATGATAATGGCTCAGTAAAATATGTTATTGCCACTGGAATTGATATTACTGAAAAAAAGCAACTCGAACTACAGTTTCTCCGCACACAACGTTTGGAAAGTATTGGTACTTTAGCAGGTGGTATCGCCCATGATTTGAATAATATTCTCACACCAGTTTTAGCAATTGCCCAACTTTTACCACTCAAACTACCCAAAACTGACAATCAAACTCAGTATTTATTTGAAATGCTGCAAAATAGTGCTAGAAGGGGAGCAAATTTAGTTAAGCAAGTATTGTCATTTGCACGCGGTGTGGAAGGCGATCGCACAACATTGCAAATTAAGCACATAATTTCTGAAATTAGAGAATTTGTTTGTAACACCTTCCCTAAATCCATTGAGATTGAAGTGAGTATAGCCAGGGATTTACGCCCTATTTATGCTGATGGGACACAGTTACATCAGGTATTCATGAATCTTTGTGTTAATGCCCGCGATGCCATGCCCAATGGCGGTAAATTAATTATCGGTGCGAAAAATATCGAACTAGATCGAAACCATGCGGCTATAAGTGCAAATAGCAATTTGGGAGATCATGTTGTAGTTACAGTTTCCGATACAGGGATAGGAATTCCTCCAAAAACTTTAGAAAGAATTTTTGAGCCGTTTTTCACCACCAAAGAACAAGGTAAGGGTACAGGATTAGGACTTTCAACCGCACTTGGTATCATCAAAAGTCACGGTGGTTTCATCAATGTATATAGTGAAGTGGGAAAAGGGACTCAATTCACAGTTTATTTACCAGCAGTACACACAGTAGAAACCACACAAAATCGCCAAGAAGAAGCATCAATCGGAGGGGGAGAATTAATTCTTGTTGTAGATGACGAAGCAATAATTAGGCAAATCAGCAAAACATCCCTGGAAGAATATAATTATCAAGTACTTACAGCCAGTAACGGAATTGAAGCGATCGCACTTTATGCCCAATATAAAGATGATATTAGTGTGGTTGTAATGGATATGATGATGCCTTCAATGGATGGTTTGACTGCGATCTATACCTTGCAGCAAATCAATCGCGAAGTAAAGGTTATTGCTGTTAGTGGACTACCCTCAAGTGAAAAAATAGCTACAGCAAATCAGGCTGGAGTTAAAGCATTTTTAGCTAAACCCTACACTAGCCAAGAACTGTTGAGGAATTTACACTTGGTAATTCATAATCCGTAATTTTCCCAATCAAAGATATCAAAAAGCCTCAAGCCTAAATCCAAAAAAATATTTGCGATCGCCCAAATTTACTATTTCCCCATCTGAAATTAAATTGTAAGGCATGGGACAAGTTTGAGCGCACTCACCACGGTTTTCAGAACGTCCCCCCAAAGCTTCCCTAGTCAAACGCTGACCGGAATATGCAACGCATAAAGCACCATGAACGAATACTTCTAATGCATGAATTGGTATAAAAGCCTAAAAAATGGGCAATCAGGAAGATTACACAAGCCTTTAATTTGTTGTATCCTAGAATATTAGAGATTAATTTTTCTTGCCTCAACACCTCTAATAATAAGGTCTATGTCCGTAAACCAATGGTTCTCCTTGGAAAAGGCAATTGAGCGTGAACCTTTGATTGTTACCCCTGACATAACCATAGTTGAAGTTATTGGTTTGATGAGTCAGGGGTGGGTGAGAAATTGCCCCCTGGATAATGATAATTCCACAGATGATAACTTTCCTGTTCGGAAACATTCCAGCAGTTGTGCTGTAGTAGTTCATGATGGACTATTAGTTGGTATTTTCACCGAGCGAGATGTGGTGCGGCTGATTGCTGCTGGTAGAACACTACAGGGAATAACTATTGCAGAAGTAATGAGCCGAGAACTTGTTACTCTGAAAACCGATCGTACCAATCAAGATATTTTTGCTGCCAGAAATTTAATGCATCAACATGGCATTCGTCACCTACCGATTATGGACGAGTGCGATCAACTTTTGGGAATCATCTCCTCTGAAGGAATACGACGACAGATACGTCCGACCCAATGGCTGAGATTTTGTAAAGTTGCTGAAGTGATGAATTCCCAAGTCGTTCATGCACCTTTAACGGTGTCTTTAATGAATGTCATTAAATTAATGGCTAATCATCATGTTAGTTGTGTGGTACTCGTACAGAAAGTAAAGGAAAGGGTACAAAAGTTAACAGGAAATGAGGAATCTAGTGATACTGAGGCTTGTGCTTTACTCCCAATTGGAATTATTACTGAGCGTGATATCCTGCAATTTCAGAGATTGGAGTTAAATTTAGAATTTATCCAAGCACAAGCGGTGATGAGTGCACCACTTTTTCTGATCAATCCGGAGGATTCTCTTTGGGCTGTACAGTCTTTAATGGACTACCACAAAGTACGCCGGTTAGTAGTTGCTAGTTCGCAAGCAGAACTGAGGGGAATTATTACACAAACTAGTTTACTACAAGCACTTGATCCAACTGAAATGTATGAGGTTTTAGAATTACTAGAACAAAAAGTAGAGGAACTAGAAACAGAAAAAAGAAAGCTTTCAGAAAGTTACACAACCCAATCTCAGCTTTATCAGCAGACACAAAAAGCATTAGAAGAAAGTCACAAGGTAGAAAAATCACTCCGAAAAGAAAACAATTTAATATCTACAATTTTAGATGTTGCTGCAGCTTTAATTGTTGTACTTGATAAGGAAGGAAAAATTCTCAGCTTTAACCAAGCCTGTGAAATAGCCATAGGTTATAGTTTTGAAGAAGTTGAAAGTAAACAGGTGTGGGATTTAATCGTTCCAGAAGAAATAGAAACTACTATAGAAGTTTTTGAGCAGCTGCAAAGAGGTGAATTTCCTATTCAATACGACAACCATTGGATCGCGAAAGATGGAAGTCTCCGTCTGATTACTTGGTCAAACACTTGTTTGATTGATAATGATGGTTCGGTAAATTATATTATTGCAACTGGAATTGATATTACTAGAGAAAGCAAATTGAGACTCAGTTCCTGCGCACCCAATATTTAGAAAGCTAGATAAAGGTACAAAAACAATAAAAATCGTTAAGATATTCTTTGACTGCTAAGTGCTGAAAACCCTACTGCAGGGGAATAACTCTCCACTTCTCCTTAATCCAGCTTTTATCATTTGGCACAGAATTAGCAAAATATAAGTAATACTTGTAGTACATGATCATAAAAAATCGATTTCAAAACTTCAGTCAGCCTAGGTTTTAAGAAGCTGCACCGCGAATAGTTTATTTCTGCTGGAATTTTTTTTGAATTCAAAAAAATTATATTGAAAACCTTGTTCACAGTTAGCAATACTCACACTGAACATGAGGTTTATCGCCAAGCTTCATAAAACTAAGCCACTAAATAGAAAAGTTGGCTGGGAAAACTTTTCTGTTCCAGGAGAAGGAGAAGCGAACCTATGGAAACAACAAACTCTATTGGAACCTATTTAATTGAAAAACTTTATCAAAATGGAGCACATCACGTTTTTGGTGTACCTGGTGATTTTGTCCTAGGATTTAACAAACTTTTAGAAGATAGCCAGATCGAATTTATTAATACCTGTGACGAACAGGGAGCCGGTTTTGCAGCAGATGCATACGCTCGCTTAAAAGGATTAGGTGCTGTTTGCATTACCTATAGTGTTGGTGGATTAAAGATTGCAAACACCACAGCGCAAGCATTTGCAGAAAAATCTCCAGTTGTGGTTATTAGTGGTTCACCCGGTACAAATGAACGTATAAAAAATCCCTTACTACATCATAAAATCCGTAATTTTGATACGCAGTACAACATTTTCAAAGAACTCACCGTTGCTTCAACAGTACTGGATAACCCCAAGACAGCTTTTGAAGAAATTGATCGCGTGCTTGCTGCAGCCAAAAGGTATAAACGCCCAGTTTACATCGAAATCCCCCGGGATATGGTCAATAAACCGGGAAATATAGACTATTCTTTGGATCTGCAGCCACAAGTTAGTAACCCTGAAGCTTTAGCAGAAGTCTTGAGAGAAGCTGCAAACAAAATCAACGCAGCCAAACAACCCGTAATTCTTGCTGGTGTGGAAATGCATCGATTTGGATTGCAGGAAGAATTACTCAAGCTAGTCGAAAAAACAAATATCCCGATCGCAGAAACCCTGTTAGGAAAATCAACAATTAGCGAGATGCACCCCAATTATATTGGTATCTATGAAGGTGCAATGGGGAATAAGTTTACACGTGAATATGTCGAATCCAGCGATTGTTTGATTATGCTGGGTACCTTTTTATCTGATGTTAACTTGGGTATCTTTACTGCTAATCTCGAACCTAAATATTCAATCTACGTAACGAGCGAGAAAACATCTGTCGGTTTTCATAGTTATGATGAAGTTTATCTTAAGGACTTTGTTCTCGGGTCACTCAAAGCAAATATCCATCCTCGAGAACTCAATGTTCCTAATGACTTTAAGCCTCCAAGAGATTTCTCAGTCATCAGTGGTAAACCAATAACAATCGCCAGATTATTCGAGTGCTTAAACTCTTTCTTAAGCAAAGATACTATCGTAATAGCCGATGTTGGGGATGCATTGTTTGCAGGTTCGGAGTTATTTGTCTACGATAAAACTCGATTTTTATCACCTGCTTATTATGCTTCTTTAGGATTTGCTGTTCCTGCTAGCATCGGAGCTCAGTTTGCTAATTCTAGTGTTCGTCCGTTAGTGCTAGTCGGTGATGGAGCATTTCAAATGACGGGAATGGAATTATCAACTATTGTTCGTTATGGATTAAATCCGATTGTAATTGTTCTAAATAACGGTGGTTACGGTACAGAGCGTCCAATATTAGACGGTGCATTCAATGATATTTTGCTGTGGAAATACAGTCGAATTCCAGAGGTATTAGGTGCAGGTCTAGGATTTGACATTCAAACTGAGGATGAACTAGAAACAGCCCTACTGCAAAGTCAAACACACTCTGAAAGTTTCTGCATTTTAGATATTCATTTAGATCCAGAAGATACATCACCCGCTCTCAAGCGATTAAGCCGCGCATTAGGAGAACGCGTACAAAATTAATCTCCCATCACAACATAATATATTTTCTGTAGGGGCGCACCGACGTGCGCCCTATCAGTAGTCTATTTTGTACATAACTTCACACGACATCATTTCTTCGAATTATTTTCTCGAATTTCTTCCCCACTTCTTATTGTGAATAAACTGTGTTACTCGCCAATACAGCAAATAAACCAACAACATTAAATCTAATATCAATTCAAATACAGCAAATTCTCTACCATAGTATCGGGGGTCCCAATAGCTGATTGGACTATTAAAACGAATGCTCCACTCAAATGGAAAAAATAATAATGGTCCATCATCAGCATGAGTAAAAATATCTACAGTGGTATGAAATAGACAAGCTAGTAAAAACCAAAAAAACCACCTTTCCCAGCTACCAATATGTTTTCTCTTGGGAAATGCGATCGCCAAACCTGATAAGAGCAAAATAGGCGAGTGCAACAAATTACAAAGCCCTAACCATAAAGGATGATGAAAATACAATTCGTCAAACATCAAACGAAAAGTATCGCCCATACTCCAACCTAGAATTAAGTGGTAATAAATAATGCCACCAATCGATAACATCCACAATGCAATATCAGGAGCAACCGAACCCAGTAAAAAAGCAGATTTGACAATCGGAACTCGCTTTAAAACCTTATCTAATCCGGCTGTCATCAGAAAATGAGAAGGAGTATTCATGCTTTTTACTAGCAACTAAAAATACTTGTTCTTCACTTAGAATACGCGAAAATAATTAATTTTGAACACGATATCTTCCTCCCCTTGGGGAGGTTAGGAGGGGGTCACTTGGGGAGGTTAGGAGGGGGTCACTTGGGGAGGTTAGGAGGGGGTCACTTGGGGAGGTTAAGAGGATGTTAAGAAACTTAGGACGGTGTCATTTACCAAAGTTTTCACCACAAACAAAGCGAATAAAACTGCACTAACCCAAAGAAATACCACTCAATTCCTGAAACAAACTAGTTGCATAAGAATCAGTCATTCCGGAAATATAATCCGTAATTTTTAGAATTTTGCTATAGGTATCTTCATCACTATTAGATCGATATTCTTCCGGAAGCAGGTAAGAAATTAACTTTCCTTTCTCACTATTTGTGAGAGCTGCATTGACAAACTTCGCAAATAATTTACCTAAAATTTCGTACCCAGCAATACGAATCCTTAAAACATCTCGATGCTGGAAAACTTTGCTAGCGATCGTTTTGCGAATTTCTTCCATATTTTGTGCGTAACTTCCCAAAGATAATAAATCTCGATCAAACTCTCCGGAAAGGATTTTTGGTTCGTAATCTAGGAAAATTTCTGCAGCTTTAGTGACAAGCTTATTAATGGATTCAGCCCGTAGATGCTTAATAATTTCTGCTTCCTCTTTATTCTTTAAGTTAAGACCTGCAATATCTTGAAGTAAATTTCGGGCTTCATGAAAGGAAAGATAACCCATGCGGAAAGCATCTTCAATATCAACAATCGAATAACAGATATCATCAGCAGCTTCCACCAGAAATGCAAGAGGATGTCGCGACCACCAAGCAACACTATCATTACGACGAATTAATCCAACAGTTTCAGCCACTTGAGTAAATAAATCTTTTTCAGCTTGAAAGAAACTATATTTTTTAACACTGCTACCAGAATAACCATTAAGTATATGTTCGGGAATAAAAGATTCTCTGGGATATTTTGTAAAAGCCGCTAAAGTTGGACAGGTAAGCTGCATTCCCCCTAAACGTGGCGACATTTCTAATTTTGCGATTGTTCGAAAACCTTGAGCGTTTCCTTCAAATAATTCAAAATCAGCCTTTTGCGAATCATTGAGCAACTTCTCAACTGAATTGTCATAATTCCCAAACCAAGACTCGAATCCAATTTGGATTGCATCTTCACCAGCATGACCGAAGGGTGGGTTACCAATATCATGGGCTAAACAAGCAGCAGAAATAATATCGCCAAAATCTGCAGCACTAAAACCATCTCGGTCGAGCTTGTGTCTGTTAACGATTTCGCAACCAACCATTCTCCCTAAAGAACGACCAACACAAGAAACTTCCAAACTATGGATTAGACGAGTGCGAACGTAATCGTTGGTGGAAAGAGAAAAAACTTGGGTTTTATCTTTAAGACGACGGAAGGGAAATGAAAAAACTAAGCGATCATAATCTTTCTGAAAACAGGTTCTATCCCAGTGGATATCTTCTGACTCTGATTTTCCCAATCTTTGTGGAGTGAGAAGTTTTTTCCAATCCATAATTGATATTTTGTGTAGATATTACTCAGATAAATTTATTTATCGAAATTAATTAGCAAAAATACATTGTTATTCTAGTGATTTTCTCAACTAGCAAACAAAAAATTATCCTGACATTACTCAACTCACTGTTGAAGAAAGAAAAACAACCAAATAAAGTATGTAGATTTGGACTATGCGATCGATAAGTGAAACTTCATACTGAAGCAAATTTGTATAAGGGAACAAAAAAACTGTGTGTAAATCTTATTTACCCCACAAGAATGAAAAATCATAAATCACCACTCGTATAAGAAACAATCTGCATCACTCCACGTCATCAAACACAACTGCTTGAAGAGGAAATCGAAGCTATGGCTAGCTTTCGTCGTTGGAAAAATGGAACTGCTGCATTTCTTGCAATAGCAATCTCAACAGGGACAATAACTCCTTTATTTAGCTTGAATCGAGCAAACGCCCAAGTCATTTTCGGAGAACCAAGGAGAGTTTCAATCTCCGCTGGAGCAACTCTTCCTGTTACCTATGAAAAAGATAAAATTGTTGTTGCTCCTGATGAAACTCTGGATTTAACTTTAAAAGTAGCGAGTGATATTGTTGACAGGTCTGGTAATCTCTTAATTCCCAAAAATACTGAAATTAAAGGTGAATTGAGACCTGCAAGCGATCGAGACTCAGATAAAGGTTCTCAGTTTGTAGCTGAAGAGTTAATTTTTCCCAACGGAGATCGTCAATCCATTGACGCAGCTTCGGATGTAGTCACGAACATAGAAAAAATCAAAAAAGGTTCTGACTCAAGCAAAATATTGCAAGATGCAGCTATCGGTGCGGGTGCTGCTGCTGTCATAGAATTGCTTACAGGTGACAGGGATATAGATATTTTAGGTCCAGTAGCTGGTGCTGGTGCTGGTGCTTTAGCAAGCGTTCTGTTACGAAAGAAAACAGTTGAAGTTGTTGTCATCAATCCCGAAAAAGATTTAGATGTCACCCTAGATTCGGATTTAGTAATTTCCTTGTCCCGTAATTAATAATTATTTTTTCTTTCTTTTTAACCTTAATCATCCTATTAACTGGGTTCTCATTAAAAGAACCCTTTTTTTATGCGTTTTTATAATGATGAAATTGAATGAAAATTCGGCGATTTTATATAAATACACCGTTTGAGGATATTAACGATTTTTTATTTATAGTGTAAATCATCCGAAAAGGCGACTAAGAGAAAATACGAAGTACATTGATTTATATCTAGTAATACTCCGCAGATTCTCGTTGGTGCAAGCCTACATCATGGGTTTAAAATACCTGTGGGTAAAGTGAAATTCCATTATCAACAACAAAAATAAAGTCATATTCACTTCTATATAGTTTATTATCTCATTTGCTAAATAAAATAATTTTCTGGGAAAAGTAAGCAACTATTTGATTGTGAATACGTCAAGATTATTTCATTATTTACCTATACTTTTAATTATATTTTACTTCAGCAAAAATATAATTTTCATTAGTTTAAAATGGAACATTTTATTTTGAGTATTGTCTGAATAATTAACAGAATTAAACAGAATAAATTGGGGTTAAAATAAATGTTTGGAAAATCTAGTTGGCAATCTAAATGTGCTGCAGTTATGGCAA
Source organism: Mastigocoleus testarum BC008 (assembly GCF_001456025.1). Lineage (GTDB taxonomy): Bacteria > Cyanobacteriota > Cyanobacteriia > Cyanobacteriales > Nostocaceae > Mastigocoleus > Mastigocoleus testarum. The sequence continues at coordinate 105,136 of NZ_LMTZ01000077.1, forward strand.
TTGGAATTACAGCCGGAAGTATTGCACCGTTAGTTGCTTCTGCACCTGCTTTGGCTCAATCTAATTTTTATGACGTTTCATCTAATTATTGGGCTGCAGAATTTATTCAAGAGTTAGCACGACGAGATGTCATTGCTGGATTTCCCGATGGTTCTTTTCGTCCAGAGCAACCAGTCACCCGAGCTCAATTCGCTGCAATGATTCGTAAAGCTTTCCAAAAAGCACCTGAACGTAGAGCAGTTAATTTCAACGACGTATCTAGAAATTATTGGGCTTACGGCGCAATTCAAGAAGCTTACACCACAGGTTTCTTGTCTGGATATCCCGGTAATCGCTTTGCACCCAATCAAAATATTCCTCGGGAACAGGTCTTAGTTTCCCTTGCTAACGGCTTAGATTACAGCCCAAGCAATAGCTCAATCAACACGCTGCAGTACTACAATGATTCGTTTAATATTTCCAACTACGCTCGTCGTCCAATTGCTGCAGCAACAGAAAAACAAATAGTAGTTAACTACCCTAACGTTCAGTCCCTCAATCCTAAAGCAACAGCAACAAGAGCCCAAGTTGCAGCTTTTATTTATCAAGCATTAGTTAGTAACAACCAAGCGTCAGCAATCTCCTCCCCCTACATCGTAGCTTTTAAATCATCTCCACCCACTCCTGTTGCAGTTACCATTCCTGCAGAAACCGTAATTCCTGTTAAATACGACAAAGCAGAAAAAATTCTGGTGACAAAAGATGAGACTGCACCTTTGACGCTCACGGTATCTCAAAACGTAATTACAGATAGAGGAGATATTGTAATTCCTGCTGGTAGCCAAGTTATAGGAGAACTCAAGCCTGCTGAAGGTGGCTCCCAATTTGTAGCTCAAAAATTAGTTTTAACTTCTGGTCAAGAGTACAATATCGATGCAAATTCAGAAGTGATTACTAAAACTGAAACAGTTAAAAAGGGCAGTAGACTTCGCTCCACCCTCAAAAATGCAGCCCTTGGTGCAGGTGCAGCAGCAGCGATCGCAGGAGTAACTGGCGATCGCGCAATAGCAACAGAAGAAGTCTTAGGTGGTGCTGCAGTTGGTAGCTTAGTTGGTCTTTTCTTTGGGAAAAAGAGTGTTGACCTGATTGTCATCGATCCAGATACTGACCTGCAAATGACAATTGAAGAACAGTTTGAAGTCTCATTGCGATGATTGTCTTGAAATTCAGGAATCAGGACAGAAGTAATGAGTAATGAGTAACAAGTAGTAAGTAATGAGTAATAAGTAATGAGTAATGAGTTTGGATTTATGAGATAGCTTTAGCTAATACAAATGTATTATTATCCAGTGAATGCTTATAGATTATTGCATTAAGAACTTCCCAATCCCTATATGACGCTGTCGCGTCACGCTAAGCTAACGCCAATCCCTAACCCCCAACAGACGGTAACCAAATTAAAAATGTAGTTCCAGGTTTGTCAGACAATGGGATTGCTGAGTTTAAAGCAGGGCTAAAAATCTGAATCTCGCCCTGCATTTGCTCTATCAATTGTTTGGCGATAGTTAAACCCAATCCCGTACCAGGAATTTCTGTTTCAGCTTGCGCTCCACGGTAACCACGTTCGCCAATATGCTTTAGATCCATTTGCGAAATACCAGGACCATTGTCACTAATAGCTATTCCTTGAAAGCCGTCTTTTTCGTGACCTACTGTAATCGCAACCTTACCACCGGCAGGAGTATACTTCAAAGCATTGTCAATAATATTACTGAAAACTTCCGTTAGGGCTTTAGAGTTAGCATTTACAGGAGATAAATTGGCAGGTATTTCTGCCGTTAATCCCAAACCCCTCTCTTGAGCGATTGCACGGGCCGAAATCAGTAAAGGGTCTAATATATCTTCCAAGTAGCATTCACCCCCTTCCTCGCCCGCTCCGGGCAATAATAATGGCACATCTGAAGAAGGTTGTTGTACAGTTGCTTTCACTAAGACTTTATCCCCCGGCAACTTAGGAGCGACTATATCTGCTGTTGTAAGGTTAATAACCTCGTCAAAATGAACTAGTAATTCCCTTAGGCGATCGCTCTCCCGAATAATCGATGTGGCAACGTCTCTGTTTACATCCCCGGGACGCAGGCGCTTGACCAATAGTTTGCCAAAAGTTCGTAATGCGGTAAGTGGATTGCGAAATTGATGCAGTAAATTGTCTAATAAATCCTGTTGCTTTTCCTGAAGGATTTGTTGTTGTTCTAGCTCAGAACGCAACCATGCTTGTCGACGATCCAAAATGCAGGCGATCGCCAGCGTTCTTGCAATTCTTTCAATCTCATCCCGTTCGCTATCTTTCCAGCCACGGTCATCTCTCACCGTCACAAATAACCCCATAATTGCATTTTCATGAACTAGGGGTAAAACAATTTGGTCGCCACGAAATAAATATTCTTCCTGGGAGTGGCAATTCTCTTCATCTCCTCCCTTAGATTCTTGCGGAACTGAAATTAATTCTTGTACACCTGTTAATAGCTTCTGATTCAGATTGGGCAAAACTTTATTTTTATCGCTTTGTTGCCATAATCCTGTCTCTGGATAAACTGCAATTGGTACTAATTTAGCTTCGCTTATTGAAGAGGCTTCTACCAATTCTTGGGTCAAATACACTATGCTCAAAGACGCTCCCAGCCCTTGGGCTAACAGTGCCATCTGCTCTCTACAAAGAGCCACATACTCAGAACTGGCGGTGCTTAACATTTTGTAACGCTTACTTGCAATCAATAACTAGAAAAATAAAATCTATTTGTTTTTCTCTTCCTATAAAGATTAATTAAACCACTGAAAGTTATGCATTCCCCAAATGTATTATATATCGATATTCTAATGGTTTATATTCGTTTAAAGATATTATTTCTATGGTATGCAAAAGTTAAAAGCAGTTGATTTTTAGGTTTAAAACTTTTATAATTACGACGGGTTTTGTAGCTATCACTACAATCTATTAAGCTTGAAAGAGGAGGAAAATAGGTTGGCTAGGAGACGCAAGCGCAAGAGTCGTCGTCGCCAAGAAGGACGTCGTATTTTAGAGAATGTGCCTCAGTTTAGCATAGAGAGTGGCGATGATAAGCCTGTAACAGCAGCAAGAAAATTTATTCAAGCAGAAGGTATTGTCCCACCAGCTTTGTTACTTGTAAAGCGTAATGAGCATACAACCGATCGTTATTTTTGGGCAGAAAAAGGACTGTTCGGTGCTCAATACGTTGAGGAAAACCACTTTTTATTTCCTAGTTTGAGGACATTAGAGGAGGATTCTACTCGAGAAATGCTAGCTGTTGTAGCTGCTGCTCGTTAGTTAAAGGGGTTGATAATTTTATTTATTTTTATCTCTCCTTTAGAGTTTGAATACAGTTCTTAAAAACTATTAACTGGCAAAAGTGATTAGTTTGCATCTAAAATTCAGATTTTTTTAAACTTTTTTGCAGGATTGCCAGTAAATTACTTCCTTAATGAGTTAAGGGCAATTTTGACTACCCTCAACTGCCGTTTTGTTACGGGGTAGATTTTTACACAAAAGAATGCACCAAACAATTGCAATGAAGCAAATTATCCCAAGTAAAGCGTTGGTATATCATCCACGATATTGCCTGGGATAATTTGTTGTAAATGCTTCCGAGCTATCCTAACCTTAGTATGCTCGTCTTGTCACTAAGTGTACTCTTTCAAGAAAGATTGTTTTTCTCCACGATATTACATCGTGGAGATTCATAAAGTTTTTGTTTGTAATTCTCCCAACTTTCTGTCTTTAAGAACTGAAACTCAAACTCGCAGGCTTGTTACGAACAGTGTTGAGTTATTCAACAGTCTTTAACTGTAATGTCCGCTGTAACTCTATGAGTTCATCTCGGTGGGCTATTACAGTTATTTTGCTTGGGAATTTTTGTTTGCTATCGCTTGCTTCCAGTCGAAGCAAAACATTCTCAAGCTTTTTAGCTTTTTTCCAATAAAATATACCGCTTGCAGGTGAAAGTAAGACTATCCCCAAAAAAGCAATACTGAAGCGGGGGAAAAGCTGTGATAAAACCAGCGAGATACACAGTAAACCAATTGCTGACAATAGCGTGAGAAAGATAGCTAGAAACCAGCTTGGTCTAACAAAGCCAGTCATGGTCACTTGGTTCGCTTGCGGGTCCACCGCTGTCACTCGGTAAGACCTCGCTTTAAAATAATCCTGCAACTGAGGCATTAAAGTAGCTTCATCTTTTTCTGATGCCAGTTGTGCTGTTTGTGTCCGGTCTTTAGTCGATGCACGAATAAAGAAGAATTGACCGACACAGAGCAATAAGGTTAGCAACAACGTAGATGGCAGGATAGGGGTATCCATGGCTAATTATTAGTTCCGTAATGGAGGCGACTTGTTCATTATTAATTATTGGCTAATTTGTCCTCTTACTGATGTACTGTTGCCATAGATTCGCTAAGTCTTGTGCTTGAGTTTGCCACTGGGGAGAAACTTGGTACATCCGTCGAGGACGTCCGCGTCCCTCGAGTTTTTTCCAATAACCGGTGATAGCCTTTTCGTCTTCCAAAAATTTGATTGCACTATAAAGCACTGTATCTGAAAGTCGATAGGTCGTATATTCGGTTTCTAATTTTTGGATCAACTCGGTTCCGTACGACTCTCCTTGTAGCAAAACATACAAGATATAACAGACTGCTAGTTCTTGACAAAGATAAGTTGGCGGAGGATTCTCAAAGTACTGATATATATCCTCAAGTCTCATGGTTAATGAATGGCTAAAAAATATGCCCGATAATTGAGCCTAAATCTCGATTGTGAGTATATAGTGCAATCCCTCAATAAGTAAGTGTATAACGCTACTTAAACTGAATTGCCAAACCACAAACGAAATAAAGTAATGTTTACACTAACACCTTAGGGAAAGATTAGGCAGCACAGGGGCTCTAAGAGTATACAATTACTCAACCTATAGGCTGCATGTGAGGAGCATTTGCTGACAGCAGCATTGCTACCGTCTGTGTGTCGAGTGATGCCGAGCGTGTGAGGACTGCCTAAGCATAAAATGGCACCTAAGCAATTTTAAAGGCAAAATGCGTTTTTTTACATAAAAATTAACAAATACTTTGTTTGACGGTAATTATCCCAGTATTAGTGGTTAAAGATGAAGCATCTTTAGCCAGTTATTTCAAAGTACTTGTACTTAAGCCTTTGTTAGCTAGACTTCTCATACCTACACTTGCTGCAGTGTAAATATTTTTTTGATGTCAGCAGGGTGTAACCCCTCACTGAGGTATTTGAGTTGATATCAAACGATTGTAGATAATTTGCAGCTTAATGGTTATATACAAAATTTTCAAAAAAAATAATTTAGATATAATTTACTCCCTTACCGATGTGATTTATGAAGTTTTACTTCCTATGGTGGTCTTACCTCAATGGTAATAAACTAATGCAAAAGGATTGTTGGAACTGAGCTAGCCGCAAATATCATGCAAGCAGAGTGTTTAATCTGGCTTGTATCGAGTTTAGGTTAATCAATTCAAACATAATTATCAGTATTAATCACAGATTCTGCGTACTTGAAATATTATTAGAGCAATGTGATAAGTGTCATAGTGAATTTATCAAACGCCTAGCGCGTGGACGATCAATATATGTCAGATAAGTCCGATACCCAATCCTCTTCTACGAACATCCGCTCAATCGGTCAAACGTTTCGCCTTACTGGTTGGATTAGTTTTTGGACTCAGTTGGTGCTAGGTGTCGTAGCGGGAGGAATTTTATTGTTTGCTATTTTCAGTCAGAGAACTGGAGGTAGAAACAGCAATCCAGGCACCGGCTTTGGTATATTTTTGGCTGTTAGTGGACTAATTGCTTTGATTGGGGGGATAGTTGTCGCTTTTCGTTATACGCGAATTGGCAGAGACCTTTTATCTCCTAATCCTGTCAACCGTCCGCGCAAAGCTGAAACAGTTCAAGTTTTACGCTTGGGGATGATAGTGCATTTTGTCGGCATGCTGTTAACTTTGTTTGGCGCACAAGCCATTGTGGGAACTTTATTAACTAAATCCCTCACCTCACAGCAAATAGGTACTGGAATTATTGCTCAAGCCGACCCAAGTCGTTTTATTCAACCTTTGGATATTTTTGTCGTTCAAGCAAATACTAATACGGTCACAGCCCATTTTGCTGGGCTAGTGGCTTCGGTTTGGTTGCTTAACCGCATAACCCGGTAGGTGGATTAAGGAAAATATCTATAAATTCACCACTAATCAAAATATGTCGATAAAAACATTGGTACTAAAATATGAGTACTAAAAATCGGGAAAATAAATCGATTTTTGTAAAACTGAGTAAATTCTAAAATTAATGAATACAAAGGAGAATCTAGACAATAAATAGATTTTCCTTTTTTATTTATTTACCCAACCGATTAGCTTTTTGGGTTCTAGCATCCTTCAGACAATCTTTGGAAACAAATCTGGATTTTTAGGGGTTAGGAAGAGTTTTGGAATTTATGGAAATTTTGAGGGGAATTCCAACAACTACATAAGGGATATCAAGATATGATATTAGATTTGGGTTAATTACCCCCTTTAAGAATGAGAGGGGAGGTGTGGGAAGTGTGGGAAAATCCCAAACAATATAAAAGGGTTTTTAAAATCGGATTTGGCATGACTAAAGAGAAGATAGCAGGAAAATTACCCCATAACTACAAATAGAAAGAAAATATCAAGTAAATGCAGGAAGATGATAACCCCTCTGTTTTAACGAGGGGTGGAAATCTGACACGGCAAGATTTATCTTACTGTGTCTCTTATCCATCGTTCAACGTATTCGCTAATGCTTATACCTTTCTCTTTTGCTCTCCTTTTTAAATCATTCCAAGCCGTAGGCGTCAAATATATTGCGTGTTGTTGCTTGATTTCGTCGTAGTAATAAGGAGTATCTTTTAATCCTTTTTGACCTTTTCTTGTGAACATCATCTAGCTCCACGTGCTAACCTAAGCGTAGGTTAACAAAGCTAAGGAGGTGAGTCAAAATTGTACAGAACGATTCCAGTTAGAGCTAAATTTAATGATTGGGAGAATGATTATTGGGCTGACCAATGTCGCAACTCAAACAGTTTAATTAACTGTGCGATTTATTATGCTAAGCAAAAACATTATTCTGCATTAGCTGAGATGGGTAATGCACAATCATTGTATTGGCGAGGCGATGAATTACGTAGTGGGTGGAAAACTTATCGATGTGACATTAAGTACCCAGAGTTAGACAAAGCCTTAAAACAATCCCCGCATTACAAAGCATTAGCAGCGCAAGCCGCGCAACAAACATTAAAGTCTGTTGGTGAATCAATAACCTCTTACAACGGGTTGGTAAAGGCTTACTACAAAGGTGAGGTTGATAGACCTAGGTTGCCTAAGTACCGTAAGAAGGGTGGCTTAGCTGCCGTTACATTCCCGAAACAACTTTTAAGATTGATTGATGGTCGGGTTTATCCACCAATCAGCAAAGAAGTTAAGCCACATTTGATAGACGAGATATCTTTGCACTTGCCAGAATTCATTGATTTTGACTGGGTAAAAGAAGTAACAATACGTCCTAACTTAGGTGAATTCTGGGTTGATTGGGTGATAGACGATGGTAAAGAACCTATTACTCATAACCCTAACCTTGATTACTCGCAAGCATGGAGTTTTGACCACGGTGGTACTAATTGGCTCACAGGTGTTTCAACTCGTGGGAGAAGTTTAATCATTGATGGTCGCAAGCTTAAATCAATGAATCAGGGTTACTGTCGTTTGGTTGCCAAGTACAAACAAGGTAAGTCAGACTTTTATTGGGATGCGAATCTTGATAGAGTACAACGTAAACGTAATAACCAGACGAGAGATGCTATCAATAAAGCAGCCAGATTTATTGTTAATCGTTGTCTAAATGATGGTATTGGTAATTTGATCATTGGATGGAACAACGGTCAAAAGCAGCGTTCCAAGATGAGTAAACGCAATAATCAAAACTTTGTAGTAATTCCCACGGGAAGATTGATTGAGCGTTTAAAGCAATTTTGTCCAGAGTACGGAATAGTTTTAACGATTACCGAAGAAAGCTACACCTCGAAGAGTTGTTTTTTGAGTGATGATTTTCTGCCGAAGGTGGGTGAAAAACCCCAGAACTGGAAACCCTCGGGAACAAGAGTTAAACGCGGTATGTACAAAACTGGCTCATGTTTTTTAATTAATGCTGATTGCAATGGGGCAGCGAATATTGCAAGAAAAGTAGCCACACAGTTAGGTATAGACCTAACCAAGGTGGGTAGGGGAGCTTTGACACTCCCAAAACGATACGACTTGTTAAGTGATTTAACTAGAACGTACCGTAAGCGTTGCCTAAATCGGACAATATCCGAGAAACTCACAACGGTCGCGTAGTCCGAGGAATCGAGAAACTCACAACCGTTGCGTAGTCCGGATTCCATCTGACGTAGCAATATCAGCTTAGAATCCCCCGTGTTTTAACCGGGGGAGATGTCAAATTTCTAGCCTTCTTAAATCCAGCAGTCACAGTCAGTCAAAATTGCTATATTCTGTTGTGTTGGCAGACAATCAATATTTAGCAGAAAACTGAGAAAAATCCGTGCTCGATATCAAGCAAATAAGGGAAAACCCAGAATTTGTGCAAGAAAAGTTGGTTCTTCGTGGCGATCGCTACGACCTTCAACCAATAATTGAGTTGAATCAAAAACAACGTGAATTAGAAGCGAAGCGCAACCAACTTCAAGCACGTAGCAATGAAATTGCTAAAACTATCCCGACAAAAATCAAAGCAGGTAGCGACCCTAAGGGCGATGAGATTAAAGCTTTACGGGAAGAAGGTGCTTCCATTAAGGCTGAAATTGGTCAGCTAGAACCTCAAGAAAAAGAACTGTTGGGTAAAATCGAGGAGCTTTTATTGGCTCTTCCCAATTTACCCAGCGGCTCAACTCCCGTGGGTAAAAGTGAGGAAGAAAATGTAGAGGTTCGACGTTGGGGAGATGAATATATCCCCAAAGATGAGAGTATACTTCCCCATTGGGAAATTGCTGATAAATTAGGTATTCTCAATGTTGAGCGTGCTGTAAAGATAGCACAAAGCCGTTTTGTGGCGCTGTTTGGGGCTGGTGCAGCATTAGAAAGAGCATTAATTCAATTTATGCTCGACCGTCAGGTGGAAGCCGGTTATCTGGAAGTCATACCACCAGTTTTAGTAAACACCGAATCTTTGACAGCAAGCGGACAGTTACCCAAATTTGCTGAAGAAAGTTTCAAATGTGGGGCTGACGATTTGTGGCTAGCACCAACTGCAGAAGTTTCTCTGGTCAACCTTTATCGAGGAGAAATTTTATCTGCGGAGGACTTACCAATTTATCACTGTGCTTACACTCCCTGCTTTCGTCGAGAAGCTGGAAGCTATGGGCGCGATATGCGCGGTTTAATTCGCTTACATCAATTCAATAAAGTAGAATTAGTAAAATTTGTCGCTCCAGGTGATTCTTTCGAGGAATTAGAAAAATTACTCAAAGATGCAGCAGCTATTCTAGAAGCATTGGAGTTACCTTATCGAGTATTAGAACTATGTACCGGAGATTTGGGATTTTCCTCAACCAAAACCTATGACTTAGAAGTTTGGTTACCTTCTGCCGGTACTTATCGGGAAATTTCTAGTTGTTCTAATTGTATAGACTTCCAAGCACGAAGGGGTAATATTCGCTTTAAAGAAACTGGTAAAAAGGGAACCCAATTTGTCCATACTCTTAACGGTTCTGGTTTAGCAGTAGGAAGAACAATGGCAGCGATTTTGGAAAATTATCAACAACCAGATGGAACTGTCAGAGTACCAAAAGTACTGCAACCTTATTTGAAGCGGGAGATATTGTGATTTGGGATTGGGGACTGGTGATAGCACTGCGTGCCGCCTTGCGGCATATGGCGACTAGGGATTGGGAAAAAAATTCGGGCGATTCTTAATACCATATGTTGCAGGCGTCACACAGTACCTATGGCTAAAGCCAGGTTAGTACTTAACCATATTAATTTTGTCGGGTTTATACCCAATGATCTAGGGACTGTAATGTAAGTCCCTATCTAACAGCACAAATTCTATGAATAGGACTGGGAAATACTCCTTATAACTTATGTAGTGAAGTACTAAATACTTACGCCGGTGTCCCAGATTATAGCTGAGCTATCTGCGAATTTGCTAACGTAAATCCTAATCGCTAGTCCCCAATCCCCATATGCCGCTTGCGGCGGCACGCAGTGCTATCCCTAATAGCCAATCCCCAAAAAATATCATCCAGATTCATTCCGGACTGTAACAGATCTTAAAATAAGAATATGTATTTCCTAATCTATTGATGAGGGGAGTAATTAAGCCGCTACATTGCTCTTTCAGGGCTTTAGTAAGTGGCGTATAACTGTGTCTTGTAAGAAGAATATCTTGCAAATTGAAAGTTTTATAGTAAAATGCAATATTTTTCTGTAAAACCTGTAACTATAACCCAATAAATTCGCTAATTATTCCTATGTCAGTTTTAGCAGCTTTCGCGGCGATCGCAGTTGTGCTGGTTTTAGTTTTTGTCCACGAACTCGGACATTTTCTTGCAGCTCGCTTCCAAGGAATTCACGTTAACCGATTTTCAATTGGTTTTGGTCCAATAATTTTGAAATACCAAGGAGCGAAAACAGAATATGCTGTTCGGGCTTTTCCTTTGGGTGGATTTGTAGCTTTTCCTGACGATGACCCGGATAGTGATATTCCTCGTAATGACCCTAACTTATTGAGCAACCGCCCTATCTTAGATCGGGCAATTGTCATCAGTGCTGGAGTGATAGCAAACTTAATATTTGCTTATTTGTTATTGGTATCTCAAGTGAGCTTTGTTGGTATCCAGCAAATTGTTGATACTAAGCCTGGTATTGTCATCGAACAACTCGCGCCAGAAGTAAGTTCTGCAGCTACTGATGCAGGAATTAAAGTAGGAGATGTAGTCTTAGCAGCAAACAGCCGGCAATTTAGTGATTCACCAACAGAAATAGAAAGTTTTCAGAAAATTGTTAAAAATAATGCTGGGAAAGAAATCCAGCTACAAATTTCCCGTGGTGAGGAACAACTATCTTTAACCATAGTTCCGGAAGCTAAAGCTAACGGTGGAACCATTGGGGTTGGACTGACACCAAATGTCAAAACTGAGCGCAAACCAGTACGGAATATTGTCAAAGCTTTTAGTCTGGGTGCTACTGAGTTTCAGCGCATCGTTACCATGACATTTCAAGGTTTCGGTCAATTAGCTACTAACTTCCAAGAAACGGCTAACGATCTGGCAGGGCCAGTTAAAATTGTAGAAATTGGGGCTAACATTGCTCAAAATGATGTCGGAAATTTATTTTTCTTTGCTGCTTTAATTAGCATCAACCTAGCAATTATTAACATTTTGCCTTTACCTGCTTTGGATGGTGGACAATTAGCTTTTCTAATGATTGAAGGTGTGATGGGTAAGCCATTACCCAGCAAGATTCAAGAAGGAGTCATGGGAACGGGTTTTGTGCTGATTCTAGGATTGGGGATTTTTCTGATTGTTAAAGAAACTACCCAGCTTTTATATCAAGCACTCAATTAGATTTCTCAGGGGATAAGAACGTCTATAATACCCAAAAATCATTAATTTTTATTTATGGGTGCAAAAGCAGGTGAGTGGTAAAGCAAAACGTTCATCTCAAAAAATTAGGGCGCTGGAAATTCTCATACGCTTGAAGCGTTTGTATCCAGATGCAACTTGTTCTTTAACCCACGACTCACCAGTGCAGTTATTGGTAGCAACTATTCTCTCCGCTCAGTGTACGGATGAGCGTGTGAATAAGGTAACACCCGATTTGTTTGCGCGATTTCCCGATGCAGAAAGCTTAGCAAATGCTGATTTAGAAGAGCTAGAGCAATTAGTGCGTTCCACAGGTTTTTATCGTAATAAAGCTAAAAACATCCGAGCTGCTTGTCGAAAAATAGTTGATGACTTTGACGCTCAAGTTCCCGGACGTATGGAAGATTTATTGCAGCTTTCCGGTGTTGCGAGAAAAACTGCTAATGTTGTTCTTGCCCATGCATTTGGAATTAATGCAGGAGTCACCGTAGATACTCACGTTAAACGTCTTAGTCAACGTTTGGGTTTTACCAAGCATCAAGACCCCGTCCGCATCGAGCGTGACTTAATGAAACTTTTACCGCAAGCAGATTGGGAAAATTGGTCTATTAGGTTGATATACCACGGTCGAGCTATATGTAAGGCGCGTTCTCCTGCTTGTGAGGTTTGTCAGTTAGCGGATATTTGTCCTTCGGCTAATATTGGGTAATGGGTAATTGGTAATGGGTAATTGGTAATGGGTAATGGGTAATTGGTAATGGGTAATTGGTAATTGGTGAAAAGTCTTGCTTGGGTGAGAATTACCTGATCCCTAGTTTCTAACTACCAGTTTCTAATTACCAATTTCTGGTAATCAATTTCTGGTAATCAATTTCTGGTAATCAATTTCTAGAATTTATGTCACAAGGCATTCCATTCGCTAAAATAGACTGTGCTGTTTTATAAAACAACTACTAGAACTTATGGCAAAAAAAGGTATGGTTGAGCGTGAAAAAAAGCGCGCTAAGTTAGTAGCAAAGTACGCAGCTAAGCGGGAAGCATTGCTAGAAGAGTTTAGAACCACAGAAGACCCATTGGATAAACTGGAAATTCATCGGAAAATCCAACGTCTTCCCCGTAATAGTTCTCCTACTCGTCGCCAAAATCGTTGTTGGGTAACTGGTCGTCCTAGAGGTGTTTACCGTGACTTTGGTCTTTGCCGAAATGTACTGAGAGATTGGGCGCACCAAGGACTTTTACCAGGTGTAGTTAAGTCTAGCTGGTAAATAAAAGTAAGAATTAAGAAGTAAGAAGTAATCTAACAACTTTACTTTTTACTCTTAACTCTTTACTTTTTAGTTTTTATTGTCCGCAACATTTATCAATACCTAAACTTTCCAAAAGAAGATCGCTAACAGCATTAGCGATCGCAAACTCTCCATAGAAACTTTTGGAAAAATCAAAGGATTGCATTTCGGTGACAATTGCGAGCGTTAGAGAACCTAAATCGTTTTCTCCTTCCATTCTTTGGCGCATAAAAATTTGTGCTGCTCGTTGTGCTATTTCTTCATTGATAGCTTCGGGAATAAACTCGGTATTCAGCCAAGAATGTAAGCTTGTTTGTAACCATTCTCCCTCCTGTTCGGGATTTTCTGCTGGTGGTAGGGTGATTGGTGGAATTGGTTCAGTCATTTTTTTATTTTTTGTATTTAACGCAGATTCAAACAAATTAAATTCAAACCAATTAAATTCAAACCAATTAAATTCAAACAAATTAAAACAGGTTTGATTTTACGTATACATATCAAAGAGATATTTCAAAGAGATATATCAAAAATATACTCCACGGAAAATTATCTGTTGACAAACTATCTCTAAGTTTGGAAGAGTATTAAACAAATGATACTTAAATTAATTATATTTTGACTTATTAGGATAGAGATTCTAATTATGATTGTACTCAAGGCTTAGCAAATAATATTTATAAATTTGAGTTGTACGAATATTCACTTTCATAAATATTAATTTTTATGTCATGATTTAGAATTGATTGCTAAATCACCTCAATAAAAGGGTGTTTATTTGCATTTTATTTAGTTTGTAATCTATGAGATATAATGTCTCTGCCATCATCGAAGGATATGCCCAAGGCTATTTCCTTATGGGTGATGATGATAATAACCTCGGATGGTATGGCAGTCGCGATCGCACTTTAATTCCTTTGGATGAACGTTTCCGTTATCCTAAATCTTTACGACGCATTATTAATCAAAATAAGTTTAGCGTTGCTATTAATCGCGATTTTCAATCTGTTGTTGATGGTTGTGCAGATCGAGATACTACCTGGATTTCCCCTGATTTAAAAGAAATCTATCAGGAATTACATTATAGTGGTTGGGCACATAGCTTTGAAACTTGGGAAGGGGATGAACTTGCAGGGGGAATTCTTGGAATTGTGATCGGCGGTGCTTTTATTGGCGAATCAATGTTTTACCGCATACCCGATGGTTCCAAAGTTGCGATGGTAAAACTAGTGGAAAAATTGCGAGAAAAGAGATTTATTATATTTGATGCTCAAATGATGAATCCCCACTTGGAAAGATTTGGGGCTTATGGTGTTGGCAATTTAGAATATCAAGATTTACTCACTAAAGCAGTAGCAATGACTGAATTAAATTTTGTTTAGTCTGAATAATTCTTTGTTTTATGTTCCCTGTTCCCAATTCATAATTATCTGTTTCCCGTTTCCTGTTCCCTGTTTAATGTTCCCTTTTCAATGCAAAACTCTATTACCATAGATGATATCCAAGCGGCAGCGAATCGCCTCAATAGTATTGCAAATCGTACTCCCGTTCTGACTTCCCGTACTATCAATAAACTCACAAAGAATCAAGTTTTTTTGAAATCAGAAAACTTTCAAAGAACTGGCTCTTTTAAATTTAGAGGAGCATTTAACGCACTGTCCCAATTATCAATAGAACAAAAAGAACAGGGGGTCATTACATTTTCATCAGGAAACCACGCTCAAGGGCTCGCTTTAGCCGGTAAATTGCTTGATATACCAACTACCATTGTTATGCCGGATGATGCTCCTGCAGTCAAACAAGCAGCAACTCGGGGTTATGGTGCAGAAATTGTTTTGTATAAACGTAAGGAAACAAGCAGAGAAAAATTAACTCAGGTTTTAGCAGAACAAAAAGGTTTGAAAATAATTCCACCTTTCGATCATCCTCATATAATCGCAGGACAAGGAACAACTGCATTGGAATTGATCGGGGAAGTGGGAGAACTCGATCTACTTTTGGTTTGTTGCGGTGGTGGTGGATTAATTTCTGGTTGTGCAATCGCAACAAAAGCACTTGCTCCAAATTGTAAAGTTATTGGGGTCGAGCCAGAAAAGGCTAATGATGCAACTCTTTCCTTCTACAGTAAAACTATACATGTCATAGAAAATCCCAATACTATTGCTGATGGTGCTCGCACTCATAGATTAGGCGAATTGACATTTCCTTTGATACTCCAACATGTAGATGAGATGGTGACGGTTTCAGAAGAAGCGATTATTCGTACCATGTTGTTTTTATGGGAACGCCTGAAGATAGTTGTGGAGCCAACGGGAACTTTAGCTGCTGCGGCTTTACTTGAAGGCGTTGTGAAAGCACCGGGAGCCAGAGTCGGAGTAGTTATTAGTGGTGGAAATGTGGATTTAAGGAAATTTTTTAGGGAATTTCAATAATTTGATTTTCCAAAACCAATGAAAGGACTTTTATTAGACGTTGGTTATTTTTTTCATTTAAAACAGCAACCCGAAAATAATTATCTCCCAGTTCGGGAAAACTCTTGCAGTTACGAATTAAAATGTGATGTTCCTTGAGTAAGCGTTCTTGAAGTTGGATAACGCTGTGCTGAGAACGCACCAGTAAGAAATTTGCAGAACCAGGTAAAGGTTCTAATCCAGGTAAACTGACTAGATCGCGAAACAATTGTTCGCGCGTCGGTGCAAGCCATTCCCAAGTTTGCCTTTGAAAATTCTTATCTTTCAAAGCTGCGATCGCTGCAGCTACAGCTAAAGAGTTGACAGACCAAGGATCACGCCATCTATCCCAACGACTCAAGTAATCGGGATGAGCAATCGCATATCCCAAGCGCAACCCTGCCATACTGTAAAACTTGGTTAGCGATCGCAAAATAACTAAATTTGGATATTTTTCCACCATTCCAATTAAGCTTTGCTCTTGGTCTGGCGGTAAAAAATCCATAAAAGCTTCATCAACTACAACTAAAGGTAATTTCTTCAGATAGGGCAGAATTGCTTGCCGCGACCACAACTTTCCGGTTGGATTATGGGGGTTATTAAGCAGCAAGCCATGCCTTGAAGATAAAGCAAAATCGTTAAGAGGAAGAGAAGACAAAGGTTGAGTAAAACTTACCTTTTCCATGTCTTCCCGATTTCCTTCTTCTTTAGCATGATTTTGTCTTGCCAAAGAAAAAGGAAACTCCAGTACTTTCGCATCATAAGCAGCTAATGCTCGATAATAATCGCCAAAGGCTGGAGTAATTAAAGCTGTTGCGGCAAATTTGGCAAATTCTCTACCAACATACGTAAGTAATTCTGCAGAACCGTTACCGGGCAAAATCCACTCAGGATCTAGTTGGTGATATTGACTCAGCGCCAGTCTGAGTTCTGTGTAATTAGGGTCTGGATAGTGCTTTATATAACCCATGTGAGACGAAATAGCAGTTAAACTGCTATGGGGAGGTCCCAATGGGCTAATACTGGCAGAAAAATCCAGAATTAAATCCTGTGGGCAGCCAGCGATAGCAGCTGCCCAAGCTAGATTACCCCCATGTCCTCTTTGCCGCACCAAAAAGTAGTTGCTCCCAACACTACTTATGATTTTGGGGGCGCAACTCTTTCTCTGAACATTTTTCCTGCGGAGAATGCGGGAACCTTAGTTGCAGGGATTTCCATTTTTTCGTTGGTTTTGGGGTTACGACCTTCACGAGCTTTACGTTCCCGTGACTCAAAAGAACCAAATCCAACTAGGGTTACCTTATCGCCAGAGGAAACAGCTTCAATAATTGTTTCTAATGCAGCGCTTAGGACTGCATCAGCTTGCTTTTTAGTTACGCTAGCCTTTTCAGATACAGCATCAACTAATTCACCTTTATTCATGTCAAACTCCTTGAAATTTACTTGAGATTATTTATTGACACACCCAGACGTATGTTTACCGAAATCTCTGTTTAGAGATTTACCAAAAAAACGTTTTTTGAGTATTTATGCCTAAAAGGGCTGTAACTCCTGTTGGCTGAACTTTTCAATGAATCATTCTAATGGGTACAAGCCAGAAGTGGATAGATGAAACCATTAATTTATATAGATTTCAGGATTCGTTATCATTTTCTGGCTTTTGTTTTCCTAAAAACCCACCTCCGAGTAGGGAAAAATACTTAGTAAAAACCCCTATCCCGAAAGGAATAGGGCAAACTAGGGGATAAAAAATCGAAATTTAATGGAATTGTAAAGAGGTGACAATTCTTTACAAAATATTTTTAACAATAGTCCAAGAAACGGTTTATTGCAACGCCTTTTCAGAAATTAATTAGAATTCAAGAGCCATGGTTCAGGGTTAAGAAGTAAGGAGTAAGGAGTAAGGAGTCAGGAGTCAGGAGTAAGGAGTCAGGAGTAAGGAGTCAGGAGTCAGGAGTCAGGAGTAAGAAGTCAGAAGTAAGGAGTCAGAAGTAAGGAGTCAGAAGTAAGGAGTCAGGAGTAAGGAGTCAGAAATCAACATTCAGGTTATGAACTAAGTTAGTACTATCCTCATGGAAGCCATAAATGGGGAATATAACAACATAAAGTACTTCTGTTATGAGATGAGCGAATGTTATGAGATGAGCGAAAAAATCTGTTCCCTGTTCTCTCCATTCAATCCAAAATATTCAAAAATGATACGTTTATAAACTTTTATTTCCTGCGAGGAATTTTTAAGCCCCGGCGTTCTAGCATTTGTCTCACTGAAGGACTAGGTTTGTAGTTATAGCCGAAAGATGAGTTTTGAGTGTCATCCATGACTTGAGGTGTTAGTAAAACGATTACTTCTTGGCGATCGCTTGTTTTATTTGTCCTTCTAAACAACGAACCCAATAGAGGGATATCACCCAAAATTGGTACTTTAGAAACGCTTGTACGGTCCCGATCTCGGATAATTCCACTTAGAATTAGGGTTTGACCATCTCGCAACCTAACTAAACCTGATTGAAGCGAGCGTTTAGAAACTAAAGTCACTAAACCTGCTCCCGTGTCAACTTCACGTACGGGTGCGCTCACATTAGGAGCAACCGAAAGAGACACAAAACCATTATCATCGATGCGTTCTATCTTGACACCCAGAGTTAAACCTACTTCCTCTTTAGTAACTTCTTGTGTTTCCCTCGACCCACCAGAAGTGTCAGTTATTGTTATATTTGTCTGTCCAACAACTTCCTCGGTTAGATTTACCTGCGCTTGCTGACCTTCCTGAACAATTAAGCTTGGGTCTGTCAAAATTTTGGCATTACCGCTTTGTACTTGGGCTTGTAAGCTTGCTAGGAATCGTTTGGGAAACCGGAATAACGACGGTAAGCCAAACTCAGCGTTAGCTCGACTTCCTTCAGCAAAATCAGCTGTTCGCTGTCCAGTGGTAGGATCGGTTGTGATGGTAATAGTATCTGGTGTCCCTGGAGTAAATCCAGAAATACCAGGTGCAGTTGGATCTCCGTTAGCACCAAGAGGAGTTCTTGGATTTAAGAAAGTTGCATCACCAGGAGTATTTTGTGTAAGAAAGCCATCATCTACAACTCTTAGACCTGTACCACCATTAGGAACAGTAAGTGTACTATTTGGGTCGAAAAATGGTTCTCCTGAAATTGGATTGGAGATGACTGGTTGGCTAGTTACACTATTAGCTGCTTCGGAACTGGTTGGAGGTCTCGAACCACCGAAATTAACCACAGCAGCACCACCATCATTGGAAAAGAAATTATTCCCTACACCAAAAGAAAAACTACTGTTAAAGTCTTTAATATTTGAAAGATTGACGTCAACAATCTTGACATTAACTACTACTTGACGACGACGTACATCAAGTTGAGTTAATTGCGTCATCGCCATTTCAATTAACCTTGGACTACCAATCAAAGTGACTGAGTTTGTGCGTTCGTCTCCTAGTGCTTGCAAGCCTCTAAGTATAGGGTTTGTATATTTTGAGTCATCAAGACTAAGGCGTTCTATTTTAGTTTCTGTGGTTGTCTGTGTTTGAGTAATAGGAGTTGCACCACTACCTACAGGTACAGCACTTACACTGGTAACTTGTCGTTCTCGACTTACCGCACTTTCTGCACCCATACCAACTAGAAAGTTTAATGCAACATCTACAGAAACTTGATTGAGTCTTATGTTGCGCATCACCACATCGCGGGTGGAATTAGGTAGATTTGGACCCACAAAAATTGTCCGACCGCTACGATTTGCTTCTAAACCACTTAAGCGCAGAACATAGTTGAAAACATCCTGCACGGGCTCATTTTCAATATCTAAAGAGATTGTTGGTCCTTCAGCATTGCTACTTTGTGTTTCTGAAGCATTTCCCTCCTTATCTCCAGCGGTGGTGTAAGCCAAATTCATTCCTGCTGCACGGGCTAGCAGTGACAATACTTCACGTACTGGAGCATCTCGTAATACCAAACGAGGAACCCGTTCCTGAGTACCCAGATCGATAACGGTGGGAGAAGCATCAATATTCGAAATAGCAATATCTCCAACAGGTGGAGCAACAGCCCTGGGAAGAAATGGTGGAGCCGGTGTAGAGGGCTGACCTGGACCCGCAGGTTGGGCTGGAGTGGTGTTGATATCTATTTGAGGCTTAGGAGCAGGAACTGTAGAAGGAGGAGCGGGAGGAGCAGGGGTATTATTTGCTATTGTGCTGGGGTTTGATGGAACAGATGCGGATGCAGGAGAAGCTCCAAAATTCAGAGTCACACCATCTTTTTTGCGCGCTATGGGTAGACTATTAGGAACATTTTCTGTACCGGTTACTAATATTCGAACACTGTTTGCATCTAGCTGATTAATCGTAACTAAAGCAATTCCTGGTGCAGGATTTTCCTGACTGAAGCTATCGCCTTCGGGTAACTTTAATTGAGTATTAATAACATCTGCAACTAAAACATTTCCTCTTTTAGTTGTAAATACCTGCGGACGCTTACTAGAGGATGTTTTTAACTTCAGGCTTATTCCGTTATCAACTGGCTTTAAATTCACTCCAGTAATTCGAGCAGTTTGTGCCCAAACAGGTTGAGCTACAAGAAGTATAGTTGCGGCAGTACCTAAAATAATATTGTTACCGTGAAGCTGTTTCACAGTCCATTCCTCACTAAAAAATAATAGGGTTAATCTGAATTTAAAAGTTTAAGTTGAAAAATTTGAATTTAGAATCTTGAATTTTAAATTTTGAATTTTAAATCTTGAATTTAGAATCTTGAATTTTAAGTTTAATTAAAAAAAAATTGAGTTGAAAATTTTAGATTTTTGTTCTGACTTTAACGTTTTGGGTTTACCTTTAATACAAATAAGAAGAAATAGTAAATAAATAAAAATAGAAATTGTAATTATTTAATCATTAGTCATGTCTAGGTTTGTAGTTGCGCTTTAGCGCACTTTCTTAGCACAACTGCAAACCAAAAATTTACCCACATATTACTTAACAAGGGTATTTGTATTTACTACTCTGCTTCTGCGGCTTTCGCTGCTGCAGCGATTTCTTCTGGGTTCATCGGCATTAAGGCTTCTAGTAAAAAAGAGGTTTTGATTGGTGCAGCACCCACCCTAGGTTTTACTTTTCCGTCCCTATCAACAGGATCGGATTCTAAAACTGATTTATATTCTTTAACAATTAGTAGCGGTTGTAAGCGCTCAATATTACGGATAATTGATTGAGTTTGCTCGTAAGTTCCTATTATTTCAATATTAGTAGTACTGCTTTTTAACTTACCGTCTACCTCTGCACCGAGAGAACCATCAGTTATTGGTTGAAGTTGATTTTCACCAGGCGCGAACTTTTGAAGTTTTGCATTTATTGCATTGGTCGGTAATTGAGTATTTCCTGCTTCCACCAATCGGTTTAAGTCTATAAGTAAAGTGTCAAGGGTTTTCTCATTTGCAAATACCGATAAAACCTGAATCTGCTGTTGCTTAGTTTTTGCTAATTCTTCTTTAACTTCATCAATTTTATCGATACTGGCTTTTTTATTCTCAATCTGTGTTTTTAGTTCGCTCTTTTGTGTTTGCTTTTCTTGAAATGTTTCCCAAGTTGGCATTAACAGGTTCATAAGCATATAAGCCGCTCCCGCTAATCCTAAAAAGCCAATCAGGATACCGCTAACTTTTGGCGTTAGGGTCACCCCAAATACGACGGGATAATTAGAAGAATCATCCTCAAATCCTCCGCCTTGCTCTTCAATAAAATTAAAATCTTCACTCAGTGTCATTTTTGCAGAATTCCTGTTCCTTGCAGACTACGTATTCTGGCTACTAGCCCAACTGTCCCTTTTTGTTCCAATTCACGTATCAATTCCGAAGCTGGAACATCACTTAAACTGGATTGAATTTCGTATCTAACTACCTTCGGTAATTTAATTAGTTCGCTATTCTCAGCTTGACTAACTTCCGGAGGAATAGGAGCATCGACTAATTCAGCACTCAAAATTCTGCTTTCTGAAGGTTTAAATAAGCGAGACTGTTGTAAGCTCAGTAAAAAATCATTAACGTCATTAAACGATCGAGCATATCCACTTAACTTGACGGCTCCAGCTGAATTAGGTTTATTTCCATCAGTTTCTGCTGGTGGTGTTTGCTCAATATTTTCCAGCTGTACCCTTCCCGGAATGCGATCGCGTAAATCTTGTAACATTGCAGACCAAGGGCGGATCTGATCGAATACCGTTACTAGGGCTTGATTTTCTCCCTTAATCTTGTCAGTCTCCGCTTTGATTTTATTAATGTCTCCTATTTCTGTTTCTAGCTGTTGATTCTCTACTTCTAGCTCAGCAATTTCTGATTCTAGGGTGTTATTTTGAGTACTTAAGATATACCAAGCACCACCAACAAACACAGGAAGACATATTGCAACCGCGAGTCCAACAAACAACGGTATTAACTCTCCACCTGAAGTAGTATTTTTAATGCTACTTTCAGATTTCTTCTGGTGGGATGGACGGTCTTGAAGAAAGTTGATATCTAGGCTGTACATTGTGCTATGTCATACCCCCTGATAGTGGCAAAGCTTTCGATAAATATTTTCGGTAAATATTCAGTTATGAGTCCAGTAAAAAGTTAAGCAACAATTTGAACCTCTTAAACTTCACGCATCCCTAAACCTAGTACAACCCCCAAGCCGGGACGTTGTACCGCACTGTATTCGGATTCATCTAGCTCTATTGATAGTGATTCTACGGGATCGATTTGAACTGTCGGTAAACTTAAACGCTGTGTAAAAAATTCATCTAACTGTTTCAACCCGCCTCCTGGTCCAGCTAAAATTAGTTGTGCAACCTCTAAATTTTCACTTTGATTGAGGTAGAAGTCGATGGAACGACGAAGTTCGTCGGTGATTTCTCCCAATACCCTGATTACAGCTGCCATACCGGGGTTTACTTCAGTTTGACCTGTTTTTCCTGCTTCCATTGCTGTGGTGGGAACAGTCATACTTTCAAGTAATTCCATATCTCGGGATGTAGGCAAACTCATAGCCCTTGATAAAGCTAATTGGAGTTGAAATGTACCAATTGGTACAGTTCTTGAAAACTGGGGTACTCCGTTCACCACGATCGCGATTTCGGTGCTATCAAATTCGATATCCACTAATACCACGGCTTCTTCTCGGTCAAATTGCCGTAATTGGTCCCTTATGGTTCGAATTAAAGCAAAGCTATTGATTTCAAGGATATCGACTTGCAAGCCGGCTTGTTCAAATGTATTGACATAGGTATCGGTAATTTCTTTACGAGTAGCAACTAGAAGTACCTGTACTTTTTCAATTCCATCTTCATCAACAAAATATCCAAGCTTCTGATAGTCAACATCAGCTTCTTCACGGGGATATGGCAAATACAAACTAGCCTCATGATTGAGCACCATCTCTCGTAGTTCTTTATCATCCAACTCTGCTGGTACAGGTATTAATCGGATGATAGAGTCTCTCCCAGATACAGCAGTCGCAACACGGGAAGCTTTAACTTTGCTTTGAATCAATGCCTCCTGAATAATTTGTGCCATAGTCGGAGGATCGATGATTTGCCCTTCTGTAAATACGTCTTCTGGTACGTTTATAGATGTCAAAGCTTCTACTTTCAAACCTTGACGCTGTTTGCGTAACTGAACCAGATTTACTCTTTGAGGAGCAAGTTCGATTCCGACACCTTGATTAGATTTACTAAAGAAACTATTTAAACTTTTAATCACGGCTTTGTCCGCAGGACTTCTAAAAAAGAAAATGTAAATCGGATGAAAATGAGATGAGAATATAAATGATATTTAGAGGTCAAATCAATCTCTAGTGACAATCATAGATAAGTTGTGAAGAAGTTGTAACAAAAACTAAATTCAACCTTAAATAGTAAACAGTTCGGCTTACAAATTATTAAAATATACAAACAGAACAATTAATTACTTGATACCTCGAAAATGTTCAAAATCACTAACTAGGTATAATTGGGGCGAAAAATCTGCCTTGTCAAGAAAAAAAATATGGCTAGCTCAGACAGCTAAAAAATAATTAGTATTTTGTACTTATTTAGGGTTGATTATTTTTTCAAATTTAATTATGACTAGAAACAAATCATCTGTAAAAAATTCAAATCAAGATAACAAATCCTATTGAGACACAATAAAATTACAGCCAAATTGACAGAAAAACTACAAGATAATATTTAATTCAATGACTCAATCTTTTTCAAGAGAATTTCAAAAGCAAATTATTGCTAATTTATTACGAGGATTTTTTGTTTGAATGTAGATATAAGATGACAGAAATATAGACACTCCTCCTACTCATATATTTGTAGATTGGACCAGCTTAATATTTTACAGGCAAGTATTTACTGCAAATTAACGAACCGGTTAATTATTTATAACATCGATTCATTAAAACAGACAGTTATTAATAAAGTACCCAGTACTTATACGGAATTAACATGATTGGCTAAAATTTTTAAATTTAAAATTTGTAAATTCTTCAAAAGTACCTTTATTTAAGTTTCTTAAGGGTTGCTTTAGTATTTTTGTTGATAGTGAAAAAATAGTTAAAAGCGTTTGCATTAGATATTACCCAACGTACTTACCCTGAAGGGTAAAAATATATTAGCCACAAGTTGATAAACGATCGGATTTACCTACTTTAGTTGAGGAGATAAGTCATGAGAATACAGCAGCTTGCAAACCATTTTGTGAAGCAAATATTTAAGCTCACTATTGCTTCATCCTTGTTGATTCCCTTAGTTGTTACCGCTAATAGTAAAGAAGCGTGCGCTTGCTCCTGTCTCCCTCCTGGTCCTCCAAAATCTGAGTTAGATCGTTCTGAAGCTGTTTTTGCGGGAAAAGTCATGAGAATTAGGCGTAAAAACTCAGAGGTTAGGGTCAAATTTAAGGTTATGACATCTTGGAAAGGTGAAGTAAATAAGAAGCAAGTAATTACTACCCAAATTAATAGTGCTGCATGTGGATACTCCTTTGAGCGAGGTCAACAATATCTCGTTTATGCATCAAAGTTCGACAATAAGTTATTAAGTACGAATATATGTAGTCGAACAAAGCTACTCGCTAATGCAGAAGAAGATTTATCGGAACTCGGTGAAGGTTCTCCTGTTAAAGGAAAATTGAGAAAAACAGAAACAGGAGATGATTAAACTTTCGCTGTTAATACCAGTTTTAAAAAATACTGCTACAGATCAATTCTTTGAATCTTTTCCTATTCCCTGTTATAAACGAATCGTAGCCGTATTAAAGGAAATTGGTATTAATTACTTCGATTGGCGAAAAAATATCCCACTAAATATAGCGAACCACACAGAACTACTAAATCTTGACTTTGATCGCTTTTACTGAAAGCTGTGTCTAAAGCTGAAAATAAATCTGTATGAACATTACAGAATTTCAATCGCGGACAAACTTCTGCAGCTAGTTTTGCTAAATTCTCAGGTTGGGCTGAACTATGGTCTGCAACTGGAAGTAGATACAGTTTATCTTCAGGTCGGAGTAGTGCTTGAAAAACTTGGGTATGGTCTTTAGTAGAAAGCATTCCCATCACCCAAAAAATAGATTTAACCCCAAGTGTATCAACATAATCTCGTAAAGCTTTAGCTGAAGCTGGGTTATGAGCACCATCAACTAATAATCTTCGATCTGTAAATTCTCTATCTTTCCAAGTTGTCCATTGCATTCGTCCCAACCATTTAGTTTTTTCCATCCCAGCAATAATTGCTGATTCAGAAATCAACCAACCCTGGTTTTGCAATATTTCTACCGCAGCTAGGACTAAGCTAGAATTTGCTAATTGAATTGCTCCATGTAAAGACAAAGGATATTGAAGAGATTGATAATTTTTGATATCTTTTTCTTTACTTTGCGAATAACGATATTCTGCCAGGGTTGGACTAAATTGACGAGCAATGTGAGGGGAAATAATTGGACATTCCAACTCTTTAGCGCGCGTTCGCACTACTGTTTCAGCATCTGCTGGTAATGGTCCCATAACAACGGGGCATTTATATTTGAGGATACCAGCTTTTTCTCTCGCAATATCACTAATTGTTGGACCGAGTACCTGCACGTGGTCGAAACTAATAGAAGTAATAATTGTCACCAAGGGTTCTTCGCATACGTTAGTTGCATCTAAACGTCCCCCCAAACCAACTTCCACAACAGCAACATCAACTTGTTTCTTGGCAAAATATAACCAAGCAGCAGCAGTTAAAACTTCGAATTGAGTTGGTGAAGAGGTATCTGAATTGTTCGCCTCGCGCGTTGTGATCGCAGTTTTAACTTCTAGTAATACTTGCTGTAGTTCCTCAGAACTAATGGGTTGCTCATTGAAACAAATTCGTTCCGTCCAATCAATTAAGTGAGGAGAGGTATAACGACCAGTACGATAACCTGCAGCAGTGAGAATAGAAGATAAATAAGCGCATACCGAACCTTTACCATTAGTACCAGCAACATGAATTACTGGAACAGATTTGTGAGGATTTCCAAGATTTTTTAAGAGCTGCAGAATTCTCTCAAGTCCAAGATTAACGCCAAAATGCTTAAAAGGTGTCAGCAAAGAATCAATATCCACAAAAACCGTTTTTTATTTTTAAGTTTATTTTTTTATTTATATATAACAAAACAGTGAATTATACCAATTCAATAAATCATTGCAACAGATTACTCCGTAGAGACGCGTTAGCGCTTAGCGATAGCGTACCGTAGGTATAGCATGACCGTTAGGTCATCATGTCGCGTCTCTACAAAAATTTATTTGTCTCATTATTTTTCCAAATTGGTATTACGTCTAATCCATTACCAATTACCAATTACCAATTACCAATTACCAATTACCCAAACCCCGATAAAAATAAAATCGACTGTTCTTTAAATAGAGATACAGTCGATAACAACCCAAGCGGGTTCAAGCTTGTTTTTTAAAAAATGAATTTAAGCTTCTCTATTTAAAAAAGTTTGAATTTGTACAAGTGCAGCTTTACCAATATTAAAAACTGCCCAGCCAGCGGCAATCACAATTGGTGCTAAAACCACCGCTACGCGAAAATCAAGATCCATATCTATTACTTCCTCTTATTAAGCGACATTCAAGTATTGCGATCGAGCCTCATCTTATTGTTAGCCTAACTGAGTACTTTTTCCATAGCAAAATGTTAAGAATATTTACAATACCCAATATGATTTTATAACAAAAGGATCCAGTTATACATCATTAATCGCTTTGATCCTCCCTGTTCGCTAATTCTTAATCCCCAGTCGCCAGTCCCTAATCCCCATTCTTTATAAAACCAAGGTCAGTACCTTTACCAGCATGTACTAAAGCTAGTTTTTGATATTTTTCTGCATGCTCAATTAATTCAGCCGCTTCAGTAGAAGAAATTTGTCGTACAACTTTTCCAGGGATGCCAACAACTAATGAGTGAGGTGGTACATTTTTTGTTACTACAGCACCTGCACCAATAATGCTACCAGTACCTACTCGTACTCCATCAAGAACTATAGCTCCAATCCCTATCAGGCTACCGCGTTCGATGTGAGCGGAGTGTATGACAGCGCGATGTCCAACAGTGACGTAATCTTCTAAGATAGTTGGTTTTCCAGGATCTCCATGTAATATCGCACCATCTTGAATATTAGTAAATTCACCAACTTCAATGATTTCAACATCCCCTCGGATCGTTGCTCCATACCAAATGCTAGCCCCGAATGCAATTTTCACTGAACCAACAACAACTGCGTTTTTAGCGACGAAGGTTGCTTGAGAAATGTCAGGAGAAAACCAGTAGGAAGGAAGAGACACGATAGAATAGAATTAAGGTACTCAGAAATACTGAAAGAATTCCAACCATATAAGGCTGGTAGACTTTAAAAGGGTATCATAGCGTTATATTTGAATCCAATTTAAATCTCGAAATAGTGATTCTAAAATTAATGATTTTAAATTAATGATTTTAAAATAATGATTCTAAAATTAGTGATTTTAAAAATAGTCATTAACTAAGTATCTCTCCGAACCAAATAAGAGTATCATTTTAAACCGAGATTCTATATAAGTAATGAATATATTTTTACCCACTTCACAATGAAACCAGGTTTACAGTATCCAATATTCGGCCCCGAAATAAAGTGTCCCCACTGCCATCAAACCATCCCGGCATTGACACTTACTGATACTTATTTATGTCCTCGTCATGGAGCTTTTGAAGCAAACCCAGAAACCAAAGAATTAATTCATTTGCAGTCAGGTCGTCACTGGCGAAGATGGAATTCCAAATGGTTTAGACAACATACCCATCCTGATGGTATTAGGTTTGAAATCCATGAAGCACTAGACAAACTTTATACTCAGGGCTATAGAGCAACTAAAGTAATTATTGCTACTCGATATCAAGAACTCATGAGTGGCTATTTGGAGCGCAGTAGCCCCTGGCGTTCTGGACAGTCGGAGATAGCTTCAGGGCGACTTTATGGTTTACCAGTTGATTTTAGCCCTGACCCCCAAGAAGAACCACGTTGGAATGTGATCAATTTTGACTTGGAAAAAGAGCCGGGTGTACCAGTACGTTACCCTTACTTCAAGTTGTTTGATTAGCTTTAATGGGGAATGGGGGTAATGGGTTAAGATAGTTACTTTCAGTGTAGAAATGCATCACGCTTCTATTAGGACGGCTAATATTCATCGGGCGATCGCCTTTTACGAACAATTGGGGTTTGAAGTCTGCGAACGCTTCAGTACGGGCTATACCCTTGCTTGTTGGCTTGAAGGACTTGACAGCAGACTAGAGCTAATTGAAATTCCCAATCCCAAACCAGCAGCAGATGCATTTGGAGATGAACATTATGTAGGCTACTATCACTTATCTTTCGATCTTACTCAAAGTACTCCCGACCTACCTAGCTGGTTGACTGATTTAAAAAAACGTTTTGTGGTGGGTGTAGAACAGGATTCTCAATTATTAAAACCCTTGGTTGTACTTTTAGAACCAACACAACAGCAAATTGGTAGTTGTATTTACGAAGTAACTTTTATTGCTGATGCTGACGGGTTACCATTGGAATTCATCAGACTACTGAAGAAAATGACTTAAAAATGAGACAGCACGTCTAAATTTCGATGTATACGAATATTGATTTATGTTTATTTGACCTGTACTGAATTATGATTTCCATAATTACTGCCAGTATCTTTTTAGCATTATTGAAGTGATATATTTACAGAGATATTAACTACTATTCAAGAGTATTAATTTTGTGGCGAAGTTCAATAAGTTTCTGTGCGGAATTTATCGTTCTAAATTTGTAATTTTTCCCGTACCATGATGGTTATATTATTTTTTGTGATTTAACAACTCATGACTAATTGCCAAGTCAATTAAATGTTATAGAATAGATTTTCCGAGATTGAATATTTCAGAGCTAAATATTCAAAAATATCAAAGTATTACAGTTTCAAAAAACTTCATTATTATTATCAGTGACAGAAAAGGTCAAAAAAACAGTATTAGATAATGGTCTTACTGTTCTAACAAAAGAAGTACATACTGCACCAGTCGTAACTGTGCAGATTTGGTACAAAGTCGGTTCCCGTAATGAAGAACCTGGCGTAAGTGGAATCACGCATCAGTTAGAACATATGATGTTTAAAGGCACTAAAAATCGTCCAATTCAGTTTGGAAAATTGTTTAGTGCTTTAGGTAGTGACTCGAACGCATTCACTAGTTACGACCTAACGGCGTACTACAGTACAGCAGAACGGGATAAGTTGGAAGCCCTGTTAATTCTGGAAGCAGATAGAATGCAAAATGCTCTAATGAGTGAAGAATCTCTAGCTAGTGAAAAAAAAGTTGTTATTTCTGAGTTACAAGGCTATGAAAACGATCCAGAGTATCGTCTTGAGCGTTCAGTAATGCAGCAAGCGTTTCCCAATCATCCCTATGGCTTACCCGTGGGTGGTACGGAAGCAGACGTAGAAAAATTCACTATTGAACAAATAGAAGATTATTATCACCAATACTATAGTCCTAATAATGCAGTTTTGGTCATAGCTGGAGATTTTGATACTCCTGAAGTTCTTGGTCGCGTGAAGGAAATCTACAGCAAAATTCCTCAGCATGTAAATCAAGATTATTTAGATCTTGAATTTGAAAACCAAGAAAATTCTACAAGTAATTCTAAGACTTTCATTTCTGAAAATAGTGGAGTACCACCAAAGAAAATTCTACTGCGCGAACCTGGAGCAACTGGACTATTAAAAGTTGTTTATCCTTTAGTAGATATTAATCATCCAGACGTTCCAGTTTTAGATGTTTTAGATTATATTTTGACTGAGGGTCGAAACTCACGCTTAGAGCAAAGATTAATCGAAACTGGGATTGCTACAGACTTAGAAAGTACCGTAGTGAATTTAATTGATACAGGTTGGTATGAATTATTAATAACAGCAGATCCCGAACAAGATTTGAGTAAAATCGATTTCTTATTAACTGATACAATCGCTAAATTATCAGAGCGAGAGGCAACGCCACAAGAGCTAAAACGAGCAAAAGCACAATTAGAAGCAGCAATAATTTTAGATAACCGTGATATCACTTCCCAAGCAATGCAGCTAGCCAACGATGAGATAGTCGCTGGCGATTATAATTATATGGATTATTATCTGGAAGCAATTAAGCGAGTAAGTGCTACTGACGTACAGCTAGTAGCACAAAAATACTTCCAGCAAACACAAAGAACTGTAGGTTTTTTTGAACCAACTCAAACACTGTTACAAAATAGAAGCACAGGGAAATATAATACTCATAAATCAACAAAACTGACGGAGCAATTTTCTCATCAAAAAGTCGTAGAATTTGCAGATGTCGTCAAGTATTTACCTCCATTAAATGGTATAAATATTTCTCTAGCTAGTCAGTTACCAGAAGAATTTACCTTAAGAAATGGTTTGAAAGTCTTGCTTTTGGCTGATAATAGTACCCCAACCATTACCCTTGCAGGATATATCAAAGCTGGTTCAGAATTCGACCCAGAGAATATGTCAGGTTTAGCATCCTTAGTCGCAGAAAATTTAGTCAATGGGACAAAAACAAAAGATGCTTTAACCATTGCTAAAATACTGGATGATAATGGCGCTAGTCTTGATTTTCAAGCTTTCCGTGAAGGTGTGCAAATTCAAGGTGATAGCTTAGCCAATGACTCAGATGTATTACTAAGAACCCTAGGGGATATACTTCAAAATCCAATTTTTCCCCAAAAAGAATTGCAACTCAGCTTTCAACAAGCCTTGGTTGGTTTAAAACAAGAAAGTGACGAACCAACCGAAGTAGCAAAGAAAACTTTTGTTCAATCCATTTACCCTAAGGAACATCCGCTACATGCTTTCCCAACTGTAGAAAGTTTGCAGCAAATTCAACAAAAAGATGTAATTGAATTTAAGCAAAAATACTATCGTCCAGACCGAACAATATTGGTGATGGTGGGAAACTTTGTTCCAGAAGAAATGCGATCGCTAATTGTTACTGAACTTGGTGATTGGGAAACCGAAGGTGAGGCTCCAATTGTAGAGTATCCAGATATTTCAGCGCCACAAAAAATTATTAATTTAAATCCTGTAGTTCCTGGTAAAACCCAATCCATTACATACATTGGTAATACAACTATCAAGCGTCAAGACCCTCAATATTACGCCGCGATAGTTTTGAACCAGATTTTAGGGGGTGATACCCTATCGAGTCGTTTAGGTACAGAAATTCGCGATCGCCAAGGTTTAACTTATGGAATTTATAGCAGCTTTTTGGCGAGGAAAAACTTTGGGACTTTTTTGATCGAAATGCAAACTAATCCAGAAAACGCTAAAGATGCGATCGCCAAAACTCTCCAAGTTTTAGAAGAAGTTCACCAAAAAGGAGTAACACAAAAAGAGCTAGAAACAGCAAAACGTAATTCGATCGGTAATTATAATGTTTCCCTAGCTAACCCAGAAGAATTAGCCCATAGAATACTCAAAAATGAAATTTATGATTTAGACAAAGAAGAACTGCGCACCTACATCGAAAAAATTAATGCTGTTAATCTCACTGAAGTAAATCAGGCAGCACGAAACTTAATTCAGCCAGATAAAATTGTTATAGTCACTGCTGGTCCCGAAATCATTGAAGATTGATTTCCTAACCTCTAGCTGCACTAATTTGCAAAATCGCTAACATTACCCACTGCATACTAGAATCATTTATCACCAGTGTTCTGGCAAAATTCATTTCACCATGGCAAAATTAGGGCATTAGCACTTGGTATTACAGCTTCAAGCAAATCATAAAATAAGTTAACTTAAATATAGATATTGTTGCTTCATTCTTCGCAGAAGAATTACTGAAAAACCTAGCTGCAAAGCGTAATTAATTATTAGTTTCCCCATGAACATTCTTAGCAACCTGCTTTCTCAACCAACTCAAGATAGCCGTCCCAAGCGCCAACGTCGAGGAATAGAAATTAAATCGCCACGAGAAATTGAAATTATGCGACAGTCCGCGAAAATTGTCGCAACTGTACTTAAAGAGATTTCTGAGTTGGTAAAGCCAGGAATGACAACCGCTGATTTGGATGCTCATGCGGAAAAACGTATCCGGGAAATGGGTGCTACACCCAGTTTCAAAGGTTATCATGGATTCCCCGCTTCCATTTGTTCCAGTATCAATAATGAAGTCGTACATGGTATTCCCAGCGCCAAAAAAGTAATTCGCTCCGGGGATGTTTTAAAAGTTGATACAGGTGCTTTTTTCCAAGGCTT
This sequence comes from Mastigocoleus testarum BC008, assembly GCF_001456025.1. Taxonomy (GTDB): domain Bacteria; phylum Cyanobacteriota; class Cyanobacteriia; order Cyanobacteriales; family Nostocaceae; genus Mastigocoleus; species Mastigocoleus testarum. The sequence goes on from NZ_LMTZ01000077.1 coordinate 137,369, forward strand.
TCATGGCGATTCCTGTATCACCATTGCTGTTGAAGAAGTAACTCCAGATGCAGCAAAATTGATTCGGGTTGCTGAAGAAGCCCTTTATAAAGGTATTGAGCAAGTTAAAGCTGGAAATTATTTAATGGATATTGCTGGTGCAATTGAAGATCATGTCAAAGCTAATGGCTTTGCAGTAGTAGAAGATTTTACTGGACATGGTGTAGGTAGAAATTTGCACGAAGAACCTTCAGTGTTTAATTTCCGCACTCGCGAAATGCCTAATGTTAAGTTGCGTGCAGGAATGACACTAGCCATCGAACCAATCGTTAATGCTGGTTCAAAACATACACGTACGTTATCTGACCGGTGGACAGCAGTTACTGTGGATAAATCTCTTTCGGCACAGTTTGAACATACTATTTTGGTGACACAAACTGGCTATGAAATTTTGACAGACAGAACAAAAATTTAAACTTAAAGAAATTTACTCAAAATTAATTAATTTTTGCCAGGTGAGCACTGTTGCTCGCCTTATTTATTTTTGCTGGTATTCCAGTCCGCCACATTATAAGAATATGTACTATATGTAACCCTAGGCACATTTATTTAAATCAAGCTAAAATTGCGGCTGAATATGATTAATAAATTCTAAACACAACCAAGTTTTGTCTTTCGGTTGTAGAATATTGTGCATCTACAAGTACTAATACACTTATATGTTAATTGATTTTTCTTTTTTAGAAAAAATCGAAATAGTTGCAAATAGTTGCAAATAAGATTCCCCCTCTAGAATACTGATTCAGTAATACCAAAACTCTGCTTAGGTGAAGGAGTACAGGAAGAGTCGGAAAAGGTGGAAGAAAAAGAGTTTAAAAAGTTTATACTTACTTATTCTCCCCACATCCCCTCACATTTTCCTCTCCCACTCAATTGATGATTGTTCTTGAGTACTGAGTTTATGTTCTAGATGGTTGGGGCTTTTTGTTTCTTAAGGGTAATTTAGTCAATGAATCTAGTTGATTTAGTTTTTACTCCAGCATTGGAGTTAGCAAAATTAATCCATTCTGGAGAAATTTCGCCACTGGAATTAACGGAAATATATTTAGAACGTATCCAGCTTTTAAATCCGAAATTAGGGAGTTATGTAACAGTAATGGCTGAACAAGCAATTGAAACAGCCAAAATCAAAACCGATTTATTAGGGAATAAAAAAGATTTACCCCTATTATTTGGTCTACCTATTCCCATCAAAGACCTGAATCCTCTTGCAGGTGTTTCCTGTAGTTTCGGTAATGCAGTGTTACAAAAAAATAATATTCCCACATATGATGATGCTGTCATCCTGAAAATTAAGCAAGCTGGAATGATTCCCATCGGGAAAACTGCAACCTCAGAGTTAGGTTCCTTCCCTTACACTGAATCAAAAGGTTTTCCTCCAGCAAGAAATCCATGGAATTTAGAATATACTCCTGGTGGTTCTAGTGGAGGTGCAGCAGCAGCAGTAGCAGCAGGATTAGCTCCTTTCGCTCATGGTTCTGATGGTGGTGGTTCGATACGGGGACCAGCAGCTTGTTGTGGAATAGTAGGAATTAAACCTTCACGGGGTCGCATATCTAATGGTCCAGGAGGCGATCGCTTTTGTGGTGTTGCAACAAATGGACCTTTAGCAAGAACTGTCGCTGATGCGGCTGCGCTGTTAGACGTAATGTCCGGATATGTAAATGGCGATCCGTATTGGTTACCCGAACCAGAGTTATCATTTTTAGCAGCAACTCAGGTACAACCTGTTCAACTCAAAATTGCTTTTGCGACAAATATACCTCCCTTTGGCAAAGTTGATGCTAATTGTGAGCTAGGGGTTTTACAAACAGTTAAATTTTTAGAAGAACTAGGTCATATAGTAGAAGAAAAATGTCCTGATTTCAGCGATCTAGTTCAACCCTTTCAAATTATTTGGCAAAGTGGAACTGCTGCTTCGGATATTCCCGTAGAAATTTTACAACCGATGAATCAGTGGTTGTTTCAGCAAAATTATTCTGCAACTGAATATCTTAACGCAGTATTCCAGATGCAAATTGCTGCACGTAAAATAATTAGCTTTTTCAATACAGTAGATGTTTTAGTATTACCAGTTTATAGACATTCTCCCATTCGTGTGGGCGAGTGGTCTAATTTAAGTCCAGAAGAAACATTTGAGAAAATTGTTAATTGGGTCGCTCCCTGTCCTCCAGCGAATGCTACGGGTCAACCCGCGATCGCACTTCCTGTCGGTCTTGACAATAATGGTTTACCTATCGGAGTTCAATTAGTAGGAAAACCTGCTGCAGAAAGTACTTTGATTGCTCTTGCAACACAACTTGAAATGGTTAACCCTTGGCTCAAACGCCGCCCAAAGCTATATGCAAGTGATAGCCAATCGATCATCGTGAAGTGATTAATATTGCAAACAATTATCCAGCATACAAGTAAACAGGCAGACTTTTTGTCTGCCTAATGTTGTTATGAGGAAAATTATGGAAAGCGATTGTCTAAATGGATGTGCTTGGTGGCTCTTCCTTCAACATTCGCCCCTTTAAATTAGCATTTATCTGAAAAATATCTTGTTTCTCTTGATACCAAGTTTATATATAAATATAGTCAGAAGTACGATTAAACTCAGAAATACGATTTAACAAGAAGTATTTGATTGATGTCTCCGTTCCTTAAGGTTTAATTATCAGAAAATAAAAATTCTAAACTTTATTCTCCACAATAATTTTAATAAAAATCTAATCATGTATCAAATAGTAAAAGTTAATTTCAAACAATAATTATAAATTACTATTAATGATAAAATTTGATACACCACAATTATATCAATTCTTATTTCTAAAGAAGTCAACTGTAAGAATAAATTATTGCTTTGGGCATCATCAATCACTCATTAAGACTTGTTATTCTTTGAAGTAATTGACAAAAAAAATCATTAACCAAATAAAGTAATTACTAGTCTTACTTTTCTTGTAATCTTCTGAAAATACTTGATCGCATAAATAATATTTCTTTTGTTCTTGGAATAAAAAATTGCCAAGAATTCTATCCTTGGCACTGATAGTAACTGTGCAAAATACTAATTATTAAAAATAAAAAATACTTTATGAATTACGATAATCGCCCTACAGTTCAAAAAATTTTAATAATTACTCTGATACTCAACTTAATTGTGATGTTCTTAAAGTTCGGAGTTGGTCTAATAACTGGCTCTCTGAGCTTAATTGCTGATGCATTGCATAGTGTCACAGATAGTGCCAACAATATTTTAGGGCTAGTTGCCAGTTATTTCTCTTCACCTTTACCAGATCGCAAATATCCCTACGGACATCAGAAATTCGAAGCATTAGGTGCATTAGGGATAGCTGGTTTTCTAGGAATAGTTTGTTTTGAAATTATTCAAGGTGCAATTGAAAGAATTATTCATGGTAGTCAGCCGGTCAATATATCACCAGCACAATTATGGATTCTACTAATTGTATTAGGGATTAATATTTTTGTGGCATTTTACGAACGCAGCGTTGGTAAACGAGTTGGTAGTCCAATTTTAATTGCAGATGCCAAGCATACAATGAGTGATATTTGGGTAACAATTACAGTTATTGCTGGTTTGATTGGTGTTTGGCTTGGTTATCAATGGTTAGATATCGTTTTAGCTTTCCCTGTCGCAATATTAGTTTTTTGCAGTGCTTGGTCAGTTTTAAAAGATAATTTACCTTGGTTGGTAGATGAGATGGCGATCGCACCAGAAGATATTTACGCCATAGCCATTTCCGTTGCTGGAGTTATCAATTGTCATGACATTGCTTCTCGTGGAGTGGTTGGTCGTCAAATCTTTATTGAAATGCATTTAATTGTGGATGCTCCCGATGTAGAGACCGCACATCGCATAACAGAAGAAGTTGAATCTCGTTTGGAAGAACGTTTTCGACCAGTACGAATTTTGATTCATGTTGAACCACCAACCTATAAAACTGACCATATAACTTTTGGTGATTCCTGATTCGATAATTCCTATTTGATGATTTCTGATTTGGCGGTTTTGACAATGTGAGCAATTATTCTTACATCAATGTTGAGTCTTTTCAAGCATTACGTGCAATCTCTGATGGAAAGATTTATTCTTTGTAATTAAAATCGAATCACACTCACAAAGTACACTTAAAATTATATCTTGCATCATATTTACTAAGAATAAAAAAATCTAAGAATAAAAACTCTATTCTTCTGTTATCAGCTTAAAACTGGTAATAAGAGATCTAGAGGTTTGGCTCTTAGTTCTTGTAAGTAATGCAATATATCAGCTTGCTACGGTTTTTATTTGTTTGAACCACACATCTGCAAACTACAACTTTCGTAGAGATGAATCAATAATTCGACTCTACGGAAGAATTTACTGATTCGAGCTAGATAAGGAGAAATACCTATTAATCAATAGGTTGTTGGGAATAATTGGGAAATCAGAATCAAATTACATTCTGTATTTTTAATTCTGACTTCCGAACTTAAAGAAGATATTTGTTACATTTGAGCGATCAACTCTATTCCCATTCAATAGTTCCAGGTGGTTTAGAAGTAATATCAAAAACTACACGATTAACACCCTTCACTTCGTTAACAATTCGATTGGAAATAACTTCTAAAACATCGTAAGGTACCCGCGCCCAATCAGCAGTCATACCATCTTCACTTGTAATAATCCGTAAGACAATAGGGAAAGCATAAGTACGCTTGTCGCCCATGACACCAACACTGCGAATTGGTAATAACACAGCAAATGCTTGCCAGTATTCGTTATACAGACCTCTTCGGTTAATTTCTTGACGCACAATTAAATCCGCATCTCTTAAAATATTTAACCGTTCGGCTGTGACTTCGCCAATAATGCGAATCGATAAACCCGGACCAGGGAAAGGATGACGTTGAACTATCTCCTCTGGTAGACCAATAGAACGTCCAACTTTACGAACTTCATCTTTAAAAAGTTTGCGCAGTGGTTCGACTAATTTGAACCTCAGGTCTTTGGGTAATCCCCCCACATTATGGTGACTCTTAATTTTAACTGCGACACGCTCTCCAGTTCCGGGATCCATGTTTGTGTCAGCAGATTCAATTACATCTGGATACAAAGTTCCTTGTGCGAGATAATCAAAAGGTCCCAATTCTTTGGAACTTTCTTCAAAAACACGGATAAACTCGTGTCCAACAATCCGACGTTTTTCTTCGGGATCTGTGACTCCATTCAAAGCAGATAAAAAGCGTTCGCGGGCATTTACATACTCTACGGGAATGTGAAACTGCTCTTGAAATAGCTTAACCAAACGCTCTGGTTCGTACTTACGCATAAAACCTTGATCGATAAAAACGCAAGTTAACCGATCCCCAATCGCTCGATGCATCAAAAATGCCAGTGTAGAAGAATCAACTCCTCCAGATAAGGCTAGTAATACCCGTTTGTGACCAACTTTGGCACGAATTTCACGAATAGCTTCCTCAACAAAAGCCTCGGTAGTCCAAGTTGGTTTGCAATTGCATATTTGAAAGACAAAGTTTGAAATTAAAGCTGAACCACCAATGGAATGTACTACCTCCGGATGAAATTGAACTCCATAAAGCTTTCTTTCATGATCTGCAATTGCTGCACAGGGAGTATTCTCTGTATGAGCTAACAAATCAAATCCAGGTGGCATTTTCTGTACGGAGTCTCCATGACTCATCCACATAGTTGTGCCATCCTCCACATTGGTAAGCAAATCTGTGGGGTCATCTATATGTAAAGATGCTTTACCATATTCAGCCAAATCGGCTGTTGTAACCTCTCCCCCCAGTTGCTTCACCATCAGCTGCATTCCATAGCAGACTCCCAAAATAGGTATACCCAAACTCCAAATTTCTGGGTCACATTTAGGAGCATTTTTGTCATAAACCGAATTAGGACCACCAGAAAACACAATCCCTTTGGGATTTAATTTGCGCAGTTGTGCTGCAGTTGTTCGATAAGAAAGAACTTCTGAATAAACTTGAGTTTCTCTGAATCTCCTGGCTATAAGTTCTGAATACTGAGAGCCGAAGTCGAGAATCACAATCATTTGACGATTTACCTGTCCCAAAGATTTTTCTTCTTGAGACATCACTTCTGTTGGTAGAGTCACCGCTGTAGTCATGATCGGGAGAGTGTGAGTTGAATTGAATGACAAAAATAGTGGCTATTCGGTTTAGTTGAATACCATTTTTCGCTCTTTTCGCGTTGCTAATGGTATTAAATCGTTGTCAATGGTATTAGATACCATGCAGACACATGCTCACATGCGTCTGTTCTTACCCAGATACGTATAAATGGTATTAAGAAGAAAAACTTAGTCTGGTGTGGTTACCGAAAAACTATTAATTGGTTTTCACTGTTTGTGATTATTCATATAAAGTTAACATAATTTTGTCGGTCACACGCAATTTGTTTGAGTTCTCACAATATCTTGACAAAGGTATTAAAACAAGTAATAGCTTAATTTACTACTTGGGTATGAGTAGTATTACTCAAAGTAAATAAGATTTTTTTTATTGTCTCAAAAGTACATTATTTTTATTAAAATCACGTTGTTTTATATGGCGTATCACGTCTCTTTTAATACTGACAAACTACATTTGCTTCCCACAAATACTGTCAAAATTAGTGTAAAGTAATTCATAAGACAATAAAGATGATAATTAATAAGTGACAAACTGTAAAAAATGAGGAATATTGAAGTTTACCTTCTCCATTCCTCTAAATTAAGTCTGTATAAAGTTTTTTCGGTATATTAAATTCCGACAGATGATAGTAAAGATTCCATGTTTTCCCTGGACATTCCTTGTTCGATATAGCGAGGAGTTTCGGGATTGTAAGGACTTTCAAGGCGATCTATGGTGATTATGGTTGCATTATCCGGCAAAACGGGAATATCTGGGTCGAAGGAGGTCGGACGCATTAAGGAACTAGCGAATCCTCGAAAAATTGCTATTCGGTCTTCTTCACCGTTAATTTTCACTGACACAAGTAAAACTTCTTGGGGGTAATTGGCGGTATATTTTTCCAACCGCTTACCAATTGTATCTTGCATAAAAAATTCAAAACTAATTTGGATTGGAGATATCAAGCTGACTATAAGATGCCAAATAGAAGCAAAGGAATTTTTAACTGGTAAATATCCAACTATAATGTGCGCGAAGATAGTTACCCATGTTAGCCCGAGCACAGTGCTCTTAAAAGCGAAGATATTGAATAATTATGTTTTGGAATTCCCAACTTCAATAGACGATCTATTTTTGTAATATTCCAAGTAATATTCCAGGTGATATTCCAATTCAAAAGCATTACTGTTTAATTGCCGAACGTCCGCGCTTATTTAGCTTAACAAATGCAAAATAGCAGAAATAAGCTATGTACATTGTTAAACCAACAATACCGAAATTTCCTAGACCACTTACATCATTATCATGATGAAAATATTCTTTGAAAATTGATGGGGCTTGTAACCAGACTTGACAAAAATCTGTCTTGAAGTTTGCAGGTGAAACACAATTCAAAAAAGGTAAAGTAGCGATCGCGCCCAAAACGCAATATAAAGTGATAGCCCAGCGCCAAGAAGAAAAAATCAGTTTTAAGGGACTATTAGGCTGATATTCAATCTCATCGTTCAAGTCTACCCAAAACCACAGGGAAATTGGAATTAGGATTCGTCCTGCGAGTCCAGAAATGAAAGCTATTCCATGACCACCCATCATTAAATAAATGGTAATTAAAAGCAAACTTGCTACGCGCCAGTAAATAATTAACAAGCGCTGCATAGCTTCTGCTTTCTCTACAAATACCCAAGCTAGTAGAATCAGGGGTAAGATTACTGTAAACAATACTGCTAGTCGGTAATCCATCCACACTAGCCCGGTAAACCAAAGGTCATTCATAATTTTTTTAGTGACAATCAATCGGGAAACCTGACTCGGTAGCTGTTTGCTAACAGCGTTACAAATCCTTGCTACTAGCCAGTTAACAACTGAACATATAATAATCAGTAATTTGACTGTGGCAAAGATATTTTGATGCTCAGTGAAGAATTTTGACAGATTTTAAGTTTTATTCGCTTTTATTGCCTAGGAGATGGCACATTCCTTACTTGGTATTGATTTATGTACAAGTAATTTGTAATAAATAACTTGCAATACATAAATCCTCCTTTTGTCCCTTCCAGATCGAAAATCAAGAACAAAAGGAGGTTATTGTTTGCGAATATAAAATATGAACTGTTATTAGTCAATGTTAGGGAGTTCAGGATTATTCCCCCACACTGAATAATTTATTTAGGTTGTTTGCTGCCTAAAAACTCAAATTACAAGCTGAAAGTTGATATGGTCTAATCGTCGTATACTCTGCATTCTGCAGCTTCAGGATTGTCGTCACAATATTTTTCGAAAGAGGTTTTTTGCTTCTCTTGACGTTGATGGGATGCTTCAGCTTGCAATTCTTCAACTGCATCCCAAGCTGCTGCACATTCTGCAGAACTGTCGCCGGAAGTATCGCAAACCTCACGAGCTTGTTTGACCTCTTCACTAATTTTATTCTGGATATCACTCATTGTTTTTCTTACCTTTATGTTGTTAATACAAGTATAGAAAAATTCCTACATAGGCAATTAATATCCCTATGTGTCTTCATTTTACATAATCAGACTACGACCTTTAGTAATTTATTACTAAGTGAGATTGGCATCATATTTAGCTCACATAAGTCATTACCGAACTTTGAGGGTAATTATTTTTAGGTTTTCATCCTTTGGATCTTTTAATATTTTTATAAATTATTATTCATCAAAAATGAATAATAGAATGTCTGTGGACTATATTTGTAGGACAAGCCAGAAATTAAATGTCTGCTCGATCCTAAATGGGGCAAGACACTATGATTTTTATGCTTGGCAAGTCTTCCGTAGGATATATTTTATACTTTTATGGGAGAAGTAAAGAGTAAGTAAAAGCCTCAAATAAAGCAAGAGGAATTAAGATTAATGTCAGACAAAATGCGGTGGGCAAATGCTCTCTCAACCCGTCCTTCCTTAGAAGCAGCAATTACAGATGTTGTGGAAAAAGCAACGTCTTTGCTCGCAGTGCCTGCAGATTTAGGACTGGTTTTCATTTCGTCTGCATTTACCAGCGAATATTCCCGACTCATGCCTTTACTTGCTGAAAAACTCTCAGTACCGGTACTAATTGGTTGTAGTGCTTCTGGTGTGATTGGGATGACAAAATCAGGAGTGAGTCAAGAATTAGAAGCGGAGCCAGCTTTAAGCTTGACATTAGCCTACTTACCAGACGTTGAAATCGAACCTTTTCACTTGATAGCTGAAGAACTACCGGACTTAGATAGTTCTCCGGATGAATGGGTAGATTTAATTAATGTTTCACCTTCTTCTAAGCCCCAATTTATTTTATTTGCAGGTCACGATCCTGCTGGTATTAATGATTTATTACAAGGGTTAGATTTTGCTTATCCTGGTTCAGTGACTATCGGAGGACAAGCAAGTTCCAGTATCGGCGGTCGCGTTGCACTTTTTTATCAAGATCGCTTGTATCGGGAAGGAACTGTAGGTATTGCCTTAAGCGGGAACATTATTCTAGAAAGTATTGTTGCCCAAGGGTGTCGACCTATTGGTCAGCCTTATCAAATTACTAAGGGTGATAGTAACATCATATTAGAATTAGATCGACAAGTCCCATTAATTGTGTTGCGCGATCTAATTGATAGTCTTACAGAAGAAGAACGAGTGTTAGCGCAAAATTCCTTGTATGTGGGCGTGGCGATGGATGAATTTAAATCTTCTTTGGGACGAGGAGACTTTTTAGTTCGCAGATTATTGGGGGTTGACCCCTCCGCTGGAGCGCTCGCCATTGGCGATCGCGTCCGCAGAGGACAACGCTTGCAATTTCACATTCGGGATGCTCGGACTTCTGCTTCGGATTTAGAGTTACTCCTAGAGCAATACCAAAGTCAGCCCGATAATAAAGGTCAAGCAGCCTGTGCTTTAATGTTTTCTTGCTTGGGTAGGGGAGAAGGACTCTACGGTAAACCCAATTTTGATTCTGAATTATTTAGACGCTACATTAAAGATATCCCTTTGGCTGGCTTTTTCTGTAGTGGTGAAATTGGTCCTGTGGGCGGTAACACTTTTCTGCATGGTTTTACCTCGGTATTTGGTATTTGCAGACAAACCGGAGAGTAATAAAGTACTGCAGTTATCAATCAGATTTAGGGTGCCATCTTCAGCTAATGCAGCATATTTTTTAAAGTAATTACCAATTTTAGCTGGGAACAGATCGCAATCAAATTTCGCTGGGAACAGATTGCAATCAAATAAAGTATCTCCATCAGCAATATTTGCCCAAAATTCCCGTAAACTGGGAGCCATTGCTTCTGCTTGAGCTAACGGAAGATTTAAGGGTGGCAATGTCAGAAACTTAACAAGAAAAGGGAAGCTGCGATCGCCCATCCACTTGCGGGAACTGTATTGCAGATTGGGAAATTCTGGTACTGACTCGACACGATAGGACATTACCTGCAACCATTCTCTGCCATATTTATCTTCATGGAATTCTAGCAACCTATAGGGATGGGGATAGCTGACCAAAGAACCTGTTGTTACTTCGTATATTCCCTCATTGTAAGCAACATCCTGTACGTGTAAATGTCCTGTAAATATTAATTTCACTCCGTAGCGTCGGAGAATAGCCAATAAATCTGGAGCATTATCCAACATGTAACGATTTGCCATTGGATGACGAGATTGATTGGGCAAATGCTCGATTACGTTGTGATGTACCATCACTAGAACAAGCTCATTTTTTGCTTGTGTCAGTACTTTTTCTAGCCAGCGTAATTGTTCATCGCCTAAATGCCCGATCTGATTTCCTTGTTCGTTAAAATAGTTGGAGTTTAGACCAATTAATCTAACTCCAGGGATTAATTCACAAGTGTAGTAAAGTTCTTCAGTATCACTGTAACCAAACTTGCGATAGTAACTAGGAAAAGTAGAAAAAGCTATGGATTGTTCGTTTGCTTCTAGTACGGGAACATCATGATTTCCTGGTATGACGTAAGTAGGAAAAGGTAACTTACTTAATTTTTGTTGTAACCAAGTATGATTTTTTGCTTCTCCGTGTTGGGTTAAATCTCCTGGCAACAATAAAAAATCAAGGTTTAATTGTGATAAATGTTCGAGGGCGCTTTCGAACGCTGGAATACTCACTTCCACTAAGTGAAATCTACTCGGATGATCCCAAATTGTTTCGGGAAGTCCAATATGTAAGTCACTGATAATGGCAAACCGAAATTTAAGAGTCATTGAAATATAAGTAAAATTTTCAAATGCGAATTTTAAAAGGCTTTTTAAATGAGTATAACTTTCTTTACCAGTAATAGTACAAATAACAGGAACTTAATATTTGTATATATTTAGTCTCAAAGAAAAACATATTCACTTAAATCATAATTACGACTGATTGACATTTGAACGCGTCAGTGAAAGTATTTTAATTCTTTGTTGTATGGTCTGTGGAATTGACAAAAGTTAATGTTTTGTTTTTAGATAAAAATCTAATAGTTTCTATTATGATTCTGATGTTATTAGCAAAACTGATATAGAATTGCTCCTTCATCTCCACTCGAAATTCAGTATAATTTATGTTCTCTATTAAGAATTTGTCTAATTTTAAGAGTAAATATAACTAAGCAGTATTTCTGCGATCGCAAGTGAAACTGAATTTTTATATATAAATATGTAATTTGTCGCAAAAAGGAATGTAAATTTTGGCTGCAATCAGAGTTCGTCAACATGTAAATCCACTTTCCCGCAAATACCAACAAAAAATTACTGCGATTGATTGGGAGAAAATTTATGCTCAACCAAAGCAACCACTGCTTCTCGATATTGGTTGTGCAAGAGGAAAATTTATATTGAACATGGCGCAAGTGGAACCGGATTGGAATTTTCTTGGTTTGGAAATTCGAGAACCTTTAGTTCATGACGCCAATTATTGGCGAGATTCCTTGGGGTTGAACAATCTTCATTATTTGTTTTCCAACACTAACAACCCATTACGAGATATGTTATCTTCTTTACCTAAAGGTGTTTTACAACGGGTGACTATTCAATTCCCCGATCCTTGGTTCAAAAAACGCCATGCAAAAAGGCGTATGGTACAGCCCCAGTTAGTTAATGAGATTTCTGAGTATTTAGTATCTGGAGGTATGGTATTTTTACAATCTGACATTGAGTTTGTTACTCAGGAAATGTGCGATCGCTTTAACGAGCATCCGGCTTTCTATAGAGAAAATGAACAGGGGTGGCTGACAGAAAATCCTTTACCAATACAAACTGAAAGAGAAATATATACTTTAGAAAAAGATAAGCCGGTATATCGAGCTGTATTTATAAAGAAGAAATAGATAGCACACAAGCACAAAGTATCAAAAATTTAGAATTACTTTATAGGGTTTTCCCCATAAATTTATTTAAGGCAAGATTGAGTATTTGCTTATCCTATGTTTTGCTCACAAAAAACTGCCTTGTCTTGTCAAGGCAGTTATTAAGGTCTTGTTAGGGTTTTATTATGAATGTGATGTGTCTGATTTTTTCATAAATCTGTTTTGAAGGCAGGTATACTCAGATACAAAATGAGATGATCTTTATCACAAATACTGCAAACTCTGGCAAACTAGTCTTAATTTCTCTTCATATTTTGATTTGCTAGTATATATTTCACCTTTTTCACATATATCTTTCACATAAATATTAGTATTAATGGCTGACTGATACTTTTGGATAGCTTAAAGATTGTATGAGATTGATCAATCTTTCAATCTCTAATGGTTTAGAGATAAAAGCATCAACCATTCCGAGACATTCTTTACCAATATCTGAAGGAGAATGTGCACTCATCAAAATAATAGGGAAAAAATACTGTGTCGAGTTCTGTTTAAGATGTTGAATAACTTGATATCCATTCATTCCCGGCATCATAAAATCTAATAATAGTAAGTCGGGAATTTTCGATTCAATCTTGTCAAGTGCTGCTTTTCCACTGTAAGCAACATCAACTGTATAGCCAGCAGCAACTAAAACAACTTGTAATAAGAGTGAATTATCTACGATATCATCACAAACAAGAATATGTTTGATCTCATTATTTTTGTCTGAAAAAGTCATATTTAAGCATCAAAAACGAAGTGTAAAAATTTTGTAGATGCTTCTGCACATTATTTTGAATATAGAATACAGAGTTAATAGAATACAGAGTTAAAAGTATTATTATCTACTTCAGTTACCTGTAATCATTCTCTATGAAATCAATAGATAAACAATGACGTAAATCACTATGAAATTACAATACTTTTTAATTCCAAAAGTGAATTTTATTTAGATTATTTGTGTTAATCAATACTTTATTTGCAGCTTGTCTGCATTAAGTAAACAAAAGTGATTTTAATCACTGCTTTTTTTCTTGAACAAAATAAGATCAATGTATCTTGCCCATACAATCTATCACTCGTAAATCTTCAATGCCAGTTGCATTTGCTCTGGCTTTTTCTATTAAAAAATTAACTATTATTTACACCCAATATTGTAATCATGCTTCAAATTTATAACTATATAAAAATATGATAACTAAATAGTGAAGGCGAGATTAAATTGATTGTTATGGGTGTAAAGTTACAATTTAATTAACTAAATTTTTAATTAATTAGAGTTTTAACTAATCAGAACTTTGTTTTGGCTAATAATATCTCGATATTTCATAATTATTTTACTGGCGATAGCATCCCAACTATAATGCTGCAATGCATATTGCTGTGCTTGTAAACCACGGTACTGTCTTTCTTCAGGCTTTCTTAAAGCTTCCCGTAATACATTTGCTAGAGCTTTTGTATTTACTTCACATACCCATCCAGATTTACTATCGCGTACTTCATTGGAAATATGCACTTGGTCTGAAATTATAACTGGTGTTCCGACCACCATTGCTTCAGCAACAGCTATTCCAAAATTTTCGTAGTAGGAGGGTAAAACAAATAAATCAGCAGCTTGTAATAATACAGATTTCAACTCTCCGGTAACAAAACCAGTTATGGTAGTACAATTTTTTAGTTCTGAAGCTTCAATCTGTTGTTTAATTTTTTGTTCATAACTTAGATCTTGCGGGTTGGTACCTGCTAATACAAAATGAAATTTTAAATTTTCTGATAAAAGTTTTTCCAAAGCTGGAATTAAAATATCTAAACCTTTTTTTGGGTCGATTCTAGACATGAATAATATTAAAGGAAAATTTCCAGAAATATTATATTTATCTAGGATAATTTTTTTTCTCTCATAGTGAATCACTTCACTATATTTCTCTTCTAATTTAGCGACCCCTAAAGGAAGTACCAAATCTTTTGTTACTCTTCCAAATCGTTCCGAGACTTTTGCTTCTTGTTCGCTAGTAAAATGAACTGCAGCAGCATTTCCTAAATTAGAAGACTCTAAAACCGCTGCATAAAACTTTTTTAATTTTTGTTTCTTTTGTAGATCCGCAGGGTCTAGAGTTCCTAAGGGACGTAATATGTAAGGTATTTTATGATGACGACAAATTTTCGCAGCAATACTACTAACTGGTGAGAATAAAGCATGAATATGGGCTAAATCGAATTCATGAGCGTGACGATTTAACCAACTGAACAAATCAATAGAAAACTTATAGCGACGAAATGGTGCACATTTAAAATAAATTATTTCATAACCATCTTGTTCTATTGCTCTATTTAAAGGTACGTCGAGACCTTTTTGACCAGTATCACCGTTACTATTAGTGGTAATAACAGTTACTTTTATATCTTGTTGTGCTAATGCAGGTGCTAATCCTAGTATCATTTGACTAGGACCACCATAAATTAGGGAAATTGAAGGAACTATTTGAAGTATTCGCATTATTCTATTTACTTACTTATTATTGTTATTCGTATTATTCCTTTAATCCTTCCAATCCCCAATCCCTAATTACCCATTACTAATAACTTCTTGGTAAAACTCTAATTGTTGTTTTGCTAAAGCTTTATTAGTATATTGAGCGATAACTTTGGTGTAACCCATCAAACCAATATTTTGGGCAAATTCAGGTTTTTCTATTAGTTGCAATAAACAGTTTGCAAGTGCTTTGACATCACCTTCTGGGAATACCAAACCTGCATCACCAATTACATGAGGTATTTCTCCAGAATTAGAACCAATGACAGGTACTTGACATGACATTGCTTCAATAATTACGTGACCAAATTGTTCTTTCCAACCTACAGAAGTTAAAGTTTTAAACTTATACGTAGTTTCAGAAGGTAGAACTAAAGTATTCATTAAGTTGATATAGTTACAAACTTCGTGGTGGGGAACACTTTCAACTAAAATTATTCGGTCTTGAATATTATTTTCCTTAGCTTGACTGATAATTTCTGATTTTAATTCACCTCTTCCTAGTAATAAAAACTTCCAAGGTTTATCCTTGATACTGATTAAAGATTTGAGTAATGTTAGTATCCCTTTTTCCTGAACAAATCTACCAACAAAACCAATTATAAAATCTTTATCTGTAACACCTAATTGTTGTTTTAATTCTGGCTGTAGATTAGGTTTAAATAATGTATCATCTACACCTAATTGCGGCATCACTTTAATTAAACCTTGATAACCACGCTGACGAAGAATTTCTGCTCCATCCTGATTTCCAGAAATAATTCCATGACTATATTTGAGATTATATTTTTCTAATAAACTAGCTAGTAAATTTAACTGATATGGGAGATTCCACCAGGTAAAGAATATATTTTTTGCTTTTATTCCTAATAAATTATTTAAAGTAATCATTTCTGCATAAGCTAATCCCCTCGAACCTTGCTCTACTTGAATAATATCAGGATTAAACTTACGGATAAGTTGAATTAAATCGGTTCCAAATGTTAACAAACCTTGGTGATTTTGACTGAAGTTAGTAATGGGAACTATACGAAATGAATCTTCTTCATAATATTGAGCTTCAATAATTTTTTTTTGTACTCCACCAGGTTTCCAACGTTTTGGTACTACAACTATTACTTCAATATCTGGTGCTAATTTAGATAAAGCTCGTAGCTTTTCACTATTCAGATTAACGATATAAGTATGACTTGCTACTAATATTTTCATTTATATCTTGGAGATTAGCTATTGGCGTTAGTAAAGTGTGACACAACAGCGTCATATAATAATTAGAAAATAGCTGATGACAAGTAATTAGCCATGGGTCTAATCACCTGATTTATATATTCTCTAGTTGCCTCTCTATTTATTTTATTTTCTAATTTATTAATTATTAAAAATAGCCAGTTCAATTATGTCGCAAAATATAATCCAAATTTGGATAGACAATATTTTGGTTATACATATTCTCGATCCAAATTAGTGTATATTTGACCATCATTCCATAACGATTTAATATAAGTCCCCAATGCTTTCATAAAACCTAGAACATAAAAGATAAAGCGAGTAAGAATTTTAAGTGGTGAAGTACTTTTATGACAGGGAGGACGTCCAAGAACATGACAATCAAATAACCTTGCATAGAGACGAAGTGCTTGACTTATATTCAGGTTTTTTAAACCCATCAAAAAATGGTTGTGATAAAAAGTTAATTGATACTTGAGGGAACGCATACTAATATCATGACAACCACCTGTCTCTTCCCCCAAATGTACTAAATGCGCTTCTGGGTCGTACCAAATATGATATCCAGTTTGTCGTAAACGCAGACAAAAATCTGATTCTTCTCGAACAGCACTACCACGAAATCTTTCATCAAATTTGAGCCCATGTTCAGTAAATATTTCGCGTCGGAAAGACATGTTACAACCCCTTGCTGTTAAAACTTGCTGGGGCTTGATTGTATGTACCAAATCAATGTAATACCAAGCAATACCAGGATCCATTGCTTGAGGAGGTAAATAATCTATTGTTTTATAAGCAGTTTTTTTATCTCCCTGAGTTTTCCCCTCAGCTGAGTCTGCTATTTTCATTCGGTCAAAAACTCTTCCAGCAACTGCTCCGATTTGGGGTTTATCAATATAATTTTTTGCATGAGCTGCTAAAAATTCGGATTCCAGTTCGACATCATCATCAATAAATAAAATAATCTCACCTATTGAACGCCTTACTGCATAATTACGAGCTCCAGGTAAACTAGCCCAATTCAAGCGATACCATTTAATTTTATTTAGTGCTGTTTGTTCTTCTAAAAAAGATTGAATTTCTGGCTGATGATTTAGCGTTTGATCTACAACTAAAACTTCAAATTTGGGGTAATTTTGTTTAAGGACATCAAGAATGCTATTTCTTAATGCCTCTTCACGACCATATGTTGGTATTACTACGGATATAAATGGTAAATTCATATTGTTTCAATTTTAAGTTATTGATTTATAGATTGTTATTTAATAAATTGATTTTATAAATCTAATGTGATTTATTAATGCCAGTTTAAATATTGAAAATTTATTTTTTTAGAGTTTATCATTTAAAGCTTTTGATTTAGATTTATTAATATATGGCTTTAAATTTTATGCATGTGAAAATGAGATTTTATTTGAACCTTTTCTTCCCCTTCTTATTTTGATTTTTTCCTGGTTTTACTTGTTCTTGTTTGAGTTGTTCTATTTTGTCTATTTCTGGTAGTTTCAAGAGAATACCTGCGAAAAACCAGTAATAAACAGCGACTGGATCGACATCGAGAGGATAGTAGTAAGTGTTGTAACTAATAAATAATATAAACACCCATAAAGCCGATGCGTAACCACGGAAAATACGGTTTTTTATACGACGATATGTCCGAAAGCAAATTATTGTCAGGGTTGTTACTAATGCTAGAAATCCTAAAGCCCCAAATACTCCAATTTCGTACATAATTTTAGGATAATAAGTTTCTAGAAGTTTAGTTTTACCTAATATTCTCGCTGAGTTGGTAGCTCTACCTAAACCCATACCTAAGGGAGTTCCATCTCGATCTAGAAAATGTAATACTTCGTGAAACTGATTAGTAATAAACTCGTAAGGTGGTGAAGCTTCCCAACGACCAATAAAACTATCCAAGCTAGATAGAATAATTTCGGGATTACTGGCGATCGCACCTCCCAAAATTAATACTAGTCCAACCATTATAGGAATAAATCTTTTAGGACTGGAAAGTTGGCCGGTCAACAACAATAATAAAATAAAACAAGTTGGAACTAATGCTAAAGCTATTCTCTGACCGCAAATTACAGCATTAACAAATACTAATGCCAAAGAACTTAAGCTAAAAATACGCCATAGAATAGAAGGATCGCTAAAACCAGTTGCAAAGGTAAAAAATGTACTGGAAATTAAAAACCATCCCCATTGCCAAGGAGCAACAAAAGTACCCGGAAGACGAATCATAAAACCCGGGCTAAAAACTAAAGAACCACCAATAAAACAACGCGCATCAAGAGTTGCTTTAAATAATGCTCCGCCTACTACTCCCCTTGTACCTTGGCATATCCCAACTTCTAACATGACCCGTTGAATGAGTCCCAACACACAGCAAGCAAGAATTAAAGACACTTGCAAACGCGATAAAAATAAAAAATCTCGCTTATTTTTAATCAGATAATATCCACAAGTAATTAAGGGTAAATAACCTAAGAATACTTTTAAACCTAAAATACCCATACCCAAAGGCATTTCTTTAGTCGGAGGTGCAAAAGCTTTGGGTGGAGGAGGACTAATTTGCTGCAAACCATTAACGCATAACAGAGTCAGCAAACACAAACCTAACAAAATAAATAAGGGTGTTTTAATTCCTTGGGGAATCAGAAAAGGCATTCTTTGCTTGCGGGTATTTTGCCAAATTGCAATTACGGCGGGAAGATAAAAACCATCTTTGGCTAGTTGTAAGACTGGAGAGTTACCCAACAAGTAAATAATAGTTCCCCCAAAAGGTACATAAATCATGAAAACATACAACGCCGGAAATGGATACTTATAGGAAAGGGTTAGTACTATCACCGCCATCATCCCAGGAAGTGCTAACTTTATTCCAGCCACTAAAAAAAGTATTACCCCTAAAAAAACACCGCCACCGATGGCGGTACTTAGCAGACTAGTTAATTCTTTTCGTGCTTTTGCAGCCTTACGCTTTTGAGCTAACTTTTCTTTAAGGCTAAGGGTTGGAGTTTCTGGTTTTTGCTGTTTTTTTGTAGATTTTTTTTTCTTTTTGTTTTTTAACATTGGGGGTCAGTACTGAGTCCTGTTAGCGTAACCCTGACCGTAATGGTCAAGTTCTGTAGTTGCTCCTTGCGGTGCTTCTAACAGAGTATTTTGAGTAAAGTAAAAATCTTGTTATCTTTTTAACCTATTTTTATCTCAAAGAAAAACCCCGAATTAAGTTACATTCAAAGAGAAAATACTTACAGCTAAAGGCCAAATGGCAATATTTAAAAGCGCTGTAGGCAAATTACTGCATTTGAATGCAACTTCTTCCAATTTTTTATTCTCAGTAATATAAAGTAGAAGATAACAGATAAATAATACTCAGAATACTGACCCAATGATTTGCATCGCCAAAAGAGATATTAAAAAATTCTCTGACCGCTCTAACCTTAATAGGTGTTAGCAAAAATACTTAAGCTAACAGAATTTAATACTGAAGTACCACTATTCCCCAAGTTGTTGCTGAACTATTGAAACTAATTCCTGCGTCCAATGCTGAGTTATTTCCAGATCTTCGGCTTCCACCATTACCCTTATGACTGGTTCAGTCCCTGATGCGCGAACTAAAACTCTACCAGCATCTCCCATAGCATTTTCAGCATGAGAAATTGCTTCTTGCAGAGTTTGACATTCTTGCCACTTAGCACGTTTATCCCTATCTTTGACATATACATTTTGCAAAATTTGCGGATATGTCTCAAAGCTGTTATCTACTAAATCGGAAAGTGAAACTTTTGCTGAACGAACTAGAGCAGCCATATGTAATGCAGTTAATAAACCATCTCCAGTGATACCGTAATGTCGACACAGAATATGACCGGATTGTTCGCCACCTAACATTCCACCAGTTCGTAACATTTCTGCTTGGACATGTTGATCGCCTACTGCGGTACGAATTAATTTACCACCTTGTTGATTCCAAGCCCTTTCAAAACCCAAGTTTGCCATCACGGTGGAAACTATTAGATTATGAGGTAAATTTTTATTTTGCTGTAAGTTACATCCCCACAAGTAAAGGATATAATCGCCATTAACTGGACGTCCAAGATTATCAACAGCTAATACGCGATCTGCATCTCCGTCAAAGGCAAATCCAATATCTGCTTGGTTATCTAGAACAGCTTGCTGGAGAATTCCTAAGTTAGTAGAACCGCAGTTGACATTGATTTTGTTACCATCGGGTTCACTGTGCAGACACACAACTTCTGCTCCCATCGATTCAAATATCGAAGGTGCTAAACCTACCGCTGCACCCCAAGCGACATCTAAAACAATCTTCATCCCTGCAAAGTTAACTATATCATGCAGAGGTGCTTTTAAGGCCCCTGTATAGTCTTTTACTAGTTCCGGACGCGGGTAATGACGTCCGCAAGCAGTTACAATAGTGCTAGAGATAGAATTTCCAGTACCACGGAGTCCAGCTTCAATTTCACCCTGCAAGTTTTTCGATAACTTTACTCCATCATCACCAAAAATTTTAATTCCATTGTCTTCGGGCGGGTTATGACTTGCAGAGATCATCACACCACCAATAGCAGCAGTTACACTGGTGAGGTAAGCAACGCAAGGAGTTGGGCATAACCCTAAATACCAAACTTCTATTCCTGCAGCTGCTAGACCTGCACTCAAAGCCATTGCTAGCATATCTCCAGAATTTCGAGAATCCTGTCCGAGAATGACGGGACCTAGCTCCTGGGTATGGGTGCGTAATATAACACCTGTCCAAAAGCCGACTTGCAAAGCTAGGGGAGCACTTAATATTTCTCCCACTTTGCCACGGATACCATCTGTACCAAACAGAGGTGTTACTGGCAGTATCAACGAGTTAAACACTGAGTTATGAGAATTATCAGACTTAACAGCAGAGTTTCCACCAATATCTGAAGTTCGAGTTATAGATGAGACCATAGGTTTTTACGCTCCACACAGTCAAACTGGAGAATATCACTTTAAAGCTCTTCCAACAATTCCCCTGGATTACCTTTTGGTCAGGACTTTTTACAAACTTCATCAGAATTTATTACTAAAAATTATTTTTTATACAAATAAAATAATACAATAAAATTGTACGTATAAACACTAGTTTAATATAGCAGTTATTAATTTTTATTTTTTAAAGCACTCAGTATCAAAAATTTCTATGTATTCATGAGCGTTATGGGAATATATTTCTTAGCGATAATCTATATAAAATGCACTTTTCAAATTGCATATTTTGCTAAAGGTTAATTTTCTTTTAGAACTGTTACTCAGATCGAAAAGTTAAAAATGTCTTCACTACCAATTATCTCATCAACTTTGCATAAGGATATTTTTTGGGAAAATTTTGAAATAACAATTATCTTCTTAAATATTTTTAACAAAAATTCTCATCAAATAGCTCTAATGTAAAAAATTAGTAGGTTTTTTATTTTTTGGTAAATCAAGATTTAGGCAACTAATCAAACTATCAAATTTATAAAGTTGGGAAAATTAGGATGAGTAGCAATTTAGCAAGCAAACTACGTGTTGGCACTAAAAAAGCCCACACAATGGCAGAGAATGTTGGATTTGTCAAATGTTTTTTAAGGGGAGTAGTTGAGAAAAACTCTTATAAAAAACTAGTAGCTAATTTTTACTTCATCTACTCAGCGATGGAAGAGGAGATGGCAAAGCATAAAGATCATCCAATTGTTGCAAAGATAGATTTTCCACAACTACATCGCAAGCATACTTTAGAAACCGACCTTAATTACTACTACGGTTCCAATTGGAGAGAGGAAATTAAACTATCTCCAGCGGGAGAAGCATATGTTCAGCGTATTCGGGAAATATCCGCAACAGAGCCAGAATTGTTAGTTGCTCATTCTTATACTCGCTACTTGGGCGATCTATCCGGTGGACAGATTCTGAAAAATATTGCTGTAACAGCAATGAATCTTTCTGATGGAGAAGGTACAGCTTTTTATGAATTCGAGCACATAACTGACGAAAAAGCTTTTAAGAAACAGTATCGTCAAACTTTAGATGAGTTACCTGTTGACGAAGCAACTGACGAGCGCATTGTTGATGAAGCAAATGCAGCTTTCGGGATGAACATGAAAATGTTTGAAGAGTTGGAAGGTAATTTAATCAAAGCTATCGGGGTCATGCTATTCAATAGTTTGACTCGAAGACGTTCTCGCGGTAGCACAGAATTAGCTACAGCAGACTAGGCTATCCAAACATAAATATGTGAAATAATAAATCTTAGGGACAGTAGCCTTGAGATTATCTGTAGTCTCATATAGATAAACCCAAGGTTACTGTCCCTAACTTGTTGTAATCTCATGTTGCAATTTTATTACTGCAATCCTAGGCTATTGCAAATTTACTAGCAAGATAGAATTGATACTCTTACATCAAATTTACACTTATTTTTATGCCTGTAACTCAAATCTTTAACATCGCCAATGTTTTTGTTTTACCATTTTGGGTATTAATGATTTTCTTGCCAAAGTGGGAAATTACACAAAAGGTGATGAAATCTTATATTGCTTTTATACCTTTGGCATTAGCTTATCTATATCTGTTTATTATTAGTATTACACCAGAAAATGCCCAAGCTTTATCCAACCCTCAATTAGTAGATATTGCAAAGTTTTTTGCTGAAGAGAAAGCTGCTGCTACTGGTTGGATTCACTTTTTAGTCATGGATTTATTTGTCGGACGTTATATTTATTTAGAAGGTCGGAGAACTGGAGTTTGGACTGCTCATTCTTTAGCTTTTTGTTTATTTGCAGGTCCTTTAGGTTTACTTTCTCATATTTTGACTTATTGGACTACACAAAAATTCTTTTCTTCCAGCGACAATAAAGACATAGTAGAAGATGCAATAGTTTAATCATTTCTCCAAATTTATTGTCGTAGACGCACGTAAAACCGATCTAAAAAGGGAACACAGGAACACAGATAAAATTAAAGTTGGGCTTATTTAGCGCCCACGACATTTTTGGAATACTAACCGCATTAACTGGATGAGTACTAAAGCTTTAATTTGCTTCTATATTAGTGCTCTCAATTTGATGATGGTCAAGTTTGTGATTGTCAATTTTATGATTATTTGGTTTTACTTTTTTTTCAGTTTTCTGTTTTTCACTCAAGAAATAGGTTAAAGCAGTAATAACTAAAGCCACACTTATTCCGAAAGGTAATATTTCCGTTCCAGTTTCCCACTTAACCGCTTGTCCTAGGAATACGACACCTAAAATAACAACTACTACACTAGCAAGCTTGTCTTTTAGGTCTTCAATATTATTAATAGCTAACCAACTAGGAACCTTAATACGATTATCAATAAAAAGCTCATAGAGCCCAACTCCGGTGATATATAACACCGTTGCAAGGAGAAACAAATCGATGATTTCAATAAATGATAAAATCAAGAACTTTGCTTCTTTACTAGATACTTCATTTGCAGTTATCGCATGACCAATAGTAGCAAAAGTTTCCCTTGCACCGTATATTAAGAGTGTGATTGCTGCCAATAAAGAACAAACTACAGCGAGCATAATCGATATACGACTACCAACTAAAACTCGCCCAACCATGGTTCTGAACAACATATATTTATTTCTCCTGTAGATAACCCTTGGAATACGGGAGCATCATAATTTACAACTATTTATTTACAATTAAAAAACGTGCTTCATCTTAATCGGTTGATTGGGACAAACTGGTGACAAATCTGATATATGAATAAAACTTTGTAAATTTTGACATCCTCTAGAAGACTGAGCTTTCTCTATAAGAGGGTGGATATTTCACTGATGATAAAACATTATTGTTGAAAACCCTTGCTTTAATATAATTTCTATTGTTAGGAAAGCTTAATTTAAGTGCTGGTATCAATTACACACCAGGCTTTGAAGATGTTGCGTAAGATAATTGTGATTTTACTAAGAAATCAATCACAATATTTTGCTTGACTTACTTGTATATTTTTCTAAACCACCACATTTTTTTGTGGCTTCTTAATAACCAATTATTCTCTGTTAAATTTAATAATTATATTTACGTATTCAGCTGATATATTATTTTTTAATGTTTTTAAATAAAATAATTAGTGTTTAGTGAACTTTTACTGTACCAATCAATGAAATATTAGATATTCGCTTGGGTGTCTGTATCTGAAAATTTAGATTTTAGTTGTCTTTATGTTTTATTTTGTTTTGTGAGAATTTTAATAAATTTATGAGTAGATGTAGATTCTAATTTTCATAGTTTTGTAATACCGAATAGATTGATTCCCATTATATTTATAGCTGCGATCAAAGTGCCAAATTTAGTCAGTAGCACTTTGATCGCAACTAAATGTGTTGATTGATTGTATGCTTATTTATTAATCAATCAGATGGATATACTACATCACTTTGATATATCTGTCTCCTTATCTTTATTATCTCTAAAGGATAATAAGAATAATTACATTTCCTGCTGAAACTTTTCTAGAATTTCCATAAGTTCTACCAAGCATTGGGATGGTAGAAAATCAAGTAAGGCAATTTCTTTTTTTCCAGCACCGATTTTAACAGAAATATTTCCGAGAACTTCTTTAACCCGATTCTCACTTAGTGAATTATCGGTAATTAAAGAATACATTTGTTCGGCAACAATCGTATGTAGTTTGGCATTCGCAAGATAAAGATGCCATTTTGCGACATCTATATAAACATTTTCGCCAATTTCTGCTGCTAAAGCTTCCAGTAGTTCCGTTGTATTAGCCATTAGAATAACCCCAAATAATAAGGAATAAATTTATGCTGGTTGATTATGACTTAACTACTCAGCCAACTTTGCTATCCCAAGTAACAATCATCTGAATATGATGATGCTAATAAATTTCCTCATCTGGGGGTAATCTAGGTAGCGTCTGTTGAGTAGTCAGCGATCGCCGAAATGTAAATGAAATGAACTAACAAAATAGCAGCCCAAGCAAGTGTTAACCAAGGTAACCATTCCCAGTTTGCTTTTTGCAAATTATGAAAAAACCACAAACCAGAATTAGTAACGGCGAATATTGCCACATGAACAGCAAAATTCATCCGGTCATCTAGTTTGCGGTAATCTGGATCTTTACGGTCGGGTTTGCGAGGCCAACGAGGAGGCATAAATTTTTACTGTAGACTTGCACTAACTAAGCTATATGCCTTATTTTAATTTTTTTTGTGGAATTGTCGTTATCCTCGATGCAAATTTATGGTCAACAGCAACTTCCGCCACAAGCAAACTCAACTATTTCAAATCGGCAGGTAAAAGTACTCTATCGATGACATGAATGATGCCATTACTACCTTTTATATCTGCCTTGATGACTTTAGATTTATTTACTTTAATCCCATTATCTTTGACTTGAACCTTGACAGAGCTACCTTCCACGGTGTCTACATCACCAGATTTCAAGTCACCGGACTCAACAGCACCGGAAACAACATGATAAGTGAGAATTTTTTGCAGGGTTTCTTTATTTTCTGGTTTGAGTAATTTATCTAGAGTCCCCTTTGGTAAAGCAGCAAAAGCCTCATTTGTAGGTGCAAAAAGAGTAAAAGGACCATCGCCGGATAGTGTTTTTACCAAATCTGCAGCTTTTACTGCTGTTACCAAAGTTTGAAAATTGGAGTCTGAGGCAGCAATGTCAACAATAGTGCTATTTCCATGATTTGTTTGGGATACTACAGTACCTAAAGTTTTAGTACTTGAAGTTTTGGGAGTGGCGAAAGACTCTGCATAATTTGGAATATTTACCACGACACTAAGGCTCGCGAAAGTTGCAACAGCAAATGCTTTACCCAACAGATGCACAAATGTTTGATTTCTCATTGATGTTTATCCTCTAGGAAAAAATAAGATATCCTGTCTGCAAACTCAAGTTACTGAAATAAATTTGCCCTTGCTGCTTTTTCAAGCCATCAACTGTAATTTTCAAATCGTTACTTGTTGCAGCTTTAGCATTGAAAACTAGCACCAAATTCCCCAAAATCGCCAAGGATGCAATTAAAAATCGGAACTATTGCCACATTAATTTTTCCAGGGAGTGGACAATGATTTTTGATAAAAAATAGCTTAGGTTTATACTCCGGAATTTACGGAATTACTTACCTAAAAATAGGTAGGCAATATTTAAAATGTACATATTTTCTTAACAATTTGCAACCTAAACTATTTCAGATAATCTTATGCAATCTATCGAAAAATGAATTATTGAATTAAAGCCCCATAAAGTACTAGGCTTATCAACTCAGCAATCATTTCGTCTTTGGTTTTGTTACCGTATTTTTGGACAGTCGGTAAGGGTTCAACACCACACAAAAAAATACCCGCAATAAAACCTGGGTCTCCTCTTAACTGCGGTTGGTATTGTGCAAATAATTTTTCTACAGGTGCGTGAACGCAACGACCAATTGCTTGCTCAATTTCAATTGCTTTTTGAGCATTAATCTCTGTTAGGTCGGTATGAATAATACGGTTAGCATTCAGGGGGGGTTGCTCCCAAAGCCATGCTGCTAGCTCAGCTAAACAACCTTCTAGACTTTTGGATTCGGTTGCAATAATTTGCTCCAAAGTTACTCTTCGCCGCTCTAAATGACGCAGCATAACTTCAACAAATAAATCTTCTTTTCCCCCAGGAAAATGGTAGTAGAGGGAAGCTTGTTTAATGCCAAGTTTCTTAGCTATATCTTTTAGGGTCACAGCCCCATAGCCTTGAGAGGCAAATAAATGCTCGGCTGCATCAAGAACTGCTGTGCGTGAGGAACTTATATTCGATTTTTGACTCATTCTGATGAACTTAATTTAGGTGAATAATTTTTGTCAAGAACTGCTTTGGGGTGGTTTTGCCAAATTTTATTTTTTTGTCAAATTTAATTGACAGCAGATTATGCAAGTCCTCAGATACACAAATTATTAAGCCTTGGGGAGTCAAAAATCTTGAATAAACCTTTATGATTTTCCTTTTAAGGATGTGATTCTTAATTCATTCATCACATTTGCGCAAATAATCACCCGATTTTCCCCCAGTCTTGCTTACCAAATGAATAGATCCAATTTGAATTGACTTTTCTAAAGCCTTTGCCATGTCGTAGAGAGTAAGAGCAGCAACAGAAACAGCAGTTAAAGCTTCCATTTCGACTCCTGTTTCAGCCTTAGTTTTGACTGTGGCTTGAATTTCGTAACCAGGTAGTTGTGGTTGGGGATTAATTTTAACTTCAACCTTTTGTAGCGGTAAAGGATGACATAAAGGAATAAGGTTGGCAGTTTGTTTTGCAGCCATAATCCCTGCAAGTCTCGCAGTACCTAAAACATCTCCCTTAGGAGCATTTCCAGCCTGAATTGCACCAAAAGTTTCTATGTGCATCTTGACTTTACCTACTGCTGTTGCTTGGCGAACTGTGGGGATTTTACTGGAGACATCCACCATTTGAGATTGTCCCAAATGATCTAGATGACTTAAAGCTGGAGAATTATCGAAAATTTTTTCTTGCGTCATGGCGTGTAGATGTGATACTCTTATATCCGGTAAGGCAAGGACGTGTAGCTCAGTGGACTAGAGCACGTGGCTACGGACCACGGTGTCGGGGGTTCGAATCCCTCCTCGTCCGTTTATAAGATGTAGCACATGCATAGAGGTAATACTTCTTCATTAAGATATATTTCCTCAAGGAATGATTTGGCTTTTATATAAGTATTTATTCCTAAGTGCGATGTTATTGAGATTATAGAGACTTGCAGTATTCGTATTGCTGATACAAGTCTCAAAAATTATCCTAGGTACTTTAATTGGTATCCGCTCAGTAAGTCGGGGTAAGAAGAAAAAAGAAGAAGGAACAAAAGTAGAGCATGTGTCGTAGAATATGACCCATGACGCAAAAACCATCATCAGAGAAATTAGTATCGGCATTACTGCAATCCATTGACCCAGGACAGATTGCAGACTCCCAGGTGCGTCAAACAGTAGAAGTACTGCTCAACCTCATAGAGCAACTAAATTCAAAGATCAAAGAATTAGAAGAAGAAAATCAAAAATTACGGGATGAAAATAACCGTCTCAAAGGAGAACAAGGTAAACCAGAGATCAAAGCAAATGTAAAGAAGGGGTTTAAAAAAGACCACTCATCAGAGAAAGAGCGAACAATCCCGAAAGAACACAGTAAAAAAAGTAAAAATGAGACAATAAAAATAGACCGAGAGGAAATAGTTGTTTATCCCAAAGAAAAGTTACCACTGGATGCAGAGTTTAAGGGCTATGAGAAAGTAATAGTTCAAGACATTAGACCTGTCCGGAATATTAACTTGGTGCCAAAAAAATGGTAGAACGGAGTTTTCACCGTCTACCAAAATGAAAAATCCACT
>NZ_LMTZ01000078.1 GCF_001456025.1 Mastigocoleus testarum BC008
TTATTTATCATTGTTCGTTGTTAGACCGATATCTTTGCCCGTATTATCTCGTAGTTTTTTTCATAAATCAAATATGATTCCTATATAAATTATTTATATTTGCAAATAATTATTTTAGTTAGTAAAAATATTCGGTTTAAAATGTTATCCTTATTGTTTTAAAAATAAATCTTATTGGTCTGACTCAATTTGAGTAAATAATGGGGTTTGCATCCTTGATTTCCAGGATAAATTTGATTTTTCATAAAAAGCTGCCCTAGGAATTCTTATATTTTACCTGTGATTGTGGTGAATGATACTAATGCGATATCCATTTTATGGTGTTAAAGTTCTGACTTCTCTTACGCCTTGTTTGAGGTTCAGGATATCTATAAAGGCGATCGCTAAGAATTAGTTTATTCCATGAGGCGATACTTGAATAGCAAAAGTAAAAGATCCAAATCAAAGTCTGCAAGATCATAGAAGTCACATTCAAATTAGGTAAGCCAAGAAGTGAGAGCAAAATCCTAACAGTAAGCTAAAAACCAAGCCAGGAATTGGAATTACCAGTTCGACCATCATACAATTCATCACACAATACTTTTAAGTAATCACGAGTGTTGGGAGAAGGAAAAATATTGAAACTCTTATCCATTTTTTCAAGGTGTCGGTTCTATAATCATCAAAAGGTACTGTGGAACACACGGAAACCATTTGCCTCTGAAAGATATGGTGCAGAGGATTGTAGAAATTTACGAGTGATGATTTGTAATCAATAGGTGCAGAATCTTAAATTTGGAATCTTAAATTTGAAATCTTAAATTTGGAATCTTAAATTTGGAACTAAAAATCACTCGTTAATTCTTTTTTTACTTGTTGCTCAAATCATTTAACTTATGGTTTGAGTCAAACAGTATTTAGTTAATTAACACCATATAGTTGTCTAAACTGTAACGCTTCATTAGCTATATTTATCATGAGTTCACCTACCTCTTTCCATGCATTAGATTCTTTCCAAGCGGATATCGTTCAATTGCTCGAACGTTTACCAAGCTTGAAACATCGGCAATTTATTAAACAAGCACTTACGACCATAGTTAATTTATCTGAGAGTAATATCGATCGCCTCGATTGGAAAATACTTTCAGCCGCTCTCACAGATATGGAGCAAGGTTTTGAACTATTTCATGCTTATAGACACGTTCGTAAAGTAACAGTTTTTGGTTCCGCTCGTCTCAAGTCAGATACACCTGAATATCTTATGGCTTCAGAATTTGCCCGTCGTGTTTCCCAACTGGGTTTTATGGTCATGACTGGTGGTGGTAGTGGAATTATGCAAGCAGGTAACGAAGGAGCAGGAAGAGAAAAATCCTTTGGTTTGAATATTCAATTACCCTTCGAACAGGAAGCAAACCCCGTGATTGAGGGTGACCCCAAACTAATTCACTTCAAATATTTCTTTACCCGTAAGTTATTTCTTCTCAAAGAAAGTGATGCTGTGGCATTATTTGCTGGTGGGTTTGGTACTCAGGATGAAGCTTTTGAGTGTATGACGCTGAGTCAAACAGGTAAGTTTGGTCCCGTTCCAGTAGTCTTCATTGACCATCCAGGAGGTGATTACTGGCATTCTTGGAGTGAATACGTCAACAAGCAACTAGTTGCAAAAGGTC
This sequence comes from Mastigocoleus testarum BC008, assembly GCF_001456025.1. Lineage (GTDB taxonomy): Bacteria > Cyanobacteriota > Cyanobacteriia > Cyanobacteriales > Nostocaceae > Mastigocoleus > Mastigocoleus testarum. The sequence goes on from NZ_LMTZ01000078.1 coordinate 1,650, forward strand.
TTGTAAGCCCTGAGGACCCTTGTCTTTACACCGTTACAGATAATTTAGAAGTAGCTTGCGACGCTATTACTAATTTTTATCGGGTATACCACTCTAGTCGCTATGTAGACGAAAAATTAGTGATTCGTCTTCGAGTTGAATTATCGGAAACTGAGGTGGAGCAACTAAATACAGAATTCAGCGACATCCTTGTCAAAGGACGGATTGAAAAAAGTCAAGCCTTGGCTAAAGAAGGACAAGATGAGACTTTTGAGCTACCTCGTCTAATCTTGCACTTCAACCAACGCGATTTAGGACGTTTGTACCAAATGATTGCAACTATCAATCAAATGGGCATTCCTTCTGTAGAGGATGCAGCACATCCAGAACGAAAGTAAATTTTTCCTCGGTATTTTTGATTTTTCAAAAGAGTAGCAACGTGAAATAGTAGAAGAAATAATCCCACATCCAATACTCTGAGAAGACAATTTGTATGGTTTGTAGTAGAGCTATCTTTTTAAGAAGATGTTTGTTTTAGCAGTGTTTTAACACTACTTTTGAGGTCTATCAGCGTCTCTTGTCAATATCCTTTCGGAAATAGCCTAACTACAAATCATACAAGGTTGAGGTGGCGAACAAATAATAATATTGCTCTTCACAAAATTCAAGTATTACTTGATACTTCTTATTTTTTTCTATCCCTAATTAGACTTACGCGCTCGTTACCAACCCTTAATCTTTTGAGATGAACCGCACCTACGGTGAATGCTATTTCATACCAAATTCGATTTTCACAACGTCTTTATATTTCAATACAGTTCAAATAACACTGAATTTGGTAGAGACGCAACAGAACCTGAGCCGCACCTGGGCTGTTTGTAAGCGTCTTGTGGATAACAGCGCAAGCTGCATCTCATAGCGTCAGTGGATCTGTAAGTAACGGCTCCGTAGGTAGTGCAGCTATAGTCATAGCCTCTGTCGTGTCTCTAAATTTTTATTTTTTTTCAAGATAATTGATTCGCCATTGCTCAAGATTTTCTATTGTTACCGATTTAGTCACAACATTAACTCCATTACCACGCCAACTGACTTCTGAATCTGTGGTAAATACTCCACACTCTAGTTGGTCACTTTGAATGTTCCAGTACTCACTAAAACGCTTTTTGAGAGTAATGACCTGATCGAATACTTTATTTCTGTGCTTATTTCTTCTTTTTCTTTCCGTCGCTCCCGTCGCTTCGGTATCTATAAATTTAGTTTCAATAATAAATAATTTATGATTCGACGTTAGATAAACAAAATCACACTTTCCTAAATCAGTGTAGTCTGCAATTGGTGATTTCTCGAATAGTAATAATTCAGAACAAGAAGGAAATATATCTTTGATATTCAAGAATAAGTAGGCTTGCAAGAGAAGTTCTTTATCGTATGGAAAACCTACAACCCCCTCAAAAAACCTCTGAATATCTTTCTGAGATTGGGGTTGAATTATTTTACAGTACGCCACAAAATTATTAGTTTCATCGGCGGTCATTAAGTATTTACTCCTCTGCCTAATTACCCATAATGTCTATGGCATAAAACTATACCATGTTCTGTACACGGGCATCATCCGCAGAAGTAACTAAACACACAATAAATTATTTTTTGTGTAAGTAAATAAACTGATGACTATGCTAACATTCAGGTATGCAGGAATAGTTAATGTAAAAATTGAAACTAATTTACAGGAATTTTATTTGACCTTTGAAAATATCTAAGTATAATTTCTGTTTAATTTAGTAGTCAGCATATAAGTACCTTGGGAAAATGTTCCACCGTTGCATCCTGCTAAGTCTATAGTGGTAGTTATAGCTGTACTAAGCAATGTTTGTAGTCGACAATACTTAGAGATATGCAGAGCTAGAGCCCTAAGGGCACTAAAATAAGTTGGGAATCCTATACTCATCTGAATTCCTACGAAGGTGGGTTTTTGTATTGCTCAATTCCGGTAACCTCAGTGTATTAAATTCATTTTGTATGAATACTATGTGGTTTAATAAAAAAAATTAATTGGTGGTTAAATTCTTTACGTAAGCAGAGAATCGAGCATTTTGGAGTGCTTGAACTGCTGTTCTCCAATCTTCTACCCAAAACTGCTTACCAAAGCGAACTAGTTGACGATGATTCCCCGCCCTAATTACTCCAATTACAGGGACTTTCGCACTTTCTTTATCTCTGGAATTTTGAGTTAAAACGTTGCGCAGACGGTCTTGTTCTTCAATTGCGCTTGCTTGTGACGGACTGAGTTCGACCATGACCATTTGCACTTGTTCGACTGGTTCTGCATCTTCGACTATCAGTTGACTTTGGTCATCCCGTTTATCGATTTTGCCCCAAATAATTAGTCTGGTATCAACTTGGAGTAAATTGCTAACTCGCTCATAGGTTCTAGGAAATACAACAGCTTCAGATTGTGATGTTAAATCTTCAATTTGTAAGATAGCCATTGGATCGCCCTTTTTAGTTATCACTTTTTTGACGTTATTAAGCATCACAACAGCGCAAATATTACTCCCTTCAGTTTTTTCTCCTAATTGGGAAAGGTTAATTGGAGCAAGTATTAGTGCTGATTCGCGGACTGATTTTAATGGATGATCTGAAACGTAAAAACCTAATAAATCTTTTTCTTTACGTAACTTTTCTTGGGGTGGTAAATCGGAAACAGGTTTGGCTTTGGGAGCAGAATCAAAAACGGCGTTTTTATTTGTCGTATTACTGCTAGAAAATCCCCCACCTAACAAATCGAACAAATTACCTTGACCTGTGGCTCGATCTCTAGCCCGGGATTGTGCCCAATCATATACCAATTCCAGATCGTGGACTAATTGATTGCGGTTGGGATTTATTTTGTCAAAAGCTCCACAATTAATTAATGCTTCTAAGGTACGGCGATTTACAGAACTCAAATCTACGCGATCGCAAAAATTAGCCAAGGATTTAAAATTACCTTCTTTATCTCTAGCAACCAAAATTGAAGCGATCGCATTTTGTCCCACATGACGAACAGCTGACAAACCGAATAAAATTTTCTCATCCAAGGGAGTAAAATCTACTCGCGAACGGTTGATATCTGGTGCTTCGATCTGAATACCCATGTTTAAACAGGTAGAGATATATTTTTGCACCTTATCTGTATCGTTGCTGTTAGCGGTTAATAACGCCGCCATATACTCCAAAGGATAATTTGCTTTGAGGTAGGCAGTCTGATAAGTTACATACCCATATGCCGTAGAGTGAGATTTATTAAAACAGTTAGAAGCAACTAAACCATTTTTAATTAAAAAATTATGATCTTTCTCAACGCCAATATCGTATACGTTTTGCGATGACAAAGACCGTCTTGTAATTATTTTTACCATTTTTTAGATTTCCTAAAGTAAATATGTCAAACTGATTTAATTGCGATCGCTGAGGGAAGAAAGAAAAGAATACAGGAGTCAGGAGTCAGGAGTCAGAAGTCAGGAGTCAGAAGTCAGGAGTCAGGAGTCAGAAATCAGGAGTCAGGAGTCAGAAATCAGGAGTCAGGAGTCAGAAATCAGAAGTCAGAAGTCAGGAGTTAGAAGTCAGGAATTAAGAGTAAAAATTACCAATTACCAATTACCCATTACCAATTACTGTGCGCTGTAGACACCCTCATTGTCTGTGCTTACGCCCCCCCGCCTTGCTAACACTTTGTGAACGCGCCCCGCAATACCTTACGGTACGCTTGCGCTAGGCGCTAACCATTACTTATTACTCATTACTCATTACTCATTACTCATTACTCATTACTCATTACTCATTACTCATTACTCATTACTCATTACTCATTACTCATTACTCATTACTTATTACTCATTACTCATTACCCATTACTCATTACTCATTACCCATTACTCATTACTCATTACCCATTACTCATTACTCATTACTCACTACCCATTACCCCCATTACCCTTTAAATTATCTGTATGTTATTCCGAGCGATGCCTGCCAGATAAAAATAAATATTAATTTAAAGTCGTCACAGGCAAAAAATTTTATTTAGCTGAATTTAATGGATCGCAGGATATCAAGCTGTACTAAAATCAATCACTTGAGTCACAAAGAGAGCAATCATGGTATCCATCCGCAAGTTGCACGAACAACTAGTAAAAAAAGAACGTTCTGCAGTTGAAATCACTCAAGAAACATTAGATAGAATTCAAGCCGTAGAACCCGATGTCAATAGTTTTTTACATATCACAGCCGATAAAGCTTTAAAACAAGCGCAACAGGTAGATGCCAAAATCGCTGCAGGGGAAGAAATCGGAATGTTAGCCGGTATCCCCATAGCTATTAAGGACAACATGTGTACCAAGGGAATTACTACTACCTGTGGTTCTAAAATTCTCGAAAACTTTGTTCCCCCTTACGAATCTACCGTAACCCAGAAACTGGCAGAGGCTGGAGCGGTACTGGTAGGAAAAACTAATTTAGATGAGTTCGCGATGGGTAGTTCTACAGAAAACTCTGCCTATAAACTCACAAATAACCCTTGGGATGTATCGCGAGTTCCTGGCGGTTCTTCTGGAGGTTCTGCAGCAGCAGTTGCAGCAGGAGAATGTACTGTTTCTCTTGGCTCTGATACTGGTGGTTCTATTCGACAACCAGCATCTTTTTGCGGCGTAATTGGAATGAAACCCACCTACGGATTAGTTTCCCGTTATGGTTTAGTAGCTTATGCTTCTTCCCTAGACCAAATTGGTCCTTTTTCTCGCAACGTAGAAGATAGCGCTATATTATTGAGTCATATTGCTGGTTACGATCCCAAAGATTCCACTAGCCTCAAGGTTGATATCCCCGACTATGCCGCTAATTTTAAACCAGACCTCAAACGTCGAGGACAAGTCAGAATCGGTATCATCAAAGAAACTTTTGGTGAAGGTATAGATTCACAGGTTGAAAAGGCTGTAACTAAAGCAATTGAACAATTGCAAAATTTAGGTGCAGAAATTCATGTCATTTCCTGTCCTAACTTCCGTTACGGGATCGCCAGCTATTACATTATTGCACCTTCGGAAGCATCGGCTAACCTCGCCCGTTACGATGGAGTTAAATATGGTCTACGGGACGAAGAAGCCGAAAGTCTAATATCAATGTATAACCGCACCCGCGCCCATGGTTTTGGACAAGAGGTGAAGCGCCGAATTATGATTGGTACCTATACTCTTTCGGCTGGCTATTATGATGCTTATTACTTAAAAGCGCAGAAATTCCGTACCTTAATTAAAGAAGATTTTGAAAAGGCGTTTCGTCAAGTTGATGTTTTAGTTTGTCCTACAGTTCCCATGACAGCTTTTAAAGCGGGAGAAAAGGACGATCCATTAAGTATGTATTTAACTGATTTAATGACAATTCCTGTAAACCTCGCTGGCTTACCGGGGATCAGTATTCCTTGTGGATTTGACGATAATGGTTTACCTGTTGGATTACAAATGATTGGTAGAGTTCTTGGTGAAGAACAATTATTCCAAATCGCTTATGCTTACGAGCAATCTACCGATTGGCATTTGCGCACGCCAAAAATTTGAGTAATTGGTTAGTTATTGGCGATTACTCATCGACAAATCTCAATCACCAACTGATAGTGTTTGGGGAGGTGCGGACACAGTATCGTTTACTCCTTCAGGCTTAAATGTTATTTGTTTGACTTCTCCCTTTGCACCCATTGCTTCTGGTTCCTTATCGTCTTTGGAAATGAACACAACTGCTGCATCTCCTGCACGTACGGTTAATTCTTCTTTTGCTGTCCAGCTTTGATTTTGCCCTTCTTCCATAAATCCGTTAACTACAGTTTTGTTATCTACTATTACTTCCATCCACGATCTACCTGTAAGTTTAAGGCTAACTTGTACTGTTGATTTCGCTGCTGGGTTCTGAGACCGTGTTGCTTTAAGCTTAGGTTGTGATATTGAGTTTGATATTGATTCTTTTGACGTTGTTTTTTGCGAGCTAACTGGTAGCGAACTTTGGTTCTGAGCAGTTGATTCTACTTGTGGTCGGGGTCTGAGCACAAAAAATAATCCAAAGGACGCTGAAACTATTAAAAAAATGTAAAACAACGACAGAAATGGTAAATTAAAATTAGTTTTTGATTGTGTGGTTTCAATATTTTCTTTCAGTTCCTCTTTTTGGAATGTATCGCTAAACATCTCGGCTAAAGCTTTACCATCAAGCCCAACCGCATCACCGTAACGATATATAAATCCTCGGACATAAATAGTTTCAGGTAATTCTTCAAACTTTCCATTCTCCAAGGCTTGCAAATATATCATTCGGATACGTGTATGGAGTGCGAGTTCTTCAAGGCGAATTGATTTTTCCTCACGCGCTTGCTTTAAAGCGGCACCTATTTCCTTAAATTTTTGCTCTTGGGTCTCATTCTGTACCTTCACAGTATCTCCTGATATCCATGTAATAAGTAAGACTAATAGGGAATTTACTTAAACTAAAGTAAATAATAAGACTTGTCTATTAAAGTGATTACAAAATTTTATCCGACTATTCATTTCCAGTTTAAAGTCATTAAAACTTTCTTTGCAAGAGATTAATAATGTATATATAAATACTATAAGATGTCAAAAATAAGCAGAGTTCTTTGATTAAATATCTATTAAAACTACCAATATGGGTGATTTTGTCTTCCGTAATTGCCTACATTTGTTCTTGCATTTTCCTGTTTTTTTATCAGCCCCGGTTAATATTTTTCCCTTCTGCGAATTTAGAAAAAACTCCACTATATTTTAATATCTCTTACCAAGATGTTTGGTTGCCTGTAGAGGTTCCCAATAAAAAATCTCAACTCATTCACGCTTGGTGGATGAAAGCAGATAAGCCAAGTAATAAAGTATTGCTGTATCTGCATGGTAATGGCCTAAATATAGGCGCTAATATTAATCGTGCAAACTTTTTTCGAGAACTGGGATTTTCGGTGCTGCTAATTGATTATCGCGGTTATGGTCGCAGTCAGGGAAGTTTTCCTAGGGAATCACAAGTTTATCAGGACGCTGTTGCTGCGTGGAATTACTTACATAATAAGCAAAAAATTCCATCTGAGCAAATCTTTATTTACGGACATTCTTTAGGGGGAGCGATCGCGGTAGATTTAGCAGCAAAAAAATCAGATGCGGCTGGATTGATAGTTGAAAGTTCTTTTACTTCCATTCGAGACATGGTTGCTCTGAAGAAAATGTTTTCTATTTTTCCGGTAGATTTGATTTTGACACAGCGTTTTGAATCGAGTAAGAAATTATCAAACCTAAAAATGCCGGTATTATTTATTCACGGTCTTAATGATTCGACTGTACCAGCTTTTATGAGCCGGAACTTATACACTTTAGCTCCTGAACCGAAAAAACTTGTTATGATCCCAGATGCAGGTCATAACGATGTTGCAGAAGTTGCACCCCATGAGTATGAACAAGCGGTGCTTTCGCTAGTTGAGATGTCTAAGTTTGCTGCAGCGAATTAAGGAGTATCTATTATTTACTCTGCGATCGCAACATTTCTAAATTTGCAATCTATGTGCGAACTAAACCCTGCTGCATCATACAGCGAAATTTTAGCTGTTAGTTGCTAATTATGAGCAAAACTTGTTAGATCCCCTAAATCCCCCGCTGAGTTGGGGACATTGATTTATTGCTTGATTTTAAGATCCCCCTAAATCCCCCGCTGATTTGGGGGACTTTGACTATTTCTATGTATCGGCTAGAAGAGATCGGAACGCAGTTTGAGAACACGCCATAGCACATATTTATAGCGGATTGCAACTAGGTGAGGTACAGTTCAAAAACTGAAATTCAGTTATATATAAAGCAGATCCTACTCCTGATTCCTGTCTTCTGACTCCTGAATTCTGCTGTAAGTTTTGTCACAAAAATTAAAATCATTATTTAGGGACCCAAAATCAACTTTGGATCGTCTTTATCATATTTATTGTGCAAATATAACTTCGGTAATTACGATTTAAAGACTAAGAAAACTGTAACTAATAATCCGGAAAAGTTATTTCAGACCAGAAAAAATTACACAGATACAGTTATAGCCTATCTTAGTTTAAAAATCACAATGACATCTGTATACACCTTAACTCTCTCTGGAAATTCGACCATTGAAATTTCCCAGGATGAATTACGTTCCATCCTAGGTGATATTGAAACTGAGTTGCATCGTTCCAAGGTATATCGTTGTGCTTTAACCAACACACAAAAGTTATTGGGTTCTTCTGCAGAACAAGCCAAAGTATTATTTAAAGCTGTGGGAAGAGAAGCTATTGGCTTAGCATTTAGACAATTTATACAACAACACCAAAAGGTAATCGCTGTAAAGCAAGAAACAAGCAATGAAATCTCAAATAGTGAGATCCCAAACCATGAGATTTCAAGTAACGAGATGTCAAGTAACGAGATGTCAAGTAACGAAATCTCAGGTAACAAAATCTCAGGTAACAAAATCTCAAGTAATAAGACTTCAAGTATTGAGTCAGTAGCCAATTCTCAGAATGCACATACTACAAGTGAGCCAGTAGCATCTGAATCCCAAGCTTCTACAGATTTATCAAATTACTTAACTAGTGCTAAACCACAACCCACCTTAACCGCTAAAAGTAAGAATGCAGATAAAGTGAAAAAATCTCGATATGCTAACGCAGCTAAAAACTCTAGTAATCCCTTAATGAATTGGCTCAATTCAAATAAGAAAGCTTCCTTAGTCCAATTAGAACAGCAAATGCTGCAGCATCGGAAGAAAATTTTACTTGAAATCGGTCAACAACTTAAGGAAGCCCGAGTATTAAGACATCTTTCTCTGGAACAACTCAATACTTACACCCATGTTCCAGTACATAAGATGGAAGCAGTAGAAAATGGTCAGTGGGAATTATTACCAGAAGATGTATTTGTCCGTGGTTTTATCCGAGTGATGGGTAACGCTTTAGGAATGAATGGTACTGCTTTGGCTGCTTCTATACCCCTTGCAGATCCAAAAACTCAATCAGTCTTACCTTCTTGGTATGAAGATCCTAATAGTAGTACTGACTGGACATTACAAATTCGTCCAATTCACTTGTATGTTGGTTATACGGCGTTTGTTGCTGGAGCGATCGGGGGATTACACTTTATGTCTCAACAAGCTGAAGCAAATAAGTTATTAATCAACAGCAATTCTAATACGTCTTCTATTAGCCACAAACAGCAAGACAAGGAACCCATTACTAAACCCGGTTTACAGTCTAATGTTTCTGGGGTTGTGGTTGGTTCTGACATCGCACCACCTGAAGCAATGTAGACGGTGGTCAGTTATCAGTTAACAGCTAACAGTTAGTAGTTGACAGTTAGCTTTAGCGATCGCTGTATAGCTATATGATTTCCACCAAGTTTTTAGAGGTTAAAGTTGAAATTTAGGTGATTTAGAGTTATTTGGATACAGCAATACACAATTAGCTTAAGACATTAATTTCGACTTTTGCTGTGCTGGAACCCCACTGCACTAACGCTGTTAGCAAAGTGTTTTAGACATGAGCCTGGTCTGTTACGTCCTGCGGACACGTCATGCTAATGACTTTTGACTTATGTCCTGCGGACACGCAATAACTACATTACGCTCCGCTAGGCGCTAATAATGACTTTTGAATTGCGCACAGCGCTCCCTTCTGTAGAGTAATTAGATTTTTCTCGCCTCCTGTAAGGATTTATATATTGCCCTATAAAAATCTTTCACTGGAGACAATTGACTGATTTTTATTACTGACTAATCATTCCAAATTTCTTTATATATTAATAAAAAAATAAATTAATTTTGCGTAAGTCCTATAGAGTTTCAAAATAAGCGAACGCACAGAAACAAGTATAAAAAACTCTTTATTTTTTGATTCCTATAGGAATCATATTTGATTTATGAAAAAAACTACGAGATAATACGGGCAAAGATATCGGTCTAACAACGAACAATGATAAATA
>NZ_LMTZ01000079.1 GCF_001456025.1 Mastigocoleus testarum BC008
TTGTTCGTTGTTAGACCGATATCTTTGCCCGTATTATCTCGTAGTTTTTTTCATAAATCAAATATGATTCCTATATAAATTATTTATATTTGCAAATAATTATTTTAGTTAGTAAAAATATTCGGTTTAAAATGTTATCCTTATTGTTTTAAAAATAAATCTTATTGGTCTGACTCAATTTGAGTAAATAATGGGGTTTGCATCCTTGATTTCCAGGATAAATTTGATTTTTCATAAAAAGCTGCCCTAGGAATTCTTATATTTTACCTGTGATTGTGGTGAATGATACTAATGCGATATCCATTTTATGGTGTTAAAGTTCTGACTTCTCTTACGCCTTGTTTGAGGTTCAGGATATCTATAAAGGCGATCGCTAAGAATTAGTTTATTCCATGAGGCGATACTTGAATAGCAAAAGTAAAAGATCCAAATCAAAGTCTGCAAGATCATAGAAGTCACATTCAAATTAGGTAAGCCAAGAAGTGAGAGCAAAATCCTAACAGTAAGCTAAAAACCAAGCCAGGAATTGGAATTACCAGTTCGACCATCATACAATTCATCACACAATACTTTTAAGTAATCACGAGTGTTGGGAGAAGGAAAAATATTGAAACTCTTATCCATTTTTTCAAGGTGTCGGTTCTATAATCATCAAAAGGTACTGTGGAACACACGGAAACCATTTGCCTCTGAAAGATATGGTGCAGAGGATTGTAGAAATTTACGAGTGATGATTTGTAATCAATAGGTGCAGAATCTTAAATTTGGAATCTTAAATTTGAAATCTTAAATTTGGAATCTTAAATTTGGAACTAAAAATCACTCGTTAATTCTTTTTTTACTTGTTGCTCAAATCATTTAACTTATGGTTTGAGTCAAACAGTATTTAGTTAATTAACACCATATAGTTGTCTAAACTGTAACGCTTCATTAGCTATATTTATCATGAGTTCACCTACCTCTTTCCATGCATTAGATTCTTTCCAAGCGGATATCGTTCAATTGCTCGAACGTTTACCAAGCTTGAAACATCGGCAATTTATTAAACAAGCACTTACGACCATAGTTAATTTATCTGAGAGTAATATCGATCGCCTCGATTGGAAAATACTTTCAGCCGCTCTCACAGATATGGAGCAAGGTTTTGAACTATTTCATGCTTATAGACACGTTCGTAAAGTAACAGTTTTTGGTTCCGCTCGTCTCAAGTCAGATACACCTGAATATCTTATGGCTTCAGAATTTGCCCGTCGTGTTTCCCAACTGGGTTTTATGGTCATGACTGGTGGTGGTAGTGGAATTATGCAAGCAGGTAACGAAGGAGCAGGAAGAGAAAAATCCTTTGGTTTGAATATTCAATTACCCTTCGAACAGGAAGCAAACCCCGTGATTGAGGGTGACCCCAAACTAATTCACTTCAAATATTTCTTTACCCGTAAGTTATTTCTTCTCAAAGAAAGTGATGCTGTGGCATTATTTGCTGGTGGGTTTGGTACTCAGGATGAAGCTTTTGAGTGTATGACGCTGAGTCAAACAGGTAAGTTTGGTCCCGTTCCAGTAGTCTTCATTGACCATCCAGGAGGTGATTACTGGCATTCTTGGAGTGAATACGTCAACAAGCAACTAGTTGCAAAAGGTCTTGTAAGCCCTGAGGACCCTTGTCTTTACACCGTTACAGATAATTTAGAAGTAGCTTGCGACGCTATTACTAATTTTTATCGGGTATACCACTCTAGTCGCTATGTAGACGAAAAATTAGTGATTCGTCTTCGAGTTGAATTATCGGAAACTGAGGTGGAGCAACTAAATACAGAATTCAGCGACATCCTTGTCAAAGGACGGATTGAAAAAAGTCAAGCCTTGGCTAAAGAAGGACAAGATGAGACTTTTGAGCTACCTCGTCTAATCTTGCACTTCAACCAACGCGATTTAGGACGTTTGTACCAAATGATTGCAACTATCAATCAAATGGGCATTCCTTCTGTAGAGGATGCAGCACATCCAGAACGAAAGTAAATTTTTCCTCGGTATTTTTGATTTTTCAAAAGAGTAGCAACGTGAAATAGTAGAAGAAATAATCCCACATCCAATACTCTGAGAAGACAATTTGTATGGTTTGTAGTAGAGCTATCTTTTTAAGAAGATGTTTGTTTTAGCAGTGTTTTAACACTACTTTTGAGGTCTATCAGCGTCTCTTGTCAATATCCTTTCGGAAATAGCCTAACTACAAATCATACAAGGTTGAGGTGGCGAACAAATAATAATATTGCTCTTCACAAAATTCAAGTATTACTTGATACTTCTTATTTTTTTCTATCCCTAATTAGACTTACGCGCTCGTTACCAACCCTTAATCTTTTGAGATGAACCGCACCTACGGTGAATGCTATTTCATACCAAATTCGATTTTCACAACGTCTTTATATTTCAATACAGTTCAAATAACACTGAATTTGGTAGAGACGCAACAGAACCTGAGCCGCACCTGGGCTGTTTGTAAGCGTCTTGTGGATAACAGCGCAAGCTGCATCTCATAGCGTCAGTGGATCTGTAAGTAACGGCTCCGTAGGTAGTGCAGCTATAGTCATAGCCTCTGTCGTGTCTCTAAATTTTTATTTTTTTTCAAGATAATTGATTCGCCATTGCTCAAGATTTTCTATTGTTACCGATTTAGTCACAACATTAACTCCATTACCACGCCAACTGACTTCTGAATCTGTGGTAAATACTCCACACTCTAGTTGGTCACTTTGAATGTTCCAGTACTCACTAAAACGCTTTTTGAGAGTAATGACCTGATCGAATACTTTATTTCTGTGCTTATTTCTTCTTTTTCTTTCCGTCGCTCCCGTCGCTTCGGTATCTATAAATTTAGTTTCAATAATAAATAATTTATGATTCGACGTTAGATAAACAAAATCACACTTTCCTAAATCAGTGTAGTCTGCAATTGGTGATTTCTCGAATAGTAATAATTCAGAACAAGAAGGAAATATATCTTTGATATTCAAGAATAAGTAGGCTTGCAAGAGAAGTTCTTTATCGTATGGAAAACCTACAACCCCCTCAAAAAACCTCTGAATATCTTTCTGAGATTGGGGTTGAATTATTTTACAGTACGCCACAAAATTATTAGTTTCATCGGCGGTCATTAAGTATTTACTCCTCTGCCTAATTACCCATAATGTCTATGGCATAAAACTATACCATGTTCTGTACACGGGCATCATCCGCAGAAGTAACTAAACACACAATAAATTATTTTTTGTGTAAGTAAATAAACTGATGACTATGCTAACATTCAGGTATGCAGGAATAGTTAATGTAAAAATTGAAACTAATTTACAGGAATTTTATTTGACCTTTGAAAATATCTAAGTATAATTTCTGTTTAATTTAGTAGTCAGCATATAAGTACCTTGGGAAAATGTTCCACCGTTGCATCCTGCTAAGTCTATAGTGGTAGTTATAGCTGTACTAAGCAATGTTTGTAGTCGACAATACTTAGAGATATGCAGAGCTAGAGCCCTAAGGGCACTAAAATAAGTTGGGAATCCTATACTCATCTGAATTCCTACGAAGGTGGGTTTTTGTATTGCTCAATTCCGGTAACCTCAGTGTATTAAATTCATTTTGTATGAATACTATGTGGTTTAATAAAAAAAATTAATTGGTGGTTAAATTCTTTACGTAAGCAGAGAATCGAGCATTTTGGAGTGCTTGAACTGCTGTTCTCCAATCTTCTACCCAAAACTGCTTACCAAAGCGAACTAGTTGACGATGATTCCCCGCCCTAATTACTCCAATTACAGGGACTTTCGCACTTTCTTTATCTCTGGAATTTTGAGTTAAAACGTTGCGCAGACGGTCTTGTTCTTCAATTGCGCTTGCTTGTGACGGACTGAGTTCGACCATGACCATTTGCACTTGTTCGACTGGTTCTGCATCTTCGACTATCAGTTGACTTTGGTCATCCCGTTTATCGATTTTGCCCCAAATAATTAGTCTGGTATCAACTTGGAGTAAATTGCTAACTCGCTCATAGGTTCTAGGAAATACAACAGCTTCAGATTGTGATGTTAAATCTTCAATTTGTAAGATAGCCATTGGATCGCCCTTTTTAGTTATCACTTTTTTGACGTTATTAAGCATCACAACAGCGCAAATATTACTCCCTTCAGTTTTTTCTCCTAATTGGGAAAGGTTAATTGGAGCAAGTATTAGTGCTGATTCGCGGACTGATTTTAATGGATGATCTGAAACGTAAAAACCTAATAAATCTTTTTCTTTACGTAACTTTTCTTGGGGTGGTAAATCGGAAACAGGTTTGGCTTTGGGAGCAGAATCAAAAACGGCGTTTTTATTTGTCGTATTACTGCTAGAAAATCCCCCACCTAACAAATCGAACAAATTACCTTGACCTGTGGCTCGATCTCTAGCCCGGGATTGTGCCCAATCATATACCAATTCCAGATCGTGGACTAATTGATTGCGGTTGGGATTTATTTTGTCAAAAGCTCCACAATTAATTAATGCTTCTAAGGTACGGCGATTTACAGAACTCAAATCTACGCGATCGCAAAAATTAGCCAAGGATTTAAAATTACCTTCTTTATCTCTAGCAACCAAAATTGAAGCGATCGCATTTTGTCCCACATGACGAACAGCTGACAAACCGAATAAAATTTTCTCATCCAAGGGAGTAAAATCTACTCGCGAACGGTTGATATCTGGTGCTTCGATCTGAATACCCATGTTTAAACAGGTAGAGATATATTTTTGCACCTTATCTGTATCGTTGCTGTTAGCGGTTAATAACGCCGCCATATACTCCAAAGGATAATTTGCTTTGAGGTAGGCAGTCTGATAAGTTACATACCCATATGCCGTAGAGTGAGATTTATTAAAACAGTTAGAAGCAACTAAACCATTTTTAATTAAAAAATTATGATCTTTCTCAACGCCAATATCGTATACGTTTTGCGATGACAAAGACCGTCTTGTAATTATTTTTACCATTTTTTAGATTTCCTAAAGTAAATATGTCAAACTGATTTAATTGCGATCGCTGAGGGAAGAAAGAAAAGAATACAGGAGTCAGGAGTCAGGAGTCAGAAGTCAGGAGTCAGAAGTCAGGAGTCAGGAGTCAGAAATCAGGAGTCAGGAGTCAGAAATCAGGAGTCAGGAGTCAGAAATCAGAAGTCAGAAGTCAGGAGTTAGAAGTCAGGAATTAAGAGTAAAAATTACCAATTACCAATTACCCATTACCAATTACTGTGCGCTGTAGACACCCTCATTGTCTGTGCTTACGCCCCCCCGCCTTGCTAACACTTTGTGAACGCGCCCCGCAATACCTTACGGTACGCTTGCGCTAGGCGCTAACCATTACTTATTACTCATTACTCATTACTCATTACTCATTACTCATTACTCATTACTCATTACTCATTACTCATTACTCATTACNATTACTCATTACTCATTACTCATTACTTATTACTCATTACTCATTACCCATTACTCATTACTCATTACCCATTACTCATTACTCATTACCCATTACTCATTACTCATTACTCACTACCCATTACCCCCATTACCCTTTAAATTATCTGTATGTTATTCCGAGCGATGCCTGCCAGATAAAAATAAATATTAATTTAAAGTCGTCACAGGCAAAAAATTTTATTTAGCTGAATTTAATGGATCGCAGGATATCAAGCTGTACTAAAATCAATCACTTGAGTCACAAAGAGAGCAATCATGGTATCCATCCGCAAGTTGCACGAACAACTAGTAAAAAAAGAACGTTCTGCAGTTGAAATCACTCAAGAAACATTAGATAGAATTCAAGCCGTAGAACCCGATGTCAATAGTTTTTTACATATCACAGCCGATAAAGCTTTAAAACAAGCGCAACAGGTAGATGCCAAAATCGCTGCAGGGGAAGAAATCGGAATGTTAGCCGGTATCCCCATAGCTATTAAGGACAACATGTGTACCAAGGGAATTACTACTACCTGTGGTTCTAAAATTCTCGAAAACTTTGTTCCCCCTTACGAATCTACCGTAACCCAGAAACTGGCAGAGGCTGGAGCGGTACTGGTAGGAAAAACTAATTTAGATGAGTTCGCGATGGGTAGTTCTACAGAAAACTCTGCCTATAAACTCACAAATAACCCTTGGGATGTATCGCGAGTTCCTGGCGGTTCTTCTGGAGGTTCTGCAGCAGCAGTTGCAGCAGGAGAATGTACTGTTTCTCTTGGCTCTGATACTGGTGGTTCTATTCGACAACCAGCATCTTTTTGCGGCGTAATTGGAATGAAACCCACCTACGGATTAGTTTCCCGTTATGGTTTAGTAGCTTATGCTTCTTCCCTAGACCAAATTGGTCCTTTTTCTCGCAACGTAGAAGATAGCGCTATATTATTGAGTCATATTGCTGGTTACGATCCCAAAGATTCCACTAGCCTCAAGGTTGATATCCCCGACTATGCCGCTAATTTTAAACCAGACCTCAAACGTCGAGGACAAGTCAGAATCGGTATCATCAAAGAAACTTTTGGTGAAGGTATAGATTCACAGGTTGAAAAGGCTGTAACTAAAGCAATTGAACAATTGCAAAATTTAGGTGCAGAAATTCATGTCATTTCCTGTCCTAACTTCCGTTACGGGATCGCCAGCTATTACATTATTGCACCTTCGGAAGCATCGGCTAACCTCGCCCGTTACGATGGAGTTAAATATGGTCTACGGGACGAAGAAGCCGAAAGTCTAATATCAATGTATAACCGCACCCGCGCCCATGGTTTTGGACAAGAGGTGAAGCGCCGAATTATGATTGGTACCTATACTCTTTCGGCTGGCTATTATGATGCTTATTACTTAAAAGCGCAGAAATTCCGTACCTTAATTAAAGAAGATTTTGAAAAGGCGTTTCGTCAAGTTGATGTTTTAGTTTGTCCTACAGTTCCCATGACAGCTTTTAAAGCGGGAGAAAAGGACGATCCATTAAGTATGTATTTAACTGATTTAATGACAATTCCTGTAAACCTCGCTGGCTTACCGGGGATCAGTATTCCTTGTGGATTTGACGATAATGGTTTACCTGTTGGATTACAAATGATTGGTAGAGTTCTTGGTGAAGAACAATTATTCCAAATCGCTTATGCTTACGAGCAATCTACCGATTGGCATTTGCGCACGCCAAAAATTTGAGTAATTGGTTAGTTATTGGCGATTACTCATCGACAAATCTCAATCACCAACTGATAGTGTTTGGGGAGGTGCGGACACAGTATCGTTTACTCCTTCAGGCTTAAATGTTATTTGTTTGACTTCTCCCTTTGCACCCATTGCTTCTGGTTCCTTATCGTCTTTGGAAATGAACACAACTGCTGCATCTCCTGCACGTACGGTTAATTCTTCTTTTGCTGTCCAGCTTTGATTTTGCCCTTCTTCCATAAATCCGTTAACTACAGTTTTGTTATCTACTATTACTTCCATCCACGATCTACCTGTAAGTTTAAGGCTAACTTGTACTGTTGATTTCGCTGCTGGGTTCTGAGACCGTGTTGCTTTAAGCTTAGGTTGTGATATTGAGTTTGATATTGATTCTTTTGACGTTGTTTTTTGCGAGCTAACTGGTAGCGAACTTTGGTTCTGAGCAGTTGATTCTACTTGTGGTCGGGGTCTGAGCACAAAAAATAATCCAAAGGACGCTGAAACTATTAAAAAAATGTAAAACAACGACAGAAATGGTAAATTAAAATTAGTTTTTGATTGTGTGGTTTCAATATTTTCTTTCAGTTCCTCTTTTTGGAATGTATCGCTAAACATCTCGGCTAAAGCTTTACCATCAAGCCCAACCGCATCACCGTAACGATATATAAATCCTCGGACATAAATAGTTTCAGGTAATTCTTCAAACTTTCCATTCTCCAAGGCTTGCAAATATATCATTCGGATACGTGTATGGAGTGCGAGTTCTTCAAGGCGAATTGATTTTTCCTCACGCGCTTGCTTTAAAGCGGCACCTATTTCCTTAAATTTTTGCTCTTGGGTCTCATTCTGTACCTTCACAGTATCTCCTGATATCCATGTAATAAGTAAGACTAATAGGGAATTTACTTAAACTAAAGTAAATAATAAGACTTGTCTATTAAAGTGATTACAAAATTTTATCCGACTATTCATTTCCAGTTTAAAGTCATTAAAACTTTCTTTGCAAGAGATTAATAATGTATATATAAATACTATAAGATGTCAAAAATAAGCAGAGTTCTTTGATTAAATATCTATTAAAACTACCAATATGGGTGATTTTGTCTTCCGTAATTGCCTACATTTGTTCTTGCATTTTCCTGTTTTTTTATCAGCCCCGGTTAATATTTTTCCCTTCTGCGAATTTAGAAAAAACTCCACTATATTTTAATATCTCTTACCAAGATGTTTGGTTGCCTGTAGAGGTTCCCAATAAAAAATCTCAACTCATTCACGCTTGGTGGATGAAAGCAGATAAGCCAAGTAATAAAGTATTGCTGTATCTGCATGGTAATGGCCTAAATATAGGCGCTAATATTAATCGTGCAAACTTTTTTCGAGAACTGGGATTTTCGGTGCTGCTAATTGATTATCGCGGTTATGGTCGCAGTCAGGGAAGTTTTCCTAGGGAATCACAAGTTTATCAGGACGCTGTTGCTGCGTGGAATTACTTACATAATAAGCAAAAAATTCCATCTGAGCAAATCTTTATTTACGGACATTCTTTAGGGGGAGCGATCGCGGTAGATTTAGCAGCAAAAAAATCAGATGCGGCTGGATTGATAGTTGAAAGTTCTTTTACTTCCATTCGAGACATGGTTGCTCTGAAGAAAATGTTTTCTATTTTTCCGGTAGATTTGATTTTGACACAGCGTTTTGAATCGAGTAAGAAATTATCAAACCTAAAAATGCCGGTATTATTTATTCACGGTCTTAATGATTCGACTGTACCAGCTTTTATGAGCCGGAACTTATACACTTTAGCTCCTGAACCGAAAAAACTTGTTATGATCCCAGATGCAGGTCATAACGATGTTGCAGAAGTTGCACCCCATGAGTATGAACAAGCGGTGCTTTCGCTAGTTGAGATGTCTAAGTTTGCTGCAGCGAATTAAGGAGTATCTATTATTTACTCTGCGATCGCAACATTTCTAAATTTGCAATCTATGTGCGAACTAAACCCTGCTGCATCATACAGCGAAATTTTAGCTGTTAGTTGCTAATTATGAGCAAAACTTGTTAGATCCCCTAAATCCCCCGCTGAGTTGGGGACATTGATTTATTGCTTGATTTTAAGATCCCCCTAAATCCCCCGCTGATTTGGGGGACTTTGACTATTTCTATGTATCGGCTAGAAGAGATCGGAACGCAGTTTGAGAACACGCCATAGCACATATTTATAGCGGATTGCAACTAGGTGAGGTACAGTTCAAAAACTGAAATTCAGTTATATATAAAGCAGATCCTACTCCTGATTCCTGTCTTCTGACTCCTGAATTCTGCTGTAAGTTTTGTCACAAAAATTAAAATCATTATTTAGGGACCCAAAATCAACTTTGGATCGTCTTTATCATATTTATTGTGCAAATATAACTTCGGTAATTACGATTTAAAGACTAAGAAAACTGTAACTAATAATCCGGAAAAGTTATTTCAGACCAGAAAAAATTACACAGATACAGTTATAGCCTATCTTAGTTTAAAAATCACAATGACATCTGTATACACCTTAACTCTCTCTGGAAATTCGACCATTGAAATTTCCCAGGATGAATTACGTTCCATCCTAGGTGATATTGAAACTGAGTTGCATCGTTCCAAGGTATATCGTTGTGCTTTAACCAACACACAAAAGTTATTGGGTTCTTCTGCAGAACAAGCCAAAGTATTATTTAAAGCTGTGGGAAGAGAAGCTATTGGCTTAGCATTTAGACAATTTATACAACAACACCAAAAGGTAATCGCTGTAAAGCAAGAAACAAGCAATGAAATCTCAAATAGTGAGATCCCAAACCATGAGATTTCAAGTAACGAGATGTCAAGTAACGAGATGTCAAGTAACGAAATCTCAGGTAACAAAATCTCAGGTAACAAAATCTCAAGTAATAAGACTTCAAGTATTGAGTCAGTAGCCAATTCTCAGAATGCACATACTACAAGTGAGCCAGTAGCATCTGAATCCCAAGCTTCTACAGATTTATCAAATTACTTAACTAGTGCTAAACCACAACCCACCTTAACCGCTAAAAGTAAGAATGCAGATAAAGTGAAAAAATCTCGATATGCTAACGCAGCTAAAAACTCTAGTAATCCCTTAATGAATTGGCTCAATTCAAATAAGAAAGCTTCCTTAGTCCAATTAGAACAGCAAATGCTGCAGCATCGGAAGAAAATTTTACTTGAAATCGGTCAACAACTTAAGGAAGCCCGAGTATTAAGACATCTTTCTCTGGAACAACTCAATACTTACACCCATGTTCCAGTACATAAGATGGAAGCAGTAGAAAATGGTCAGTGGGAATTATTACCAGAAGATGTATTTGTCCGTGGTTTTATCCGAGTGATGGGTAACGCTTTAGGAATGAATGGTACTGCTTTGGCTGCTTCTATACCCCTTGCAGATCCAAAAACTCAATCAGTCTTACCTTCTTGGTATGAAGATCCTAATAGTAGTACTGACTGGACATTACAAATTCGTCCAATTCACTTGTATGTTGGTTATACGGCGTTTGTTGCTGGAGCGATCGGGGGATTACACTTTATGTCTCAACAAGCTGAAGCAAATAAGTTATTAATCAACAGCAATTCTAATACGTCTTCTATTAGCCACAAACAGCAAGACAAGGAACCCATTACTAAACCCGGTTTACAGTCTAATGTTTCTGGGGTTGTGGTTGGTTCTGACATCGCACCACCTGAAGCAATGTAGACGGTGGTCAGTTATCAGTTAACAGCTAACAGTTAGTAGTTGACAGTTAGCTTTAGCGATCGCTGTATAGCTATATGATTTCCACCAAGTTTTTAGAGGTTAAAGTTGAAATTTAGGTGATTTAGAGTTATTTGGATACAGCAATACACAATTAGCTTAAGACATTAATTTCGACTTTTGCTGTGCTGGAACCCCACTGCACTAACGCTGTTAGCAAAGTGTTTTAGACATGAGCCTGGTCTGTTACGTCCTGCGGACACGTCATGCTAATGACTTTTGACTTATGTCCTGCGGACACGCAATAACTACATTACGCTCCGCTAGGCGCTAATAATGACTTTTGAATTGCGCACAGCGCTCCCTTCTGTAGAGTAATTAGATTTTTCTCGCCTCCTGTAAGGATTTATATATTGCCCTATAAAAATCTTTCACTGGAGACAATTGACTGATTTTTATTACTGACTAATCATTCCAAATTTCTTTATATATTAATAAAAAAATAAATTAATTTTGCGTAAGTCCTATAGAGTTTCAAAATAAGCGAACGCACAGAAACAAGTATAAAAAACTCTTTATTTTTTGATTCCTATAGGAATCATATTTGATTTATGAAAAAAACTACGAGATAATACGGGCAAAGATATCGGTCTAACAACGAACA
>NZ_LMTZ01000080.1 GCF_001456025.1 Mastigocoleus testarum BC008
ACAAGCTATTTGCTCAAAAAACTTCGGGAACATATATAACGGTTTAGACACAAATCCTAATCCGTTTAAAATCATTGCTTTGACAACATGTCCTGCACTGACTTTTTCTCCTGGTTTTGACCCTAATAAATCATTAATTATTTCTACTAATCCAATGGAATCTACGATTCCTGCTACTATCCCTAAATGGTCTATATTTTGTATTTCAACATCTTTTATATCAAACATAAAAACAGAATTTTACAACACAATTCTGTTTAAATTCTCACATTATTATTTCGAGCAAAAATATTTTCTTACTTTTTTAAGAATCTTTTTAGCCTCATCAAAGACTTCAACTCAAAATACTTTTTGATAGATCCCAAATTTAATGAGATAACTTCCCATTAGTCTCATGAATATCTAAGTCTTGTTTAATAAATATGTACTAAAAAATCTCATCCCCTTGGTGTGTGACAGTTAGGGTGCGGAAGATGGGATAAAAGATTATGCTATTGAGTTATTTTCAATCTAGAAATCGATCGGGAATAAATAGGGAAGATAGGTAGGTGCAATTCATCACAAAAATTAAGATGCAGCGACCAAAACTGACTCAATTGGCTCGCCATCATAATCAAAACTGAAATAATCTGATGTCAAAGTTAATTTGACTTGGGAGAAATTTAACAAATCATAAACTGGCTGAGGTGTTGTTACTTTAAAACCACTATTTCTCAGACGATGTAGCCAAGATGATGTATCTTCATGGCGTTCTGTTCTATTTTCATTAACTGCTAAAATATCAATAATTTCTCGACCAAAAAAGCAAGCTTTTAGGGCATTTTTATCGCATTGACTGATGTCTAGAGAATCAATCAGCTTAAATACAATTCCAAAATGATGCCAACAGTTGCAAAAGCGCTTGAGGAAGTCTTGCTCCAGATGATTGACATTGGGTTCAGATAATACAAGTAAATTTGGGTTTAAGGAACGCAATCGCTGTAAAACCAAAGTGCGCACATTTCGCCCCTCAATATCTTTAATGTGGTGCAAAGCAAAGGAAGCATTGATCGTTGGATTATGACAAACCTGTTTCAGGTGGTCCCATTCGTGTTCCGTCAGGTCTTCTACCGCCTTGCAGATAGAAATAAACTCGATATCAATACCAATCTGAGCAGCAGCTTTCTCACAATTTTGCTTGGCTAAATCTAAACTCCATGCCGAGGGTTCTATACCAACAACTAAAATACGTTTGGGCACTATTTTGTGGCTACCTAATTTTGCCAACAAATCCACGACTTGTCGTCCCGTACCAATACCAACGTCGATTAAGGTTATATCATCTTGCTTTTGGCAGGCATCTGCAAGTAAGTTGGTTGCTAACTGGCTGACAGCAGAAATTACCGGTACATCCCGAACTAAGAGGTTGAAGAGATGAATTTGAGGTAAATCGTAAGTTTTGAGATAAAGATTGGCTTTAGCTGCAACTGAGCCAGAAATTCTTTCAGCGAGTGCTCTAGCAAATACCAGGTAATTTACTGCACTGGAGCATTCATCTGTATTCAATTTGTCCAATAATCGGTTTAAAACACTCTGGGCTAATGATTTTTGGTTGAGAGCAATTAAGTTAACAATATGGAACAGTGTTTTTTCGTGCTTAACAGTTCCCTTACCTAAAACATCTAAGGTTGTATTCAATTTTTTGCTTCCTTGTTAATAATTTTCTGTTTTACTTGTTCAAGTTCAATTGAAAAAAGTAATCGGGAATAAACAGGGAAGATGAGTGTTAAGGTTTTGTGTAGATCTCTGAGTTATAAGGAAGCGATACGTCTACGCTGCGCTTGGGCTTGATATTGCATATCCAAACAATCAGATTTGGGTCTTTGGACTCAACACCTAAACTTAATGCGTGCATTAAGGTGGGGGACGCGGGATCCACTGTTTTTTTACAGGGGACAAGAAACCTGTCGTTCTTCCCTGTTAAGAGTTCCCTGTTGACTGTTCCCTTCTTGTTAAAAGGAAAATCCGTGATATTGTTTTCGTAGATAAATTTTGCGATTTTTTAATGCAGGTGGCTCCGATTTTTGAATAATCGGAGACATAATCTTGGCAAACATAAAATCGATTCACCTAGAGGAATGGCTCCTCTCTGGCGTGGAACGAAAACTTATTGAACTCAATGTTCAATCTTTAGAAGGGGATGAGGCAATAATTGATTTGCTTTATGCCCTTCCTCAAAGTGAAAGAAGAAATGATGGGAGGTTAAGAAACAAATATTTAAAACAGTATTCCCACACGAGATTTGGGGGTTGGTGGGTTAGTGGTTTAGATCCACACAATAATTGGCAATCAATGGAGTGGGGAAGATTTAAGCCAGATCAGCCAAGAAGGGAGTGGGATAAACAAAAGCAAAAACATACAGAAAAGTTTGTAAAATATGAGTCTCCCGCGAAAGTAACAAATAGGGTGACATATCTGCGTATTCCGTTACATGTTTGGGAGAAAATAGCCCGAAGGTACAATGTACCAATGCCGGAAAATGTTGTGGTGAACTCTGAAAGAGAAGCTTTAGGTTTTTGGGCTTGGGTGGTGGACAACCCAAAAATCCCAGTTATCTTAACCGAAGGTGAAAAAAAAGCTGGATGTTTGCTTTCCTTAGGTTTTGTAGCTCTAGCACTGCCGGGAATATGGGGCGGTCGGGTAGGGGAGAAAGAATTAGAGAAACTTCACCCAGATTTAATCCCATTAGCTCAAAAGAAACGAGTATTTATAATATTATTCGACTACGAAACCAAGCTAAAAACAAAAAGGAGTATCTTTCAGGCAACAAGAAGAACGGGTCAAAGGCTTATAAATCAAGGTTGTTATTGTGATGTTGCTCTGTTACCTGGTGAAGAGAAAGGTGTTGATGATTGGGTTGTTGCACTCAAGAAAAAAGCTGCCAATGCAGTTGAAGCATTAATTGCAGATCGTTTAACTCTGAAGGAATATCAACAATCATTTTTCATTAATCGAAGCCGAGGCTTAAAAAAATATAAGCCCTCGGTTGTGGTTAATGCTCGTTTTATTTCTGATGCAATCCAACTACCTTCATCAGGTTTGGTAGGACTTTTATCGAGTATGGGTTCAGGTAAAACTGAACTTTTAAATAAATATAGGAATCTGTATCCAGACAAAAGATTTTTAAATAATGGGCATCGAGTGAATCTGCTTAAAAACCTTGCCAAACGGCTGAATACGCAGATGTATACTGCTCTAGGTAACGGAGATTTAGTACGAGCGAATGCATTAAGCATTACGGTAGACTCTTTGTACAAGATGGCCCATAATGTCCAGGAATATGACTGCCTGTTCATTGATGAAGCCTGCCAGTATTTGGTACACCTGCTTCATTCCAAAACTTGCAGGAGAAATCGGGCTGAGATATTAGAAGTTTTAGAATATTTAGTTTATAACTCAAAATTAGTGATTTTGGCGGATGCACATCTCAACGACCTAACCATAGATTTTTTCCGTAAAATGCGCCCAAGGGGAGAAGAGCCAATTATCTTTGAGAATAGATGGAAGTCACCAGGTCGGGATGTTTATTGGTATGAAGGTAATAATAGTAATGATCTAATTGCACAGTTACACAGGAAAATCTTAGAAGGTAAAAAGATTTTTTTGGTTTCTGACTCCAAAAAGTTTATCAAAAAAGTTGAGCACAGTTTATCTGAGATTTCTTTACAAGCTCAAAACCAATTAAAAATTTGGGCAATTCATGGAGATAATTCCGGCTCCCCTGAGAATGTTGATTTTATTGAAAATATAAATGTTGCGATTAAAACAATTGATATTTTATTAGCCAGCCCCAGTATTGGAACTGGCGTCGATATGTCAACAATGCATTTTGATGAAATCCTCGGTGTGTTTCATGGGGTATCCCAAAGTGCAGAAGAATGTGTGCAACAACTATGGCGATATCGCCCCAATGTTCCAATGCATGTTTGGGTTGCTCCTCATCCACCGTTTGGGTATGGACTTACCCATTGGCGAAAGATTAAACAACAGATTCTACAGAAAAACGAACTGACGGCTTTTCTGATTAGAGTCGATCGCAAAACAGGAGCAAGAGGAGCAGAGAAGGATTGGGCACTTGATGCTAACTGCAAAATACAAGCTCAACGCAATTTTTCGATTAATAATCTCAGGGCGGATTTAAGATCACTACTTTCTGAAATGGAATGTAAAATTATTCCTGTGGCTGATGGTGGAAATGAATCAGCCAAAAATTTGATGAAAATTGTTTCCCAAAAAATTGATGAAGAGTATTGCAATTCAGTAACGAATGCAAATTGCATAGATGGCAGAACTTATGATATTCGGCAACGACAGGAATATTTGAAGCCTGAAGAAGTTTTGGAATGCGAAAAATTTCGCATCAAACAAGCTTACGGCATGGCTGTAACGCCAGAGTTGGTAAAAAAAGATGATGGTGGAAAGCTTATCAAAAAAATCATTCAGCTTGAAGCAATACTTGCCGAACCAGTAACTGAAGTAAATGAACAAGGGGAGGAATTTAAATTTCCACCAGATCTGGTAGCGCAACGCGATCGCTCTGAGCGTGAAAGAATGGCAATATGTACCGACTGGCATAATTATTCTGCGAGTTGGCGGATGCGTTCACGTTTAGGTTTGAGAGAAATTTTGCTCTACATGTTTGGTGGAGGAAGGCTTACTGGTTGCGAAGATATGGTGCAAGAACTTGGAGATTTCTCCAAACAATATGCAGTGCATATTAAAGCGATACTTAACTTGACTATCCCTGAGAACAAATCAGGGATGTGGGCGCTGGGGTCATTTCTCAACCAGATTGGGCTTTCCACTGATTTTAAAAGACTTGGTCCTCGCGATCGACGAGTAAAATACTACTTTCTAAATTCTGATGACCTTGCTTTTGCTCAACAAGTTTTGGAATATCGCCAAAAAAAGCGTGATGAGAAAGAACTTAAATTACAAGAACAGAAAGAACGTTCTCAAGCTCATGCAGCTAGAATACAGACTATATATGGTACTGAGGATAATCTTTCCGTGTCCCCACCCCCCAATAATATTATGGAAAACTTTTTAGAAGAGGGTGAGGACACAAACAAGAATAAGTTTTCTGTACCCCAAAAAATCAAAGCTTTTACTCAATTAATCAAAGAAGCTTTTGATTTCGGTATTGAAACAATCAAAGAGTTGATAAAACCACTGGGTTCAGATGAAATAAAATCGGTAATATTTGAGCTAGAAAAAGATAATCCTTTCTTATTTTATAGATTGGTTAAATTAGCTCCAGAATTGGGCATAACTTAATTCCAGGTAACAGCTTGTTTTAAGAAAAATCAGTTTTAATTGCTAAAATATTTAGAAAATGTTAAAAGTACAAAAATTAACTTTTCTAGCTCCTTACCATGCCTCAAGTTTATAGATTGAAAGTAGACAATCACGTTTGTCTATCATCTTCGGAGGAAAATAAATGTATTGTTGCCTTAGCTGATGTTAAGGGTTTTCCCGATTTACCTTTAACGCCAAATGTAAGGGAACCAAACAGCAAAAGCTCTGTTTATAGACAGATTTTAGATTCCTTGTTTGTTGCTCCCGAGAAATTCGGAGATAAACATAGCGGAATTACGATATCGGTTGATTCTGTGAAAGTGATTTCAGAGTATGAATTAGAATTGACAATTTTTGGTCCAAATAAAGGATGCAATCATCATGGTATTCTTAACGGTGGTCATACTGTTTTAGCCTTCAAACATGCAGCACAACTTAAATACAAATTAGACCAAGCTCATGTCAAGGTAATTATCTATTCAGGTTTAACAGAAGAAGCTTGCAAAGATATTGGATTGGCAACAAATACAAATTCTCCCGTTGATATGCGTTCTCGTATGAATGCAAAAGGTCGGTATGATTTTATCAAGAAATATCTTCAGGAATTAGAATTAGAATCTGATAGAAAATTTCGTGTTTCCTATTACCAGAATCAATCGGATGCCCCTTCTTCAACTCATTGTTCAATCAATCATGTAATCAAACTACTAGTATGTCTGGATTGCAATCGCTATAATCCAGATGCGAAAACAAGGAGACACCCAACGATTTCTTCTTTACCTAGAGAAATCAAAGATTCGGATCAAGAAAGAATCTCGAAATTATTGCATTTGTTTTCCCAAGCATTGTGGATAGAAATTAAGCTATACGAAATAATTCATCAATATTTGATTCATCCTCAAAGAAAAGGTGTTGATTCCAATCCTCTAGCATCAATTGATATTAGAAAAAATACCTTACTTTGTGATAGTGAATATTCGTTTGGGTTTGGAGCGCCAGCAGATTTATCTTTACCAATAGTGGCAGCATTTCGCGTCTTCCTAGATTCCGAATATAATTGGGTTTTACCCTTTGATGAGTTTTGCGAAGATTTAATAAAACACCTTTGGAAAACTCACCTTTTAGACTATCTAAAAAAAGAAAAGATAGCCGGGAATTCAATTGGCGCAAGAATTAGCCGCAACAATGAATTGTGGGAGAATCTATATACTTGTGCTTCCATGTATCAAAATAAGCTTTACCGCAACATGATTAGTCAAAAGAACAGCAATAAATCAAAAAATAAAGGGAGAAAATTAATTATTAAATAATGATTAAACACTGTATATATTTGGAATAAAAAATCTCCCACCTGAAACCGGATGGGAGTATTTTTTTATAGGAATTTGATTTAATTAATTTTAGCTATTAACAAAAAGATTATATATTGATTAATAGGATATGCTTTAAAAGCATGATATATTTATCAATATACATCCAAATATCTTCAAGAAATAAGTTAATATTGGATGTTTTTCAGAGAAATTGTATATACATCTATATATGAAGTATAGTGCTTCTTAGATAATTGAGGTCTTTTCTGTTACTCAATTTTGTACTTATTCAACAATTAATAATTGTCATATTTTTAAGGAGAAAGCAGTGAAAATAATAACTTTGTACTTTATTCCTATTTATTTATTGGTAGGTTGCTGTTTTTTTTGGAGATGGCTTTTATTCTCAAGCCGACATCCCAATACCAATGTATTTGATAAATTCTTATCATTTGTAATAATGGCAATCTCTACTGGCCTATGGATTTTTATTGTTCCGATATATGGAGTCAGATTTATCCAAAAAAGAAAGTTAGCATCAATAACAATAATTTCTGTATTATTTATAATTTTATTTATTAGTAAATATTAGTCAAAATAAAGGAATTTGACGAACTCCTTTATTTTTGCAGTTTAATTTTATTTATTTTATTTAAGCATTTTTATTCCAATCTTATCCTCTGGTTGTAAATCAATAGTACTAATGCTACCTCCAGGAACTTGAATCATTTGATTTACAGGATATATGGAGCTGTATTTAGGACATTTGTTTTTCAAAAAACAAGGAGGAGCATTCCTTATGACTGATCTAACAATATTATCTTTAAGAAATATGATATCTACAGACATTAAGTAGTGATTAGTAGTGACTTCTGATATTTCTGGTTTTTTATTCAAAGTAAATAACATTCCTTGGTTAGAAGGTATATCCCATCTGAATCTAAACTTCATTCCCTTACTAATTTGTTTTGGTTGGGAGGCTACTTCGAGTCTAATTGTTTCGTAGCGGTTAAATGTGGCACCGACGTCTAAATATTGTGGATGAGAATTCCATAAAAACAATATTAGGGGAGAAAGTGCAGCAGTCGCACCAGCAACTGGACCTGCAATATTCAAAAATCTTACTAATTTGATAAGAGGTAATTTTTGAAGATGAATCGAATTAATTTTCATATTTTTAATAAGTATTTACTGTTCTTTTTATCGCCTTTTGCTAACGCAACGCTGTCTTCCAAGGAAGAACCTTCGTTTATTTCAATTTGTTGCCCCAGTAAGACTGTAAGGAAGGTGCAAATATAGAGGTGTCTGGACTAGAAGCAGGCTGAGAGAAATGTTTAGCCTTGTTTTCCATAGCAAGTATGCGATCGGTGTCTCGCGAGAATAAAGGTACAATTTGTTCTCTCTGTTCTAGTAATTCTTTTGCACCAATTTCTATTTCTTGATTTTGATAAAATAACTCTCGTGCTGCTTTGTCAACGCATCTAGCCAGTTCAGCGCCAGTGCAATTTATTGTTTTGTTGAGAATCTGACGCCACTCTTGTTCTGATAGAGGATTACCATGTTTATACCTTGGATCAAATTTGGAAAGATGTAAGGTTAAGATCTCTTTTCTCTCATTAGCCTGGGGAAAACCTACCCAAAAAATTTCATCAAATCTACCAACTCTGGTTAATTCGGGTGGTAGAGCTTCTAGTCTGTTAAGGGTAGCCATAACAAAAACTGAACTTCTCTTATCCTGAAGCCATGTTAGTAAAACAGCTAATATAGACTTAGAATTCTTATCGTCGCCACTATGGGGGTCAGCATCAAATAGCTTATCAAATTCGTCAAAATATAAAAGACAAGGAGCACAAGCTTCAACCCTTTGAATTAATTGCTTGAGGTAAATTGCACCGATAGCAGCAACATTAGAAGTATCGACGCTGACTAATGGGAAATCTAAAATTTTGGCACTGACACGAGCAGATAATGTTTTCCCAGTACCGGGTGGACCAACGAGCAAGCAACCTTTTGGTAGAGGTATATTTGCGTGGCGAGCTTTTGGAGAAAAGTCACATTTTACATTGTCGATAAATTTTTTGAGTAAATCGAATCCACCAAATTCAGATAAACCATCTTGGGAGATAAGATCTAGACCCATACTTTGAAAACGTTCAGCTTTATAATTCTGAAGATAGTCAGTCAATAAACGAATATTAGTAGGTGAATATTCAAATAATTTATTTTGTTTATTTAGAGGTTGCTCCCACTTTAATGACGCGCAGGCGAGAGCACATCCAGAGCGTATTTCTTCAGAATTAAGTCCGGAAGCAGCAGTACCAAGAGACGAGATATCGTCTTTATTTAGTTGAATTTTGAGAAAATCCTGAATAATGCCTGGTATCTCACTTACCTCAGGCAATGGTGTTGAAATTATGGGTACTAATTCTTGAAGAGAGTGTGGCATTTTGCTTACCTCATTCGTGAGTAAAATCAAAATTTTATTTAGAGATTGTTTTTGACATAGCTCATAGTAGACATTAGTAATTTGAAAAACTATTTTAGTTTGAAATAAGAAAGGTGTGTTTTCTTGAAAGGAATCAAATATATTTTCAAGAATAAAACAACGAGAGTCTGAACAATTTAATAAGTAACTGAAAGCTGTGAATATATCTTGTGTCTGGGAATTTAAAGTGTCATAAATTGGAGAAAAACTTAATTTGTTATTTGGGCATTCTACATTTTTAAAAATTTCCCAACCATGATTCCATAGATTAAGATTTAATCCTTTTTTTGCAGAGAAATTATATATATTTTTAATGGTTATAATTCGTTCTTTAATCGGTGTATTAATACATATTACTGGTATTTTGGCTTGTAAAAAGATATCTAATTGATGAGATAATTCAAGATTCATTATTCTAAAGACAATCCTTTATTATTAGATATTTGAGTATTTTGTTGTTTTTTAGGTAGTGAAATTTTTGTAAGTTTATTCTCGATGTTAGATACATCTTGAATCGTCATAGAATTCTCAGTAATCTTATTTGATTTATGACTATAGTTAAAAATTAATTGATTACCTTGTTTACGAAATATCTGAATGTTCTCTTTATTACTTATGATACTGTAATCGTTCCCAGTCAAATGAATAGATTTTCCCTTATCTTGAGTAATTTTATTAATAGTTTGAGCAAGCTTTTTAACTTTTGGTAATAAATCTGTATTTGTATGACTTGAATTTTGAGTATTATCTTGCTTGATTATCTGTTGTAAGGCAGGTAAAGAATTTTGGAAAAAGGTAATATCTCTAGGTTCCATTGCATCATAGGTATGACCATCTTTTATTTGGAGTATAACCTTATCCTTATGTTCAATAGTTATATTTCCTTGGAGATCGGCTTGCCAATTGTAATTAGATTTTTTCCCTTGAATTGATACAGGATGACCTTTAAATTTAGCGTATTCAGAGAGGGCATCAGCAATCTTATTTATTTCAACAAAGCGTTGAGAATCTGATTTACCAAATTCTTGAAAAGATGTTGGAATAACATTAGATTGTTTGGTATGGGGAATTTTTCTTACATGATTACTCAGACTTTTTAGTGCTTGAATATCTTTTTGATTTAGATTAGCTTGTATAATTTTTGTGCCTGTGATGCTAGAACGGAACTGCATGACTTGTCTATTATCATTAATTGAATTAACTGTATAAATACCATTTTCCTTAGTAATTCGATAATTTTTACCCTCATAAGTATTATCTTTACTTTGACTATGAAATAACTTTAGTAAAGCTTTGGCATGCTTTTGTCCCTCTGAATTTTTATTAAATTCTTTTATATGTAATCCAACTGCATTTTTCATGTCAGTTGCGATTTGAGATAGATTACTTTTTAAGTCTTGCCAAAATGTAATTTTTTTCGGTTCATTTTTTATTCTTTCCTGGAGAATGGCTTTGTAAGCGTTACTCTCTGCTTGTAAAAGCTTGATTTCTAATTGAAGTTTTTTAAGCTCGGAATTAATTAAAGATTTTAAAGGCTTTTCTAATGATTCTGTTGCTGACATGATTCGCGTTGAAGAAGTTTCAAGGATATCTTTATTTGTCTGACTTTCTTTTATACTGTCTTTACTTTCTTCATTGCTAAGAAAATTAACATATTTTATAGCATCTTCTGGATATTTTAATTCTGGTACATGACTCTCTTTTTGATTATGATATGTTTGAATAATATTATCTTTTTCTGTTTCATTTCCAGTTTCTACAGGGTCTTGAACAGCAGAACTTGAATGTTTTTGAATATCTTGATAATGTCTAAGTTTTTCTATTGAATTTTTAAGTTGTCCAACTGAATTATTAACAATCTGTTTTGATTCCTGAATATGTAACTGAAAATTTTCATAATCTTGTCTAATAGCTTTTATTTCAGAATCTAAATCTCTTCTAATCTCAGGAGAATTTAAATCTTTGATTCCTGATTTTATGTTCTCTGTTGATGCTGAATCTAAATTTATTGTTTCATTTGTATCATCAATGGCATTATTAATAGATTGATTGCTTGTTGTATTTACATTTTTAATATTAGTATTCTGTCTAATTTGAACTTTTATTTTTTTATGAGCTTGACTAGCAGCAGATTTGCCTGAGTAAATAGCTTCATCTAGTTCTTTTATTTCAGAATATAAATCTCTTTTAATCTCAGTAGGTTTTAAATCCAATACCCGTGAATGAAATCGATAAGCAACAAAAAATCTAACAACTAAAGAATTCTATTAAAATGATTTTCTTATTAGGAAATAT
>NZ_LMTZ01000081.1 GCF_001456025.1 Mastigocoleus testarum BC008
AACAACTCGAGAATTTTGGAACACTGCGAGAAGCCATGGAGCATGTCTTGACTTTAGCGTCCTAGCTAACCTGGCGGTTGCTATAATAAAATAATCAAAAATAAAAATGATAATCATTGTAGAGATGGGGCATCAGTGTTGCCGTCGGCAGCACTGATGCCCCAAATTATAGTAAATTCAATAATGCATAGTTAAAGTTTTTGGGTGGTAAAACTGTCTATGGAATTAACTGAAGAGGTGAAAGATTTACTCAAAGAAACAGCATCTCAATTAAAAGGTGCAGCAAGACGACGTTTCCAGGCACAAACTGTAATTTCTTTAGGGTACGGAGGACAATTATTAGCTCAAGAAGAATTAGGATGGGATAGAAATACTATCCGCAAAGGGATTAGAGAACTTACCAGTGGGTACTAGGCCAAATAAACCATCAATGTCTCTGCGGACAAACCAAAGAGGTACTTTGGTTGTAGCGACTTCCATTTGACTTTGCTTATTTAATTGTAATGGTTTTGTCGCTTTTAGAATACCAGCAATGGTGTAGGGGATGGTAGTTTATTTATTGGAAGGCCCTTGGGACGCCTTCTTCACACAACAAAATGCCTCCAGGAAAGTGATGTAGAATTAATATACTTGATTCCCAGAAGCGTTTTTTAAATTTAAGGAAAGAAATTTAGAAGCGGTTGCTTCGACGACGACCACCACCAAATGAGCTTCTGTCTTCACGAGGTCTAGCTTTGTTGACCTTTAGACTCCGACCCATCCATTCTGCTCCATCTAAAGCTTGAATAGCTTTATCTTCGTCTACTTCAGATTTCATTTCTACAAAAGCAAATCCTCGGACGCGACCTGTTTCCCGATCAGTGGGAATATGAACCCGTTTAACAGTTCCATATTCGGCAAAGACTTCATTTAAGTCTTCTTGATTAATTTCGTAAGATAAATTACCTACATAGATTGACATATTTTTATTGTCTTCTCAATGAGTGTTGTGTTTAGAGAGACAAGATTATTGGAAAAGCAATAGCTCAATACTTTATGGGAAAAAACCTTGATACTGAATGCAAACTTAATCGTTAATCTTTTGATTCTCAATTTCAATTATAACATTATTAAAGACACTGAATTAAAAGATACTCTTAGGTATGAAGGTGCTACCAGTGAGTCTTATGTCGAGGAAGAACTTTTACGTGAAGACATTAATAAATTGCTATCAGAGCTAACTCCTAAAGAATAGAAAATCATAACTTTGTGCTTTGGTTTAATTAATTAATATTAAAAGTAATTGCTTAACGTTATGTTCTTATTTTAAATAATATTGATAGTAGTAATTTTCACGTAGTGAAACCTGATATTAACTATTAGTAATTTAGTAATTATAATAGCAGATAAAATACCTGCTGGCTCTGATATGATTGTTGAGTTTTTTAGTGCAACAGTACCTCTTGGCAACTTCCTACTCTCAATAGGGTAATAGTTTTGAAACCCAAAATCGAGGAATCAGCGTAAACTTATGTGTCATTTACTTACGATTGAAATAGAAAGTGATATATTAATAATTGAAGTCTAAAAGACTTCCCTGACAGAGATTACAGGTTTAACCAAATTTAATTAAGGAGGTCAAACAGTCTGTTTTATCTAGTATCTGTCTCGTTAAATAAAAATGGTAACACTCATCTAAAAAGCTGATATTTCCTCAAGTGTAAAAGAGGGAGTTAATTAACTATTATTTCAAATAGTTAAACTCCAAACTGGATTTATTAAAAGAGGAGATACTTCAGTGAGTATAGCTTGGGTGTTATTGTTTTGAGAGTCAAAAATATGATGCAGCAAAGAGTAACAGTAAATCCTTCATATCGTCTCGGTCTAAATTTGGTAGGTAATTATTTTTACTCTAATTGCCAGCCATATTTATGATCTATTGTTTTAAAGTAGATATGGTATTTAAGTATTTGCAGTTTGATGTTTGCATAAAGAAGTTGCAGTTAGTGCTTCAATATTAGTGAATTTTTTATTTAGCAGAATAAATAAAGATTTTAGTATTTAAGCGATTTATGTTGGCTTTGGTTATTCACTGCAGGTTTTGCCTAAGTGTTGTGTGACTGTAGTGATTAAGTTGAGAGACCTTGGTTGGAAGAAAGGAAGATTTAGATCACATCAGTGATTGAGTGTGAATAGTATGTTGATAAAAGGTTATTGAAATCACATAAATATTTCTGGGTAAGATTTGTGTGATTTATAAGTACCCCTGTTCTTCTTGCACCGAGTCTTGCACAGCTAGAAAAGTAAGACCACACCAAAACATTAAATCCCCGGTAAGCCATATGGGTAAATCGGGAATTTTTTTATTGCTTTGATCTAGAATTTATCCACTTTTGATCTGATTCAACCATTGTACAAAACGATAAGAAATACCTGTACGGAATGCTTCCAATGCTTGCAGGAAAAGTCTTCAAAGGTTTATCCCGGATTTCTCACAAAGAATGTTTGAGAAGCTGTAACCCTTGTCTGCTGAAAACCAAGCAGAGTAAGCTTTTCAACAGACAGTGTGTTGTTTTTCGGGACTGATTTCGAGTAGGGTCAAACCAAGATGACATAAGGTTTTCAGCCTTTGCAGTCACAAAATTTGTGAGAAATACTACGTTCGTCTACTCCAATTGTTCGTAAAGTTAGTTGTAGCTCTTGTTCATACAACTATCTCGAGAAAAAAAATTACATTTCTTTACTTAGAAGTGCATAAGTTGACTCTGCTTACACTAATACAAATATAGAAAAATTTCTTATTGGTGCTGAATTTCCGTTGTGTAAATAGAGTAAAGCTTTATACAGAGGACTCTCTTATGTCAAACATAAGTTCTATCTTTATAAATTCAATATCTCTATGACGGCAATATTTATATGACTAAAAAAATAGTCATTTCAGTTTAAAGAGATGAAAACTAAAGAGGTAAAAGCAATGGATGATAAATCCCCAGTTCTAGATGTCCAAGAAGCAAAAGCAGTATTTGCTTTTGGGTACTTGATTCTCTATGTCAAAGGAGACAAGTCAACTCCCTGTCATAATATTGATATAGAACGTAGTCTCCTGACAGTGGAACCTCCCACATTCATCGTGACCCAGACTTTACCAGCAGGAACAATCTGTACACAGGTAGTAACACCATTCGAGTTCTCTAAATCATTCTTTATTGGAGTATTCCGAGATAGTATCAAGATTGTAGATTCCCAAGAAACAAAAGAGATTCTTGTGAAGCAATTTAAATAGGAAACTAATCTTATCTGAAGATTTAGTTTTCGCTGTTTTTGATTGACAAATAAAGTCCTCATTAAGCATTTACTTAGTATGAGGACTTTTGGTTGCTCAGTTTACCAGGAAAGGCAGAAGGTTTGTACGCACTACCTGTTTGCTCGCATCTTAACAAACGACAAGTGAATTTTGTTTTAATTTTTTAATCCATTCTAAAGACGATGAATTGGTAATTGAATGCTCTTTTTACAAGGTGAGGAAATAATTTAACATATCAGTTTCTAGAATCATGATACATAGTGGGTGGAATCCAACAAGAAGGAACAAAAAGATTGGTACAAAGGAACATGGCTATTCACAAAATAACAGGTTGGTTATTCCGGAGAGGTCGCAAGATGACTTTATTTATTGGGAACGTTTAATAGATCCAGTAGCATGTTCCCTAGAAGTAAAAGGACATCAAATAGCTCTATTAGTTGAAGCAACTAAACAAGGATATGTTCATATATAGTTGTACGCCTGGGGACATTATTAGAATCCTGGAACTGATAGAGCATAAACATTTGAAATTAATTAAACTATTGATTTTGCGACAACCAACAAAAAAACAAGAAATATTACGACCTGTTTGGGGTCTGTTTACAAGTAATGAATAGCTGGTATTGCAACTAATCTTTACTTGATGGTTTAACTTGGTTTGAGCATATCAAAACATGAGAATAGTATAAGGTAATTTAATTTACAACTATTAAGAGTCAGGAAGTTTGGTAAAGAAACATTTGTCTTAAAATTTTTAGGAATAAGTGTAATTTATTTTACGTAATTAAGGAGGGAAGTAATGTTAAATCTGGCAAAGATGGGGTTTAGTTTATTGATTGTATCTGCAGTTTCTTTAATACCTCGAGTGAGTTCAGGAGCCAATAGTGAATTCAATCTCAGTTGACGAATGGCACAATACATTACTACTCAGTACTGATGCTTGAACATCTTCAAACATACGGTCAAGTTGACGTTGTAGTGAAGTCATTTCTGCCCAAGGGTAACGTACAATAGCCATAGTTTTTAACTCCTAGCTTTTTGTTTAATCAATTCAGGTTTAATTGGTTCCTTGGAAGACGCGCGGCAGCTAGCGCCTAGCAAAGCGTAACGTAGTTATTGCGTGCCGTAGGCATTGCGCCACGAATGATGTCAGCAAGTGCATAAGTTGATCTTGATTATAACTATGATGAATCAGAAATACATCATAAGGAGTTTATGTCAAGCTATGTCTGCTACCGAAAAAGAATCTCACTGTGTTGAGACCTTACACGGTCTTACCGTAAATAGGAAAGAATTACTATACCCCTAAGGAAATGATTTGAGTGCGAAAATATCAAATTAGTTCAAGGAAGATATCACATGACTATCAACAACCCAAACAGAAAAAAAATAAACAAGTACATTAGCAGAGTCAGCAAATGGCTGACAATTGTAGCAGTAGTTATCACGCTTGTACAAACCATAGTTCTTCCTGCCAATGCCGTAACCATAGCCCCAGGCAAGGAGATCGTAGGCCCACCATCATGTCCCCAAATTGAGATCAGCACCACTGCAGGTGGTGATACTAAGGTTAGCACTACCACAGGTTATGATAAGGGTATGACAGGAGTATACGCAATAACACTTGCCAATTCACCCACCCCATTAACCAATCGAAATTTTGTCCCATCTGATCGGGGAGCTATCGATAGTTATTTCCCTCCCGGTGCACAACAAGTAAAGGTAAAAAACATAGGAGAAGTTGAAATAGACCTGGGGTTCGTTTGCGACTGACCTCTGAGATGAGGAAAAGTTTTCAACTTCAATTCCTAGTATCACGGATGGGGTCAAAACCTATTGGGAAGGATAAGATGGAGTGACTGGGCACGAGGACAAACAAGACTATAGCCGCCATTAAGTTTAAATTCAAGAAGTGGTCTTTGACTCATATCTTGCACCTGTGAGTATTAACCCAGATAAATTCAAAATACGTGCCATAACGCTACCTAATTTTTATGACTTTATATCGCTAAGGCACCGTGTAAAAATAAGTTGAACAAGTCTTTTTTGTACGGCACGTGCCAATGACCGTGGCGTTTGAACGCAGCAAGCTGAACGGGCGCGCCCGCGGGGCGATGCCTCCGGCGATGCCCATAGGGCTTATCCGGCGTAGCCACTCCGTTCGGCTTTGCCGCGTAAACAGGGAGATATCTGTCTGGGCAAAGAGATGAACCGCAAACTAACGTTTGAATACGCGTTTGGTTATGTTTGGACGCGGCGTAGCCGTTTGGACGCACTCCGTGAACGCCGTACCGGCGCGTGCTAACACGTAGTGCGTTCAAAGACTTGTTCAACTTATTAATGCATAACTCCTAAGTTAAGGGTTCTGGCTTTTTACTGAGTAATACATTCACATCAACTTTTGTTGGTGCAAGATGTAAGCGCCCCAGGAGGGGAAGTCAAAAATCAAAAGTCAAAAGCATTAAATCCCCTCCCAACGAATGAAACTAGCACATTTTTTTGGCTTGGGCTCAAACCTTTGTTATGTAAGGGTTTGAAAATGTGCAAGTTAAGAGTTGAAGTAAGTCGCTCTTATAAAGTACCATGCAGACATCCATTTCTTGTTGAAAGTGGATAGTTTGTGATGTTGCATTTATTGGGTTCGTAACGCTTATTGAATCAGAAAAAGGAGTTATTATATGAGCAAGTATCTGGAAAATTAGAGTGTAAAATAATTAACTAACCTGTTGCAAACTAAACTCAATCAATTCATCCCGCCATCGCTTAACCCCTTCAACACCACTCCCATTCGCAACACAACCAAACTCCTCAACAGGGTAACCATTTTGACTAGCCCACTGCCAACAAATCGATCTAACAAATCCATCAACAACCTCATCGCTCAACGAGTTAAAATTGGTAAAGTTGTTTTGATGTAACCACTGCCTAGCAAGCTCTAGAGGATAATCGAGTAGCGCACAAATTTTCTTAACTCGCTCATTTTGACTAACTCGCGCATTTTGGGAAACCTTATTCTGTACTAACTTTTGTGGTTTATTAGATGTTGATTTAGTAGAGGAAGAATGATTTCCGTCGTCGTCCTCATCTGCGATAATACTGAGCATTGCACAAATTGCGTATCTCCTCGCGTAAGTGATAGCCGCACCAAGCTTCTGTGAATCAGTAGTTTCTGGAAGCGGATAGTTGCTCTGTAGAAATTCCCCAGACTCATGATAAAGAAAAGTTTGTAGAGTGTACCCTTCTACGACCTGAACAATAGTCAAACCCTTTTCTGCTAAAGCGTTTTCAGTTGCATCAAGAACAGCGTCGAGTGTTGCATATCTACTCTTGAAGTACGGATTAACAGCATCCTTGCTAATTTTCTTAAAGTTCTTTTTAGCTTTGATGAGCGCAGGTATTATTTGTTGCATTATCATTGAAGACAAAAAGGTGCAGAGTGTAGGTAGTGGTAAGCCGTGTGAGGAGGATAAACAGCATTTTCCACTACTTATTTTTTGTTGAATTCTACGGATGTATAGTTATGCAGTTGTATAAAAGATATTTATTTCCCCAGTCCTGATCTGGGGCTTTAATCTCACGCAACCTGTAACGCTAAGGATTCTGGAATAATCTCCAAATCTTCTGCATAGTGAGTGTTGAATTTTCCATCTTCCCAGGCAACTGAGATTAATCCAGGAGTAAGACGAGTTACCACACCAGCCTTACTACAGTAGGCAGAATAAAGATCCACCCCACGTACTTTCTCTCCAATCTCAAAATCAAGAGGTCGAGATCCACGCCCTAATCTTTGATATATCTCATCTTGAATTGATTCAGGCAACCAGTTGAGTTTTTCAAATTCCCCAGTTCTCTCAATGTGGATCTCATAAATATCTGCAATCACGCCTGCATCATCCGCATCTTTTATATTGCTGGGATTACATCCAGAAATTTCCTCCAATTGCTCAACAGTTTTACAGTCAGATATTTTCTTCTCATTAATATCTGATTTATCTTCAATACCAAACTCTACTTCTTCTGCATGTAATATAGATGCAGAATTTACTTTAGACAGGGACAGCGCAGTTTCTTGAGGAAGATTTTCTTCTCTGGAAATTGCGTTATTTTCTCCAAGCTTCATCAACACTAAGCTTGCGAAAGGTACCCATTGAAGGTCTGACTTGTCACCTGTCCTTGCAATGTAGTCCACACACAGATTTTCTAAACTGTCACAGAATTGAGTTTTAGAGTTTTCTTTGTTACCAGCACTAGCATTTGCAACTTTGATTAGTGCTTCAATTTTGTTACCATCACCTTGGGCATATTCACGAATTGTCTCCCATTTAATATTCCCCAACTTCTTTGGACTGTTATGAATTGCAAAAAACTCAGATGCTGTTTGCTGCAAACTTTGTTCTAATTCCTGTTCAATTCTTTTATTCATTGCCTCAGTAGCAACTTTATCAAAGGTTGGAGAATTCAACCAAGCTAAATCACTGGTGTTTCCAGTGCGTAATACGTAATCCCCAAACAAACCTGGTAATGCAGTCTTGACAGTTAACTTTTTCTTCAGCTTCGACATGCTGATTTCTTTGAGGATGTCAGAATCTCCCTGTGCTATGTTCTGAAAATCTTCCCAAGTGGTTGTTTTGACTTTGTAGGACTTGATAAATTGATGTGCGCGTTCTTGAGGTGGAACGTAGTCCTTACCAACAACAACTTCCTCTACTTCTAAATCTAACTGGGGTGTTTGTGGGGGATTCTCACTGGTTAATTTTTCTTTTCCTTCTACATCACCAGACTGGATAAATCGTAATTGACCTGTGAAGAAATTTTCTTTACTACCATCTGGCATTCTGCATACAAAATGACCTGATTTTTCACCAAGAGGATAGCCACAAATTTTTACTACTTTACCTGTACCAATAACTTGAACAACATCATTAACTTTCCAAGATGCTTTAGGAATCGCTTGTTCAGCTTGAGTTTGCACCATTTTTGTTGCTTGGTTTTTCTGCCACTCAAGACTTTGATTTGCACTTTGCAATTCTGCAACCATAGATTCTAGCTGTGCTATCCTCTCTTTGTATGCTCCATCTTTTTCTGTTGTCAAAACTAGCTTTTCACTGTTTAATTGAATATTTTCTTGGGAGTAAAAATTATTTTCTGCAACCAGAGCTTCTATTTGCTTTTTGTAACCTTCTATTTCTTCCGTTAAATTTTTGATTTGAATTTCCAGATTTTCTATATGTAAGTTCCCCTCTTGCCAATTACTATCTAAATCATCACTTACACTATCTAATTTTTCTTTTACTTTTCTTAATTCGTCATTTTGAAGGAACAATTCTTTATTACTTTGAATTGTCATTTCAAGCTTTGATTCTACTTCCTGTTTATCATATTTTAACTGTTGGTATTGTTGATCCAAAGATGCAAGTTCATGCTGTGAATTCTCTAATCTTATTGCCAGTCCTTTTACATCGACTGAAGTATTTTCTAATCCCCAAATTTGAGAAAGCGCACTTCTCAAACCACTCCATCCTTCTGGTTGTAAACCATTCTTTCTCAAGGATTCATTTAAATCTCGTGATAATTCTATATGTGCAACGGTCTTATCCTTTACTTCCTTGCAAAGTCTAATCCTCTCTTGCATCTCTTGGATTACTTTTTCTGCTTCTGTTACTGCTGAAAATTCTAATAACATCTTGATTCCCCTTTTTTACTAACAATTCAACTGAATTAATAAGCAAAAATATGAATGAGAATAATGACAATGAATCCAATTTTTGCTTATTTTTTAATATTTTTTATGCTGACTGCACTTTAGTCATGTGGTCTTGTGGTGCCCAGAGCCTTACTTGTTCTAACGGTATTGAAGAATCAAAATTTTCTGGTATTTCAGTGTCCGTATAAGGAGAGGTCTGCTTCATTGTTTCTATCTCTTCTGGTGCCATAATCTGTAAATGTGCCCAGTGAACTTGAAATCCCCAGGTTACGCATACCGACCACAACATATAGTTGAAGTCATTCTCTAGTACCCCATCTCTGTACAACTTGACCAATTCTCTCGAAGTAAATTTTTGTACCTCTTGAGTGAATAAATTAAAGTCTTCAGCAGTGATCGCTTTAACAAGTAATTCTTGACTCTTGCCCAATGTATCAGGAATTCCCCTATCTACTGCCGATGTAAATGAACAAAAAAACGTAATTATGGCGATTTTAAGACTAGGCTCGGTGGAGTTAAGTGAAGCAGATATCGATAAATTTATTGTTTGGTGCCGTTTATCTGGAAAATCTGTGAGAGCGAAATTGGCAACGATAATCATGTATTACATGGCTAAAAAGGAAAAGGATTATCGTGCAAAACTTGTATATACAGCAAACAAATACGGTTTATCTCCAGAAGAAACATTCAAAAGATTATTGAACAATGAAGAATTGGGTGAATCTTTAGAAGATTTTGAAGTTGAATTAGATTGGGCTGATGAAACTGAAGGTAAAGATGTAGATGTTTAAAAAATGTAAACCTACTTAAATTCATTTCTAAAATAAACGATATGTATCACAATGCTTTGTTAGGTCACAGTATCATCTTATCCATGTCTATAAAAATAAAAATTATGTTAGCTGCTATAAATGCTAAAAACTTCCAATATTTAACATGCATATCCAGCATCTTTATCAAGCTGGCACTAGCAACTAGACTTTATCAAATATCAATTCCCACAAAAATCAAAATGACACAAACATTAGTAAGGAGCATTTTGTTACATATAAAAATAATTGACCACTTCTCATCAGAATGCTCCCAAACATGATATGGTGCTTCTATATCTATATCAAAAAGGAGGTTCGATAAATATATTAAAAATGGTAAAAACTTTATATAGAGCCGGTATTTTATCTAGAAGTGTGACTAGTTTAGTTTGGCGACTGACAATCACACCCTAGAAAAATACAGCTTTCGATGAGGTTTCCATAATGGGAGTCCTCTTAAAATAGTCCTCCGCTTTGTGTCCACAAGATATGTGGGTCACAGGGGTACACCTTTGTTTTTAATCCTATCACAAAGGTGTCAAAATCGTATGCTTGTTCATCAAAAAAATGATGAAAAGGCTTCACTTCAAGGTTTTCACCTTTGTCAAAAAGCTTAAAAATCTTGAATAACTCAAAGCTAAGAACTTGGAAAAGGAAAAGTTATTCCTCCGGTTTGACGACGCTGTTACATTTAAAATTATTCCTGCCTAAGGAACAACTTACAGACAACGTGTGACCCCCAGAGGGAAACACAAATTAAAAACCACTTCGAATGTAACAAGGCTTTAATAATAAAGACAATTCCCTACGATACAAATTGCTAATGAATAGCAATAGAAGTGTCAAATTACATGCATGAATCAATGTATTAACTGCATATAATTACTTAAATCAAATATCAGTCTTTATTGGTTGAACCGGTGTGGGTAACTCCAAACAACAAAATTGGAGTACAACACACATGCATTTCTACCGAAGAGTATTAAGATTACAGATCGGAATGGCACTAAGAAAAGCTGGAACCCTTG
This sequence comes from Mastigocoleus testarum BC008, assembly GCF_001456025.1. GTDB lineage: Bacteria > Cyanobacteriota > Cyanobacteriia > Cyanobacteriales > Nostocaceae > Mastigocoleus > Mastigocoleus testarum. Next base: position 10,828 of record NZ_LMTZ01000081.1, read on the forward strand.
TGGTTTAAACAGTCTGTAATTGCTTATTTAATTCATGCCGTGGTTTTGTCATCAA
>NZ_LMTZ01000082.1 GCF_001456025.1 Mastigocoleus testarum BC008
AACAACTCGAGAATTTTGGAACACTGCGAGAAGCCATGGAGCATGTCTTGACTTTAGCGTCCTAGCTAACCTGGCGGTTGCTATAAATATAAAAAACAGTCAAAAGAAATAGAATCATGAAAAAATTTACTAACTATGCAATTATAGTTACTTTATTTCATTTTGTTGTAGTTGGAATACATGGCTTTGCTCATCAAGTTATACCTGTTCCAGTTTCTATACTTCAGTATTTATTTATCATTCCGGTAATCACTATTGCACCTATAGTTGCCATAGTTCTGCTTCAGGGAAAATCCTTTTATACTGGTATAACTTTATTATTTTGCTCAATGTTGGGAGCATTAGTTTTTGGTGTTTACAACCACTTTATTGTCATTAGTCCAGATCATATTTCCCAAATTCCTGTTACAAGCTGGGGGAAAGTATTTCAAATTACGGCTTTTCTATTACTGATTTCCGAAGTCGTGGGAGTTGGTATTAGTTTATGGGGACTGATAAATAAAGAAAAGGAAAGTACAGTTTTTTAGAGATTTTTTTGCATGAGATAATTAATGAATACTTCACCCCGACAGCTTACTTCTTGCTCTTTGATGACTGAAAACCCCATGCGTTGAAAAAATGTTTTTGCTGTAATGCTTGCTTCGGTTGTTAGATGCTTTAATCCTAATTCTAAGGCTTTGGTTTCAACGGCTTGATATATTTGACTACCAACTCCACAACGCTGATAATTCTTATGACAGTAAAAGCAGTCGATATGACCGTTGGGTTCTAACTCTCCGAACCCAGCAATCGCGCCTTTATCGTCAGCAACATAGGTGAATCGATTGGAGCATCTATTTTCCCAGTCCCTGAAGTGAATATTATCGGGAGCCCATGCTTGAACCTGAGCTTTTGAGTAATCGTGGATGTTGATTTCACGTACTGTTTCATGAAACAGCTGTGCTATTTTTTCAGCATCTTGTTTCTCAAATAGCCGTATTTTCATCGCTTTCACTTCAAGCAACTCCCTTAAGATTATCGCCCCAATTTAATTCTAAGTACTGAAATCCTAAGTGCTGACGATAAATCCTTACTTAATACTCCCGCTTGCTACTTTCTGGATTTCAGGGTTTAAACACCCAAATACATTAAGCTGTTGACCATCGAGAGCAAATAAACCAAGTTTGTTACATAGCTTTTCGATGAATTGTTGGGTTGCATTTCGGTCTTGACGATGGGAGGTTCTAATGGAAAATGACCTCATAACCTGAGATTCTTCGTAAAAATTAAATTCGAACCGACCAACATCGTCAATTAGTCCACCTCTTCGCTCAGTATCATTCCATTTTGTTTGAGGATATAGCGCCAGAATTTTTGCTTTTAAGTCCGAGTAAGTCCCGACAGGAATCAGGTCGTCTTCTTCAATTGCAGACATCTCTGCTGGTACATTTTTGCCAGCACGAAATATCAGATAGTCATAACTCATGTTTTCTTCTATCTAGAATTTAAGTATTTATGATATGAAAGTCTTTTGGACTTGTAGGTTTCTTGAACTTATAGGTTTCTTGAACTTATAGGTTTCTTGAACGTCAAACGATAGGGGTTAACCCTAGACAAAAAAGTAGGATAATTATACCCATAATACCAAAAATTTAAGTTTTTGTTGCAGAGAAATGCCAGTTTTCTGCTTGGTTCTGTATGGTTTGTAATTCTTCGGCTGACATCTTGTCTAGATTCTTTAAAATAAAACTCATTCTTCCTTGGGTTTGGAGCTTTGGACGATGACGATGTAAAAAGTCCCAATAGAAGAAGTTGAAGGGACAGGCTTTTTCTCCTATTCGTTCTTTGTGGTTGTAAGAACAGCTTTTACAATAGTCGCTCATTTTATTTACATAGTTGGCTGATGAGGCGTAGGGTTTGGATGCTAATATTCCACCATCGGCAAATAATCCCATTCCAATGACGTTGGTTTGCATTACCCAATCGTAAGCATCAATAAATGCTGCATGAAACCAGTTTTCTACTTCCTGGGGTGAAAATCCTGCAATCAAACTAAAATTACTCAATACCATTAACCGTTGAATATGATGGGCGTAACCAGTACGCTGTACTTGAGTAAGAATTTGATGCAAGCAATTCATTTTGGTTTCGCCGTTCCAGAATAATTCTGGGAGGGGTTTGGTGTGGTTAAACCAATTTTTTTCGGGATAGTCTGCACAGGTATAGTGATATATTCCGTGCATATATTCTCGCCAACCCAATATTTGACGGATAAATCCTTCGACACTATTTAAGGGCAGTTGATTTTGATGGTATGCTTTTTCTGCGGCTTGAATTACTTCTAATGGCTGCAATAAACCCAAATTGAGGTATGGAGAAAGCATGGCATGCCACATTGTATCTTCTCCTGTGACCATTGCATCTTGGTAGGGACCAAAACCTGCTAAACGATTTTCTAGGAACCAATCTAATACTTGTAATGCTTGGGTACGGGTGACTCCCCAACGAAAATTTTCTATTTCTCCATAGGTCGAGATATTACAAGCAATGTCTCTACAATGTTTTATAACTTCCTGAGTAATTTCATCGGGTTCAAACCATTTTGCTGGTGGTGTATTTAACTTACCTTTGGGTGGTTTGCGATTTTCTTTGTCGAGATTCCACTTTCCACCAATCGGTTTATCATTTTCCATCAAAATTTGAAAACGTTTTCGTCCTTCCCGATAAAAATCTTCCATTAACAAACGTTTTCGTCCTTGAGCCCAATTTTTAAATTCTTCTTTACTCCAGAGGAAATGATTATCCGGAATAAAGGTAACTTTGCAAGGTAGGTTTAAATTTTGGATGGTTTGCAAGAATGGTTGATCGGTGGGTTCAGTTACTCGCAATTCTGTAATCTGATTTTCTTTTACCCATGCTTGTAATGGTGTGGCGAAATCTTCAGCAATTTCATAGCTTACTGAGTATCCATTTTCTCTTAACTCTGCAGCAAAATGACGCATTGCTGACCATACCAAAACTAATTTTTGTTTGTGGTAAGGGCGTACTTTTACATGGTTGAGCGACTCAATAAAGATAACTGGTAAGCCATCTTTTTGTTTATAACTTTGTAGTGCAGCTTGTTTTAACGAAAGGCGATCGCCTAATATCCAAACACCTACTGTCATAGCTTAATGTTATGTCTGTTTGAATACTTATGATAATGGGGATTGGGGATTTGGGATTGGAGATTCGCGTTAGCGTGGTGTTAGCCATATAGCAATTAATCGGATCAGTAAACAAATTACTGGTTACTTATTACTCATTACTTGTTACTTATTACTCATTACTCAAACTATCTCTTCCCCACTTTTTCCCGATTGCCTTTTATAATCTGCAATTAATCAGGAAACAACTATACCAGTAATAATACTTATGGTAGCCCAAATACTGAGTGAAAGTAAGACAGAAGCGTTTGCTGGTCGAATGCTTGATATTCTCAACAATAGCGCGATCGCATTAATGATATCGGTCGGTCATCGCACGAAGTTATTTGATGTTTTGGCTGAGTTAGAACCATCAACCACCCAAGAAATTGCGGATGCAGCAAATCTAAGTGAACGTTACGTGCGGGAATGGTTGGGAGCTATGGTTACTGGGAATATTGTGGAATATTTCCCCGAGAATAGTACTTATTTCCTACCGCGAGAATATGCGATTTTATTAACTAGAGACGCAGGTGCTGATAATATTGCTGTATTAACCCAATATATATCAATTTTAGGGGCTGTAGAAGATCAAATTGTTGAATGTTTTCGTCAAGGTGGTGGAGTCCCCTATTCGGCTTATAAGCGCTTTCATGAGGTGATGGCTGATGATAGCGGACAAAGCGTTGTATCTTCACTAGATAGCATTCTTGGTTTGGTTCCTGGTTTAACTGAAAAATTACGAAATGGTGCTGATGTTCTGGATGTGGGTTGTGGTAGCGGTAGAGCGTTAAATAAGTTGGCTCAAATCTTCCCTGCGAGTAGATTTTGCGGTTACGACATTTCTGCAGAAGCTATTACTAGAGCAAGAAATGAAGCCCAAGGTCTTAGTTTAGGTAATATCAGTTTTCAAGTGAAGGATGTTGCAACTCTAAATGAAAATTCTCGATACGATTTGATTTGTACATTTGATGCAATCCACGATCAAGCTAAACCAGATGTGGTTTTAAGGGGAATCTTTCAAGCTTTACGTCCGAATGGTGTTTACTTAATGCAAGATATTTGTGCTTCTAGCGATATTGCGGGAAATCTGAATCATCCAATCGCACCATTGTTATATACGATTTCTTGTATGCACTGTATGACGGTTTCTCTAGCTATGAATGGAATGGGTCTTGGTGCGATGTGGGGTGAGGAAAAGGCTTTAGAAATGCTTCAAGATGCTGGTTTTTCTAGCGTTGAGATTAAGCAATTGGAGCATGATTTACAAAATAGTTATTACATCGTTAGAAAGTGATAATTGGGAATGGGTAATTGGTAATTGGTAATTGGTGATTGGTAAAAGAAGGAGATTGTTTATGTGTCAGGTTTGTAGGGTTGCGATGAAGTTACAAAAGAATAATTTGCAAAAGAATAGTTCACAAAAGAACAACTTACAAAAAAATCATCAGGGTAATTTTCCACTTTCAGATACAAGAAAATTTTCTTTGCTGATGGAAAAGCCTACTTTAATTCAGACTTTAAATTCTAAGAAATTACGTTAAAAACAAAGATTTTTATTTATCCTCTGTTCCCTGCTTGCTCACTGCTCCCTATTCCCCGTTCCCTTTAAACTTCAATTGTTCCTTCACTAACCATTACCGATTCACCTCCCACCCGCACAGTTTCAATTCGACCGTTTGCTTTGTGGGCTTGAACGTACAATATACTGGGACGTCCCATTTCAATACCTTGTTCAACGATCCATTGCAACTCACCATGAGAAGCTGACTCTCTAATACCCAAATACCCAGCTAAAGCTGATGCAGCAGCACCTGTTGCTGGGTCTTCTTGTATACCCATTGCTGGTGCAAACATTCTAGAACGTAAGTTTGCTTGTGAATATTCGGGGTCAAAGCAAAATATGTACAAATGTTCAAACCAAGAAGATTGAAGATGTTTTTTCCAGTATTCCAGGTTAACTGCAGCTTTACCAAGGGTTTTGCGATCGCGCACTGGAATAAAGAAAAAAGGAACTCCACAAGAGACAGCTTCTGGATTCCAATCTCCTAAGAGTAAATCTTCTTTATCTAGAGAAAGAGCGCTTGCAATTATGGATGGTTCTGGTGGAGATGGTCCAAATTTTGGAAGTTGAGCTGCTGTTAAATATGCTGATTTCGGTTTACCATCTTGTGAATGAATTGAAACACCTACAGGTCCTACTTTCTCTTCAAATACTATTTCTGTGGTTTCATTTTTTAGGGTAATATCACCAATAGAAGCAAGCACATAAGCTGTTCCTACAGTGGGATGACCTGCAAAGGGTAATTCAGTTCCGGGTGTAAAAATTCGTAACTGCTTGGTATTCTTGGGGTTTTCGGGTGGAAATACAAAAGTTGTTTCTGAAAGGTTGAATTCTTTTGCAATTTTCTGCATTAATTCACTACTCATTCCCCGCGCATCAGGAAACACAGCTAAAGGATTTCCACCAAAGATTATATTTGTGAAAACATCTGTTGTATAGAATTTATATTTCGCCATTATTTTTTGCTCGGATAATTCCTCTATGGAGTTAAAACTTAACCTTTAGGTTTGTCTTTCTCCGTTAGTTGAGAGGTTCAATCATTATCGAAGCATATTTAGGGTATTGCTGTAACCGTAGTTTGAATAATGTAATTTTTTATTTTTAACCATGAGATATGCTTAGGTTCAAACCAATGACACCTAAAATAATCCAGCCAATTGATACTATTTTCATTGCAGATAGTGGTTCTTTAAAAAAGATGAATCCTAATAATGCTACAAGTGCTGTTCCTAGCCCAGACCAAACAGCATAAGCGACGTTGAGTTTAATACCATTAAGGGAATTTGTAAAAAAAAATAAACTAGAAATGTAGAAAAATAATATCAGCACTGATGGTAAAGTTTTAGTGAAACCTGCGGATAATTTCATACAACTAGTACCGGCTGTTTCTAACAATATTGCTAAAATTAAATAAAACCAACTCATTTAATAAACTCTGATTTTTTTGATTGGTAATGGGTAATTGGTAATGGGTAATTGGTAATGGGTAATTGGTAATTGGTAACTGGTAATGGGTAATGGGTAATGGGTAATTACGAATAGAAATCAATTATGCATATACAAATTACTTTGATTACCTAGTTAGTAATTATTTTTAAATTTTATTGGGGATAAAAAGATGATTACAAGTGGGAAATATATCCCACTCCTAATAGTATTAAATTTTTTCACCAATCAAAATAGAAAATTCATGTTTGACTAATATCTTTCTTCCCCTAGACATTCCTTCATTTGCATATTCAATTAATTTTTGCAAAACTGTATTTACCATTGATGCTTCTAATGCATTTATAAAACCGGCTGAAGCCCCTGATTTGACCATGTAATCTACGATTTCATTCCCATTTTTACAAGGTACTACAACAAAATCATCTAATGCTTCTAGAGCTTTAAACCTATTTTTACAAAAAGCTTTGACTAAATATTTATGGTCTTTAGGTAAATGTAAAACCATATTTTTTTCTATTGCTTCTGGATAATCCATAAGAACTTTGGTAAATAGATCGGATACATCTTTGAGGGTGCAAGCTCGATTTTCAATTAAACCAATAAAACCACCGGGTTTAACTACCCTTTCTAATTCCTGTCGTAATTGCTCGTGATTCATGTAGCAAATTCCCCAAGCACAAACTACACCATCAACCGAGTTGGAGGAAACTCGTTGTAAAAATGAAAGAGCATCTGATTCAACAAAGTTAATATTTGATAGGTTTTTAATCATTGCTTTCTCTCGATTTTGTTGTAGCATCCCTGGGGAAATATCTACTGCAACAATTGTTCCCGATTCTCCAACTTGTTCTGCTAATGGATGGCTAAAAACGCCAGTACCACAAGCTAAATCTAAAATACAATCTCCCGGCTTTATGGGTAGTTTTTCTAACATTTCTAACGCCCGTTTCCCCAGATATTTGGAGTAATATTCGTCGTAGGATGCAGCAGCATTGTCATAATCAGTCACGGGGTCTGAGTTATTATGACTCAGTTTGAGGATGGCTGTTCTATACAAAAGTTTTGGTAGTTTTAATGCTGATTTCATTGGTTTACCTCAATTGCTTTATTTCGATGTAAAAATACATCATTGTACAGACCTACCAAAGGCTACACCGACACCATTCACCGTAGGTGCGGTTCAGGTTTTGGTAAGTCTCTACAGGATTTTGTGGAAAAACAAAGTCTGTAAAATTAATATGCTTTGGTTTGAGTTAATTTTTCGGCTACTGTATTTACGGTGAAACGAATCTGTTCTTCTGTATGTGTGGAAGTGATGAAAAACCGCAGACGAGCTTCTTTATCTGGAACTGCAGGATAGATAATAGGTCTAACGTTAATACCTTGTTCAAAGAGGAGTTGAGAAAGTTGGATACACTGTTGAGAGTTACCTAAAATCACCGGTACGATTGGAGTATTACGACTCATACCCGTATTAAGTCCTTTCTGACTAGCAAGTTCTAAAAATAGCTTTGAGCGCTGATACAAACATTTAACTCTTTCTCGCTCGCTTTTTAGGACATTAATTGCTGCAAGAGCTGCTGCTGCATTTGGTGGTGACATCCCAACGCTATACACAAATCCTGGTGCTGAATATTTGAGATACTCCACTAAAGCTTTGCAACCAGCTATGTAACCCCCACAACTTGCAAAAGATTTACTTAGGGTACCCATCCATAAATCCACATCTGCAGGATTTATTCCAAAATATTCACCGATCCCACGACCATGTTCTCCTAAAACACCGATGGAATGGGCTTCATCTACCATTAGGAATGTCTTATGATGTTTTTTAATTTCAATAAATTTTGGTAGATCGGGAATATCTCCATCCATACTATAGATACCTTCAATTACTAATAATACCCGTTTGTATTTATGTCTTCGCTCTTGGAGGATCCGATCTAGTTCCTCCCAATTGTTGTGGGGGAATGAAATTCTTTTGGCTCCAGATAATTTACAACCTTCTAAAGCACTGTTGTGAATGAGTGCATCGTGGATAATTAAATCATCTTCTCCAAATAAATGACCGATGGTTGTAACGTTAGTGGAATGACCTCCGACGTAAACTATACAGTCTTCGGTACCAATGAATTTTGCTAGCTCTGTTTCTAATTTGCGGTGTAATGGTCTTTCTCCAGAAACAATGCGACTAGCAGATACAGATGTTCCGAAATGTGAAATTGCTTCTTGAGCAAAAGCGGATACTCTAGGATCCCCGGATAAACCGATGTAGTTGTAGCTGGAATAATTAATAAATTCTTGACCGTTAATTACGGTTATGTGGTTATTTAAACCATCATGCATGGTGAAATATGGATTGAAAGCACCTATATCTTTCATTCCCTGAATTTGTTCGATAAGCTTGCGGTAATCGGGATAGAGGGAAAAGTTGTAATATTCAGGTGGTATGTCTTTACTGTTTCCCAACAACTGACTAAAAAAGGTTTCTAAGTTAGAAAGGTCGCAATTATGGAGATCGGTTGCTCTTTGGGATATTAGTTTTTTAATTAGTTGGCGTTTTTCTGCTGTGGATAAACTGGATATATCTTGGGATAGATTAGACGTTGACATGGTTCTACCTTTTATTGAGTTTGATTTAGTCCAATAATTTTTGTAGTACTGAATCGATTTGTTGTTCGGAGAGTTCTTCTACTTTTGCTTCAAGTTTTTGATTTTGCAAAGAATCCAGATATTCAGCAAGAGTTTTAATGGTGGGATATTCATATAAAGTAGTCGGAGAAAGCCCAAACCCAAGCCAATTTTCTAATTGGGCTGATAATTCAATTAAAGCTAAAGAGTCCAATCCATATGTGGTTAAGGGTTTTTGGATATCTATATCATCAACATTAAGATGGGTCGCATTAGCTTTGAGATAATCAATAATCCTAACTACTAACAAATTCTGAATTGCTTCTAAGCTGTTATGGGAACTGGAAAGCATTTCCTGATTATCGCAAGTGTTCTGTTCTTGAATCTGCGTTACAGATATATTTTGAATTTGAGTCTCTTCTGTTTGAGAAAAGTAGGAATTAGGTGGTTTAACTACAGATATTCTTTGAGTTTGAATATTTTCTCCATAGTTTCCTTGACCATTGACTTGAGAATCAGATTTTATGAGGGATTGATGGGGCGATCGATTAGTGTGCAAATCTTGCTCTATTTGATTTAATTCTGCTTGTAAATTCCGAAACTCAGATTTCATTCTCGGACTTGAAGTCCAATCTGATACAACATTCAAAGTATTATTCATAAAACCTTGACGACAAGCATAACGTTGAATTTTACCGCTAGAAGTCTTAGGTATGCTTCCAGTCTTTAGTAACAAAATCCCAGATACTTGGATTTCATGTTCTTGTGCTACTGCTTGACAAATAGCTGTAACTACTTGATTGATATTTAGTTTGCGTAAATAACTACGTTTTACTTCTTGGGTAATTACTAATGTTTCATTTCCTTCTACTTCAACTGAAAATGCTGCTCCATGACCCATTTTTAAAGCTGGGTGACTAGTTTGAACTGTCTGTTCGATATCTTGAGGATAGTGATTGCGACCCCGAATAATTATTAAGTCTTTGATCCGTCCAGTAATATATAACTCACCATCTTCTATAAATCCTAGATCTCCAGTTCGTAAAAATGGTCCCTCTCCACTGTCCAATAAATAAGCTTGAAAATTGAGCTTTGTTTGCTCGGAACAATTCCAATATCCTTGAGCGATACTTTGACCTGATACCCAAATTTCACCAACTTGACCCGGGGAACAAGATGTTAATTTTTCCGGATCTGCGATCGTAATTTTTTGGTTCATTCTAGTTTGTCCGCAACTGACTAGAGTAAGATTTTTATGGTTATCTTTTGTTGTTAAAACTACTCGATTTTCCTCTAACCTATTGGCTTGAATAGTCTTGTAAACTGGCTGAGAATCTTTTAAACCACCAGATATAATTAAGGTCGATTCAGCCATTCCATAGCAGGGGTAAAAGGCTTCTTTACGAAAACCACAAGGTTCAAATACTGCAACAAATTGTTCTAAAGTCTCTGCACGAATAGGTTCGGCTCCATTGAAAGCGACTTCCCAACTACTTAGATCGAGAGTTGCTCGCTGTTCTTCAGTTATTTTATGCATGCACAAGTCATAAGCAAAATTAGGACCACCACTCGTAGTAGCCTTATACCGAGAAATTGCTTGTAACCAACGATAGGGTTTTTGTAAGAAATCAACTGGAGACATCAGGGTAACGGGAAAACCTCCATACAGGGGTTGTATAATTCCTCCGATTAGACCCATATCATGATAAGGTGGTAACCAAATTACACCTTGACTGTCTTTACTATGTCCAAAACACTGATGAATTAGAGCGGAATTATGTAATAAGTTCCCATGGGTTAACATTACTCCTTTGGGTTTACCTGTAGAACCTGAAGTGTATTGAAAAACTGCTAGTGTATGACTGTTTGTAATTGGTTCACGCCATTCTCGGGTTAAATTATTTTCATCTAAATCATTTTCATCTAAATCATTTTCTATATTAGACCTGTCCGGAATATTAACTTGGTGCCAAAAAAATGGTAGAACGGAGTTTTCACCGTCTACCAAAATGAAAAATCCACTT